>CAUJJG010000066.1 GCA_963205445.1 Pseudomonadota bacterium
AAGGTCCTGCGTGGGCGCATCGACGGCGACAGGGCGGTGCTGTGGGTGGAAGGCAAGGACCGCGACGACATCCTGCGCGGTGGCCGTGTGCGCATGGAGCGCGTGGACGGTGTTTGGCGATTCATGGGGGCCGATGTCGAAAACTTGGAGGACTAGGGCACGCCGGATCAAGCACTTGCGTGCTTGATCCGCGGGCGGCACATCCTTGTGCCGCGGGCAAGGCTGATTTGATCAGCGTTGCCTTGGCGGCGACGCAGTGATGCCCATGCCGATGGTGGGTGAGATTCTCCATATGCAAAACGCCCCGCATCGCTGCGGGGCGTTTGTTCTTGCACCAATTGCACGTTGGCTTACTTGCGCATCGTGCTGAAGAACTCGTCGTTGGACTTGGTGTTCTTCATTTTGTCGAGCAGGAACTCCATCGCCGCGATCTCGTCCATCGGGTGCAGCAGCTTGCGGAGGATCCAGATCTTCTGCAGCAGCTCCGGTTCGATCAGCAAGTCTTCACGGCGGGTGCCGGACAGGTTGACACCGATCGCCGGATAGACGCGCTTCTCGGTGATGCGGCGGTCCAGATGCACTTCGCTGTTGCCGGTGCCCTTGAACTCTTCGTAGATCACCTTGTCCATCGCGCTGCCGGTATCCACCAGCGCGGTGGCGATGATGGTCAGGCTGCCGCCTTCTTCCACGTTGCGGGCGGCGCCGAAGAAGCGCTTGGGGCGATGCATGGCGTTGGAGTCCACGCCGCCGGTCAGCACCTTGCCGCTGCTGGGCAGCACGTTGTTGTAGGCGCGGGCCAGACGGGTGATCGAGTCGAGCAGAATGACGACATCCTTCTTGTGCTCGACCAGACGCTTGGCGCGTTCGATCACCATTTCCGCGACCTGCACGTGACGCGCGGCGGGTTCGTCGAAGGTGGAGGAAATGACCTCGCCGCGCACGGTGCGCTGCATTTCGGTCACTTCTTCCGGGCGCTCGTCGATCAGCAGCACGATCAGGTGCACGTCGGGGTGGTTGTAGGTGATGGCGCTGGCGATCTGCTGCATCATCATCGTCTTGCCGGCCTTCGGCGGCGACACGATCAGCGCACGCTGGCCTTTGCCCTGCGGGGCCATCAGGTCGAGGATGCGACCGGTGATGTCCTCGCTCGAACCGTCGCCGCGTTCCAGCTTGAAGCGCTTGCGCGGGAACAGCGGGGTGAGGTTCTCGAACAGGGTCTTGTTCTTGCTCGCTTCCAGCGGCTCGCCGTTGATGGTGTCAACGATGTTCAGCGCGAAATAGCGCTCGCCGTCCTTGGGCCAGCGGATGCGACCGGAAACGTGGTCACCGGTGCGCAGGTTGAAGCGGCGGATCTGCGACGGGCTGATGTAGGTGTCGTCGGGGCCGGCCAGATAGCTGGCCTCGGCCGCGCGCAGGAAGCCGAAGCCGTCGGGCAGGATTTCCAGCACGCCGTCGGCCTGCACGCCCTCGCCGTGGCGGGTCAGGATCTTCAGGATCGCGAAGATGATGTCCTGCTTGCGCGCGCGCGCCACGCCTTCGCTGATTTGCAGCTGCTCGGCGATGTCCAGCAGGCGGTGCGCCGGCATTTTCTTGAGGTCGCCCAGCGAATAGGCCGGGAATCCTTCCGGCACCTGCGGATGCGGGCGCGGCACGAACGACTCGCCGTTGCCGCCGCCATCTTCCTGCATGCCACCGTCACGATAGCGATCCCGCTGGCGGTCGCGGCGATTTTTGAAGCGATCGCGTCGGCTCATGCGCTGGCCGCCGTCGCGGGCGTGGTCGCCGCCTTGCGCGTCCTGCGCGGGCGCACCGCCGGAGCCGTCGACAGAGGCGGGCTGTTGGGCGTCAGACGTGGCAGGCGATGCTGCAGGTGCGTCTGCCGCGACCGGCGTGGGGGCGGGCGTGGGGGCCGGTGCCGGCGTTGCTGGCGTCGGTACGGGTGCCGGTGTGGTCACCGCCGGTGCTTCGGGCAGCGCGATTTCAGCCTGTTCAGGGGTGCGGGGCTTGGCCACGCGGGGCTTGCGCACACGCTTCTCGGCGACTTCGCCGGTGGCGTCGTTGTTGGTTTCGGACAAGAGGAGAGTCCTCGCTATGCGTTGCGAGCGCCCGTAGTGCACGGGCGGATCAAAGGGATGGTTCAGAGGTCAGCGGTGCGCCGAAAAGAGTGGCGGATCGGCACCGCAGCGTGTAAACGCTAGCATTTCCGCGGCGCTGCACGCAAGCATCGGCGCTGAATGACAGGTGACGCGCTTGCGTCTGGTCTGGAGACGCTCCCGCGCGCAGGGCGGGAGCGCTGGGCATCAGTTCGGAAGGCCCAGATCGTCCAGCAGCGCCTTCAGGAAGCGCGCGGCCTCGCCGCCGGTGCAGGCGCGGTGGTCGAAGGTCAGGCTGATCGGCATCCGGCGGTGCACTTCAATCCCGCCCATCACTGCCACGACGTCGTGGCAGAGTTTGCCGGCACCAACAATCGCCACGCACGGCGGCACCACCACCGGGGTGGCGTAGCGGCCGGCAAACATGCCGAAGTTGGACAGCGAGATGGTGTAGCCGGACAGCTCGCTGGCCGGGATGCTGCGCGCTTCCACCTGCGTGCGCAGGCGGTTGATGCCCTCGCGGATGGCGCGGGCGTCGAGCATGTCGGCATTGCGCAGCGCCGGCACGAACAGGCCGTCGTCGGTGTCCACCGCGATGCCGATGTCCACCTGTGGGTGCAGGGTGCGCGTGAGGTTGTCGCCGTCGAACCATGCGTTGAGCGCCGGCACCGTCTTGCAGGCGGTGACAATTGCGCGGATCAGACGCGCGGTGATGTCCTGCTTGCCGATCCAGGCGTGCAGGTCGGCGTCGTCCACCAGGGTGGTGGGCACCACCTTGGCGTGGGCGTCGGCCATCACCCGCGCCATGTTGCGGCGCACGCCCTTGAGCTGCTCGGGCTGGCCGGAGGCGGCCACGCCCGGCGGCTGGGTGCGCATCGGCTTGCCGGCCTGCGACAGCGTGCTGCGTTGGGCGGGGGCGGGGGCCGCTGCCGCAACGACAGGCGGTGCGGCAACGGTGGCCGGCGCGGCGGTGCGCAGCGTGGCGGGGTTGGCGGCGGCGGCTTTGACGTCGGCCATGCTCACGGTGCCGTCGGCCCCGGTGGGGGCAACGCGGGCCAAATCCACGCCCAATTTGCGTGCCATCGCGCGCACCGCAGGCACCGCCTTGACACCGCCGACCGCGAGCGCGGATTCAGCGATCACCGCATTGCCTACCTGCATCGCGCCGACCACGGTGCCGGCGTCTTCCGTTTCGGCCTTGGCAGCGGGTGCGGGGGCGGCCGGGGTTGGGGCGGCCGGGGTTGCGGGCGCGGCGTGACTGGCGCCGTGATGGTGGCCGGTGTCCTGGCCTTCGGCACGCTGCGGCAGGCTGGGGTCAACTTCGAATTCGGCCAGCCAGGCGCCGGTGATGATCACGTCGCCCGCGCCGCCGGCCAACGCCAGCACCTTGCCGGAAACCGGCGAGGGCACATCCACCACCGCTTTCGCGGTTTCCATGGAGACCAGGTTTTCGTCGAGGCGAATCACGTCCCCCACTTTGACGTGCCATTCAACGATGGTGGCATCCGGCAGGCCTTCGCCAAGGTCGGGGAGGAAAAACTTCTTGCTCATGGAGTGTCCTTACGTATACGCCATCGCGCGCTTGGCGGCGGTGACGATCTTGTCGGTGCCGGGGAGGTATTTCATTTCCAGCCGGAACAGGGGGATGTGGGTGTCATAGCCGGTGACGCGCTCAACCGGGGCCAGCAGGTCGAATAGGCATTCATGGGCGATGCGGGCGGCGATTTCCGCGCCGAAACCCGCCGTGCGCGGGGCTTCGTGCACGATCACGCAGCGGCCGGTCTTGGCCACGGATTCGGCAATGGTGGGGAAATCCAGCGGGGTCAAAGTGGCGACGTCGATGACTTCCGCGCTGATGCCTTCCTTCGCCAGGGCTTCGGCGGCCTCCAGCGTTTCCTTCACCTGCGCGCCCCAGGTGACCAGCGTGATGTCGCTGCCGTCGCGCAGCACGTAGCAGACGTCCAGCGGCAGCGCTTCGCCGTCATCCGGCACCAGCTCCTTGTACTGGCGGTAGATGCGCTTGGGCTCCATGTAGATCACCGGATCCGGGTCGCGGATCGCGGCCAGCAGCAGGCCATAGGCGCGTTGCGGGCTGGACGGCATCACCACGCGCAGCCCGGGGACGTTGGTGAAGATGGCTTCGTTGGCTTCGCTGTGGTGTTCCGGGGCACGAATGCCGCCACCCCACGGCACGCGCAGCACCATCGGGCAGGTCAGGCGGCCGCGGGTGCGGTAACGCATGCGGGCGGCATGGCTGATCACGAAGTCCACCATCGGGTAGACAAAGCCATCGAACTGGGCTTCGGCCACCGGGCGCATGCCCTGGCTGGCCATGCCCACGGTCAAACCGGCAATCGTGGTTTCGTCCAGCGGGGTGTCGAGGATGCGTTCGGGGCCAAACTGCGCCGACAGGCCGGCGGTGGCGCGGAACACGCCGCCATTGACGCCCACGTCCTCGCCCAGCACGACCACGGATGCGTCCTGGCGCAACTCATGGGCCAAAGCTTGGGTGATCGCTTCGATCAGGGTAATGGGTTGTGCGCTCATGCCCGGCCCTCCCGTGCCAGCGCTTCCGCGCGTTGCCCATGCAGATCCTCCGGCAGCTCGGCGTAGAGGTAGTCGAACATTGCTTCCACTGGCTGCACCGGGGTGTTCAGATAGGCGTTGATTTCCTCATCCACGCGCTTGCTGCAGGTTTCGATCCACGCTTTCTCCTGTGCTTCGTCCCACAGGCCGAGACCGGTGAGGTAGGCGCGCAGTCGCAGGAAGGGTTCCTTCTCCCAAGCGGCTTTCACTTCGGCATCGTCGCGATAACGGCGGGCGTCGTCAGCGGTGGTGTGGTCATGCAGGCGGTAGGTCATGAATTCGATGACGCTGCCGCCTTCGCCGCGACGCGCCAGGTCCAGTGCGCGCCGCATGGCTTCCAGCACGGCGATGATGTCATTGCCATCCACCTGCAGGCAGTGCAGGCCGCCGGCCAAACCTTTCTGGGCCAGCGTCTCGGCACCGGTCTGGGCCTTGCGAGGCACGCTGATCGCCCAGCCGTTGTTCACCACGCACAGCACCAGCGGCAGCTTGAAGGCGCCCGCAGAATTCACGGCGGCATAGAAATCGGTTTTCGAAGAACCACCGTCGCCGCAGACTGCCACCGCCACGCGAGACTCATTGCGGTGCTTGAACGCCAGCGCCGCACCGGAGGCCATCAGACATTGGGTGGAGATCGGCACGCACCACGGGTAATCGTGCTGGGCGCCTTCGAATGCGTTGCCGCGCTCGTCGCCACCCCAATACAGCAGCACGCTGCGCGGCTGCACGCCGCGCTCGAATTGGGCGCCGTATTCACGGTAACTGGGCGCGAAGACGTCCTCCGGACGCATCAGTGCGCCGATGCCGATATGGGTGGCCTCGTGGCCGAGGCAGGCGGCATAGGTGCCGAGCTTGCCGGTGCGTTGCAGGGCGATGGCCTTGGTGTCGAAGGTGCGCAGGAACAGCATCTTCCGGAAGATCGCCACCAGCAGGTCGTTGTCGGGGACGGCGGGGGGCAGGGGGGCGTTCAGGGTCCCGTCTGGCTTGAGGAATTGCAGGTATTCGATTTCGAACGAGGCAGCCGTGGTCATGAGTGACTTCAATTTGGAGCAATTGCTCCATGATACCTTTTGCGGGCCGTTCGATTTTTTTGCAGTGCAATAAAACAAGGCGCAGCCGGGGGCTGCGCCTTGTCGGGAACACCCTGGCGGCAAGCCTCAGGGCAGCGTCATTTCCGCGGTGTTGTCGCCGGAAATCGGGTCGGTCAACACGGTGGCCCGGGCGCTGAAGTGGAGCGCGTCGGTCGACAGGAACTGGCGCTGCGGCTTCACCGTGACATTGAAGTCGTGGCTGGAGCCGCTGCGCACCAGTTTGGTGGAGGTGCACACGAACGTGCTGTGAATCGTGCGGTTGCAATCCCAGCCGGCAGGCGCCCCCACGCTGGCCGTGGCCGACGCGGGGAACGTCAGGTCCAGCGTGACCTGTACGCCGGTCAGGTCGCTGCTGCCGGTGTTGTTCAGGGTGAGGGTGGTGAGCGCGCCTTTGGCGCTCATGCTGCGTGCGGTCCAGAACAGGCTCAGGTCGGCGCTGGCGGGACGTACCACGCCGATGCTCAGCCGCACCGGATCATGGTCGGACACGCGCAGCGGCGGATTGGCGGCGGTGTAGGGCGGGTTGAAGGTCCCGTAGTGCGCCACGCGGAAATCACCGTTGATGCGGGCGTGCTCCACGCTCAGGCCGGTGATGGCCGGGTCGTTGTGCAGGGCCTGGTTGACCACCGCATGGTCCAGCGTCTGGGCATTGCCTTCGAACACGTACGAATAGCGCTGTGCAGGGTCGGTGATGAGGGCATCCCCCAGCACCAGCGGCGTGATGACCGGGCTGGCGCGATATTCGATCACCTGGTCTTCCGGCGCGGCATTGCCGGTGATGATGCCCATCGAATCGACATAACCGTCGTTGAACGGGAAGGCATTGAAATCCCCGACCAGCACGATTTTTTCGCTCGGGTTGGCGGTCTGCATGGCATTGACCACGTTGGCGAGGTAGAGCGCCTGTTCGGCGCGCTTGTAGCGCACGCGGCTGTCCGCCGGGTCGTCATTGCCTCCCAGCGAGCGCAGGTGGTTGACGATCACCGCCAGCGGATACTGCCGGCCGTCGGCGAAGCCCACCGTGGCGCGCAGCAGCAGCGAGGGGCGGTCGTTCAGCGGGTCGGCGTCGCAGCCGGGCGCCCCCGGCGTGCAACCCAGCGGGGATTTGCCGTATTCGACATCCTTGCCCAGCTGGGTCACGGCGTTGACGCTGACTCGTGGCAGGCCGGCGCGCACGGCGCGGGTGCTGACCAGGTAGCCGACGTCGATGCCGCCCACGTCATTGCCTTCCAGCAGGTGGGCCGTGTACTCGGGTGCACGCGCGCAGTTGGCGTTGATGTGGTTGGCCAAGGTGGTGAGCGTGCCGATGTTTTCCACTTCCACCACGCCCAGGATGTCCGGGGCCTTGACCCAGTCGCAGATTGCCGCGCCGGTCTTGGCCAGCCGGTTGGCGAAGGCGGTGGTGGTCAACACCGGCTCGCCGATGGTGGGGTCGTTGATGGTGTCGAAGAAGCGCTGCAGGTTGAAGCCGGCCACGGTGATGTCGTTGGCGCCGGCGTCACTCATCGCGGTGGCGGTGGCATTGCCGATCACCGGCGGATTGGCGAGGTCGTACAGCAGCTCCCAGGAGTCGCCGTAGTAGGTCAGCACGCCTTCCAGGTTGCTGACGCTGGCGCCGGCGTCGGCCACCAGCCGGGTACCCAGCAGCGGGAAGGCCTTGATGCGTTCCTGGTTGGCATCGAAATAGGGCAGGGTGGCCTGCTTGGCCGGCGGTACCGGGAATGGGTCGAAGATGCTCATGCCGGTTTCACGCATCGGCCGCGGCACGTCGGCCACCACGAATTCGAAGGCCGCGTTGGCATCGCTGGCCGTTGCATTGGCCTCGCTGTTGATGTTGCCGTCGGTCTGCGCGGTGACCACACCCTGCGCCACGTAAACGCGCATGCCTTCCAGGTGTTCCAGCGTCCAAGGCTCGCTGGCCGGGCCGGCCAGGGCAGGTGTCAGCGTGACAGGTGCAGGCAAGGCATTGCCGCTGCTCAGCACGGTCACGCTGGGCGAGACCAGCTCGGTGGTGGGGGTGGCGCTGCTGCCGGAGAACTCATCCACGGTGCCGACCACGCGCACATGGTCGCCCACGTTGACCATGTTGGGGGCGGCCGCGGTGTAAACGGTGATGCCGTCGGAGGTGGTGTCATCGCCATCCGGCGCGGCATCGCCGCTGCCGAACGACTGCAGGAAGAAGCCATTGCTGCGCTTGGCGGTGACCACGCCTTCGGTCATCTTCAGTTGGCCATCGAACGGTGACAGCGGGCCATTGCCCTGAATCGCGCCAATCGGGGTGATGACGATGTCGTCATTGGTGATCGTGCCGGTGCCGATACCTGCACCGGGCGCGATGGCGGCACCCACCGGGTTGCTGAGCGTGACCAGGAAGGTTTCGTTGATTTCCAGGTCGGTATCGCCGTGCACCTGCACGGTGACGGTGGTGCTGGTCTGGCCTGCGGCAATGGTGGCGGTGCCCGAGGCAGCGGTGAAATCACTGCCCGAGGTGGCCGAGTCGCTGCTGGTGGCGTACTGGACGCTGATGCCGCCAGCCGGAGCCGGGCTGCTGAGGCTGATGGTGAAAGTGAAAGCCGTGGTGCCGCTGTTGCCTTCGAGCTGGGTGACGTCGTTGATCGACAGCGTGGGCAGGGGGGTGCCGGCGGTGGTGATCGAAAAATCATCGATGGCCAGCCCGTCGTCGGCCCCCGAGGCATTGAAGTCATTCCAACGGATGCAGAACGTGCTGCCGCTGGTGATGTTGATCGCGCTGACGGTGGCGCTGATGGCGGTACGGTTTGCGGCGGCATTGCCGTCCTTGGCGCCGACGGCCGTGGTGGTGGGCGTGCTGAAGTCCAGCGCGTCCACATTTACCCAGGTGCCGGTCGTCAGCGAGGTGGCATCGAGGCTGTACTGGAAGTCCAGCCGGTCACTGCGGCCGGCGGTGCCAAGCCGCCACTGCTCGCCGGTGTAGGCGATGTCGAAATGGTCCAGCGCAGCGCCGGTGTTGTTGACGAAACAGGCGCCGAAAGTGGGGTTCAGGTTGCTGCTGAACAGGCCGCCCAGGGCGCGGTCACTGCTGCCCGTGGTGCCGAAGCTGTAGCTATCACCACTATTGCCGGAGCCGTTGCCGGCGGTGTAGGTGGTGTTGGCATTGGCCCCTGTTTCGCTCATCAGCCAGCCAGCCGGCAGGCTTGCACTGGTGCCGGTATTGGCCAGCGTGTCGAAGCTTTGGTTGTAGGTACCACCGGTCAGGCTGACCTGTGCGTGGGCAGCAAGCGGCGCGCAAAAGACCAGCGTCGCCAAGGCAAGGCGATGGAGTGGAAGCGTCATGTGTCTGTTATCCCCGGGATGAAGCGTGCCATACGGGCCCGCACGTGCCGATTGTGCAAATTTTCCGTGGCGATTGCATGACGCTCCGCAAGACGATGTGCCGGGCGTGCCACAATCAGCCATGACCAGCGAGAACAATCGGCGTGAGCTCGAAGCAGGCATCCATACCCAGCTTGAAGGGCGCGTGACCTACGGGGGGTATCTGTGTCTCGATCGCTTGCTGTCGGCGCAGCATCCGCGCTCAAGCCCGCCTCACCACGACGAGATGTTGTTCATCATCCAGCACCAGACGTCCGAGCTGTGGTTGAAGTTGCTGATCCATGAGCTGGGTGCGGCCGTGGCATACCTGCGCGAGGATCGCACCGGGCCGTTCGGCAAAGGGGTGGCCCGCTGCAAGCGGGTGTTGGACCAGTTGACCGCGCAGTGGTCGGTACTGGAGACGTTGACACCTTCGGAATACATGGAGTTTCGCGACACCCTGGGTCCGGCCTCCGGGTTCCAGTCGCTGCAATACCGCATGGTCGAGTTTTTGCTGGGCAACAAGAACGCTGCCATGCTCAAGGTGTTTGCGCATGATCCGCAAGGGCAGGCGCAGCTGCAGGCGGTGCTGCAGGCCCCCAGCCTGTATGACGAGTTCCTGCGCTATCTCGCGCGTTGGGGGCATGCGGTGCCTGAGGCGAATCTCCAGCGGGACTGGGCCCTGCCGCATGTCATGGAGGCCGGCCTGCTGCCCGTGTTCGAGCGCATCTATGCCGACAGGGACCACCACTGGCGGGAATACCAGTTGTGTGAGGACCTCGTCGATCTGGAAACCCAGTTCCAGCTCTGGCGGTTCCGCCATATGCGCACGGTGCAGCGGATCATCGGTTTCAAGCCCGGAACCGGCGGTTCCAGCGGGGTGGCCTTCCTCAAGCGTGCGCTGGAGCTGACGTTCTTTCCGGAGTTGTTTGAAGTCCGAACCACGATCGGTGCAGGGCGCCCGGCAGGGCCGGGCTGAAGGCGCGCCGGGGACAGTATCTGCTGCATTGCAGCATCTTTTGCGTTTGACGCGACCGCGCTGCCTCCCCCATCCTCCCCCGGTTCCGCGCCCGAGGCCGGCCCGGTTCGACATCCTTTCAACGCACGAACAAGAATGGGGGACACCGCATGAGCGGAGCCGCTGCAACGACACCGGGGAATCCACCGGAATTCAACCAGGTCATGGGCCATCCACGCCCGCTGTGGATGCTGTTCATGACCGAATTCTGGGAGCGCTTCGCGTTCTACGGCATGCGCTGGGCGCTTGCCCTGTACATCGTGGCGCAATTCTTCGGCGGCGACAGCGCCGGCGAGGCTGCTGCCAGCAAGCTGTACGGTGCCTATCTTGCCTTGGTGTATGCCGCCGCCTTGTTTGGCGGGTACGTGGCCGACAAGGTGCTGGGTTATCAGCGCTCCATCCTGCTGGGTGCGGTGGTGATGGCCGCCGGCCTGTTCATGGTGGTGGTGCCCAACGAAACGATCTTCAAGTTTGGTTTGGCGACGATCATCGCGGGCAACGGGTTGTTCAAGCCCAATATTTCCACCATGGTGGGCCAGCTCTATGCGCCGGGCGACAGCAGGCGTGATTCCGGCTTCACCCTGTTCTACATGGGGATCAATGCCGGTGCGCTGGTGGCACCGGTCCTGACGGGTTGGCTGGCCGAGAACCTGTTTGGTGGTTCCTCCGCCATGCCTGCATACAAGGCGGTGTTCATCGCCTCGGGCGTCGGCATGTTGATCAGCCTGGTCTGGTTCTGGTTTGGCCGCGCGCAGCTCAAGGGCATCGGCCAGCCAGACGCCGGCAGTGCCGGCATGGGGCGCGTGCTGTTGGTGGCCGCTGGCGTGCTGGTGGCGATCCCGCTGGTGTATGTCCTGCTGACCATCGATGCCAGCCAGCTGCAATGGCTGTTGACCGCCTTGTTCGTCATCCTGTGCATCCTGATTCTTCGCGAAGGTTTCACCAACGGCGCCATTGCCCGTGACAAGGCGATCGCTATGTTGATCATCTTTGCCTTCAACGTGCTGTTCTGGATGTTCTTCGAACAGGCCGGCAGTTCGTTCAACTTCCTGGCGCAGAACATCGTCAATCGCGACTTCGGTGGTTGGACCTTCCCGGTGGGCTGGTTCCAGTCGGTGAATTCGCTGGCCATCATCACGCTGGCCCCGGTCATCGCGTGGATCTGGATCAAGATGGGCAAGGCCAATCCGTCGATCCCGCGCAAATTTGGCCTCGGCATCATCTTCAACGGCTTGGCCT
Source organism: Pseudomonadota bacterium (assembly GCA_963205445.1). GTDB lineage: Bacteria > Pseudomonadota > Gammaproteobacteria > Xanthomonadales > Xanthomonadaceae > Thermomonas. Next base: position 11,358 of record CAUJJG010000066.1, read on the forward strand.
TCCTGCTGCTGATGCTGGCGCTGTCCTCGATGGTCGACCCGCAGAGCCTGAAGATCCCCTTCTGGACGCTGTTCATGGTGTACGTGATTCAGTCTGTCGGTGAGCTCTGCCTGTCGCCCATCGGCCTGTCGATGGTGACCAAGCTGGCCCCGGTGCGCCTGGTGGGCTTCGGGATGGGCGGCTGGTTCCTGTCGACCGCGATCGGCAACAACCTCTCGGGCATCTTCGCCAGCCACGTCAGCGGCGAAGGCGGGATGAGCGTGGAATCGGCCCTGTCCGGCTATACCTTTGGTTTCTGGGTGCTGCTGGGTTCGGGCGTGGCCCTGTTCCTGATCGCACCGTTGATCCAGAAGCTGATGCACGGCGTGAAGTGACGCGCCTGCAACCTTGCGAATGAAAAACGGCGGCCGAAAGGCCGCCGATTTCGTTTCCGCAGCGTACGGATTCAGGCGATGATCACTTCGACCCCAAGCTTTTGCAGGCCGTCACGATGGTCGCTGCTGATGCGGTCATCGGTGATGAGGGTGTGCAAGGCGTCCAGCCGTGCGATGCGGTGCAGGCCCACCTTGCCGAACTTGCTGGAATCGGTGAGTACCACGATGCGGCGGGCCCGTTCCACCATGCGGTGATTGAGGCTGGCCTCGGGCTCGTGGTGGGTGGTCAGGCCGAACTGCAGGTCCAGCCCATCCACACCCAGGAACAGGGTGTCGAAGCTGAAGCTGCCGAGGCTGGCCTCGGCCTGGCTGCCGTGCAGCGACAGCGAGGGCTGGTGCAGCAGGCCGCCGGTCATGCGCAGGGTGATGCCGGGCGCTGACGCCAATTCCCATGCAATGTTGAGGCCGTTGGTCATCACCGTGATGTCGCGATGGTCGCGCAGATACCGCGCAAGCGCCATCGTGGTGGAGCCGGAATCGATGATGATGTTGTCGCCGGGCTTCACCAGCCGGGACGCAGCTTTGCCGATGGCGTCCTTGAGCGGCTGGTTGAGGCTGTCCTTCTCGCGGATGCCGTGTTCCTGCGGGGGGGTGCGCAGCAGGCGCGCGCCGCCGTGGCTGCGGCTGATGAGCCCCTGGGATTCAAGGTGGTTGAGGTCGCTGCGAATGGTGACCGCCGACACGCCGTAGCGCTCGACCAGATCGCCCACCTGCACGCTGCCGATCTCGACGATCTGCTGCATGATGCGCTGTCTGCGCTGACGTGTGTTTCGCATGAGGGGTCCTGTGCGTGCTTGCGTGCGGCGACGGTTGCTGCGCGCCGCGTGCAGGGATGGGGGGCGGGGCCAAGTTCCGACAAATCTTTCGAAGTGTCAAACAACGAAAGAAATTATGGCAGCAAATGGGCCCGTCTCAAATCACATTTTGAGTAACGCAATGTTGCGTATGGATGCGCCTCTTGAGGGGTAGTGGGTTTCGAAGTGCGCGGCACAGAATCCTTCGGGCAAAGCATTTTTCCTCATGAATGCTTCGTTTCATTGACAAAACGAAAGATATTGGATTAATGTCGCCCGGCACCGATGTGTCTTTTCCTGTGAGACCGAGATCGCCATGAAGCGCCGTGACTTCCTCCTTTCCACCGCCGCTGCCGGTGTCGCCACCGCGGCCAGCACCCTCACCCCTGCCTTCGCAAAGCCGAAGTCGCGCCTGCGCGTGGCCATGATCGGCACCGGCCTGCGCGGCCAGTCGCAGCTGGGTCCGCTGCTCAGTCGCGATGATGTCGAGCTGGTGGCGATCTGCGATACCCAGCAGGTGATGCTGGACATGGCGCAGGCCATCATCGAAAAGGCCGGGCGAAGGAAGCCGAAGGAATACGGCGGCAACGGTGACGTCAACGCGTGGAAGAAACTGCTGGCGCGCACCGATCTGGATGCGGTGTTCATCGTCACCCCGTGGGAATGGCATGCGCCGCAGGCCATTGCGGCGATGGAGGCCAAGATCGCGGTGGCCTGCGAAGTGGTGGCCGGCATCACCCTGCAGGACCACTGGGACGTGCTGCGCACCCAGCAGCGCACCGGCACGCCCTACATGCTGTTGGAGAACGTCTGCTATCGCCGTGACGTGATGGCGGTGCTGCAGATGGTGCGCGCCGGCTTGTTTGGCGAACTGGTGCATCTGCAAGGCGGCTACCAGCACGATCTGCGCGGGGTGAAGTTCAATTCCGGTGATCCCAAAGCGCCCTACGACAGTGGCGTGGAGTTTGGCCCGCAAGCGTTCTCCGAAGCGCAGTGGCGCACCCGGCATTCGATCGAACGCAATGGCGAGCTCTACCCCAGCCACGGCATCGGGCCGTGTGCGATGTACGCCAACATCCATCGCGGCAACCGTTTCACCCATATCAACAGCTTCGCCAGCAAGGCGCGCGGGTTGCACGACTACATCCTCAAGCACCCCAAGGGTGGCCCCAACCACCCCAATGCCAAGGTCAAGTTCAAGCTGGGCGATCTGGTCACCACCACGCTGCGCTGCGAGAACGGCGAGACCATCCTCCTGCAGCACGATACTTCGCTGCCGCGCCCGTATTCGCTGGGTTTCCGGGTGCAAGGCACCGATGGCCTGTGGATGGACGTCAACAAGGGCATCCATGTGGAGGGCCGCAGCAAGCCACATCGCTGGGACGATGCCCAGACCTGGTTTGACAAGTACGACCATCCGCTGTGGAAGAAGTACGCGGGCAAAGCCGCGGGCGCTGGCCACGGCGGCATGGACTGGTTCGTGGTGCATGCCTTCATCGAAGCGCTGAAGGCCAATGAGCCGATGCCGATCGACATTTACGACGCGGTGGCCTGGAGCGCCATCACGCCGCTGTCGGAGCAGTCGATTGCGGAAGACTTCAAGACGCTGGCCTTCCCCGATTTCACCGAAGGCAAGTGGAAGGACCGCAAGCCGATCTTTGCGCTCGACGACCGTTATTGAGCCTGCAGCGCGCAGAGATCATGCGGTGATGCCTGCCCAAGCGCAGGCAAGGCCGAGGGGTGTTACAGGCTGGCGCCCTCGGCGCGCAGCTCCAGTTCGTCCAGCCGGTCCAAGAGGCGGAACAGCAGGTCGCGCTCGGTGTCGCTCATGTCCGCAAGGATCAGGTTTTCGAAGCCCAGCGCCAAAGGCACGATCTGGTCGTAGACCGCCAGCCCGTCGGGCGACAGCCGCAGCACGGAGCGGCGACGGTCGTCGTCGTCGAAATCGCGTTCCAGCCGGCCGGCCTCCAGCAGCTTCGCCACGGCGCGGCTCACGGCCACCTTGTCCATCGCCGTGCGTTGCGCCACCTGGTTGGCCGACAGATTCGGGTAGCGCCCCAGCACGGCCATCACCCGCCATTCCGTCACGCTTAGCGCGAAGCGCTGGGAATATTCGCGTGCGATCGCATCCGATGTGCGATTGGAGAGCACGCTGAGCCGATAGGGCAGGAAACGCTGGAGTTCCAGGATGGGATGATCGGACATGGTGGCCGCGAGTTCCGGGGGTGACTTGAGATGGTTGCAACTGCAACTATAGAATGCGCTTTCCCGGCGTTGAGGATCACACCATGAGCACGCACCCCAATCTTGGCATGCAGCCGACCACCTTTGACAATCCGATGGGCATCGACGGTTTCGAATTCGTCGAATACGCCGCGCCACAGGCAGAGCTGGGCCATCTGCATGACTACTTCCGGAAGCTGGGGTTCGTGCAGGTGGCGCGCCACATCTCGCGGCCCATCCACACCTATCGGCAGGGCGACTGCACCTTCCTGATCAATGAAGATCCGGATTCGTTCGCCGCGCGTTTTGCCGAGCAGCACGGCCCCTCGGCCTGTGGCTTTGCAATTCGCGTCAACAAGTTGGCCGAATGGGCGCGCGTGCAGGCGTTGAAGAACGGCGCGGAAGCATTCGACGCTGCCGATGAGCTGACCAAGGCGGTGGCCGCGCCGGTGATCAAGGGTATCGGCGGCTGCATGCTGTACATCGTCGATCGCTACGACGACAAGGGCACCATCCACGATCCGGATTACGAATACCTGCCCGGTGTCGAGCTGATGCCCAAGGGCTTCGGGTTGACCTTCATCGACCACCTGACCCACAACCTGTACCACGGCAACATGGGCAAGTGGGCGGACTATTACGAGCGGTTGTTCAACTTCCGCGAGATCCGCTATTTCGACATCAAGGGCGCCAAGACCGGCCTGCTGTCCAAGGCCATGACCGCGCCCGATGGCATGGTGCGCATCCCGCTCAACGAATCCTCCGACCCGAAGTCGCAGATCAACGAATATCTGGACGAATACAAGGGCGAGGGCATCCAGCACATCGCCTGCTTCACCGACGACATCTACGCCACGGTGGAACAAATGCGCGCGGCGGGTGTCGACTTCCTCGACACGCCGGACACCTATTTCGACGTGGTGGACCTGCGCATTCCCAATCATGGCGAAGACTTGGAGCGTCTGCGCCGGAACAGCATCCTGATCGATGCCGATCCGGAGACCAAGCAGCGCAAGCTGCTGCAGATTTTCACCAAGAACGCGCTGGGGCCGATCTTCTTCGAGATCATCCAGCGCAAGGGCAATGAAGGGTTTGGCGAAGGCAATTTCCAGGCGCTGTTCGAGAGCATCGAGCGCGACCAGATCAAGCGCGGGGTGCTCTGAGATGGAGGCCCGCGGTTACCAGACCGGGTTCGGCAACGAATTTGCCAGCGAGGCCGTTCCCGGTGCGCTGCCGGTGGGGCGCAATTCACCGCAGCAGGTGGCGCACGGGCTGTACGCCGAACAGCTGACCGGTACCGCCTTCACGGCGCCGCGTCATGCCAACCGGCGCAGCTGGCTGTACCGCATTCGTCCGGCGGCGATGCATGGCAAGTTTTCCCTGGTGGAGCAGGGGGCTTTCCACAACGTGTTCGGCGAAGGCCCGGTCACGCCGGAGAAGCTGCGCTGGAGCCCGCTGCCGCTGCCCGAGGCAGCCACGGACTTCATCCAGGGCCTGTACACGGTGGCCGGCAATGGTGGCCCGGAGGCGGGCACCGGCATCGGCATCCATTTGTATGCGGCCAACCGCGACATGGACGGGCGCTGGTTCTGCAATGCCGATGGCGAATTCCTGATCGTGCCCCAGCAGGGCCGGCTGCACATCGAAACCGAGCTGGGCGTGTTGGATGTGGAGCCGCAGGAGATCGTGGTGATCCCGCGCGGCGTCCGTTACCGCGTGACGCTGCCGGATGGGCAGGCGCGGGGCTATGTCTGCGAAAACTTCGGCGCGCTGTTCAAGCTGCCCGACCTTGGCCCGATCGGCAGCAATGGTCTCGCCAATCCGCGTGACTTCGAATATCCGCAGGCCGCGTTCGAGGATGTGGACGGGGCATTCGAGCTGGTGACCAAGTTCCAGGGTCATCTATGGCGTGCCGACATCGACCATTCACCGCTTGATGTGGTGGCGTGGCATGGCAATTACGCGCCGTACAAATACGACCTGCGTCGCTTCAATGTCATCGGCTCGATCAGCTACGACCACCCGGATCCGTCGATTTTCCTCGTGCTGCATTCGCCCAGCGACACGCCCGGCACCAGCAACATTGATCTGGCGGTGTTTGCACCGCGCATTCTGGCGATGCGCGACACCTTCCGCCCGCCGTGGTTCCACCGCAACATTGCCAGCGAGTTCATGGGCCTGGTGCACGGGGTCTATGACGCCAAGGCCGAAGGGTTTGCCCCCGGCGGCTGCTCGCTGCATAACTGCATGACCGGCCACGGCCCGGATGCGGCCACCTTCGAAAAAGCCAGCGTGGCGGATACCAACCAGCCGGATTATCTGGAAGACACCCTGGCCTTCATGTTCGAGACGCGGGCCGTGATTCGACCGACGGCGCAGGCGCTGACCGCCGCGCATCGTCAGACCGACTACCCGGAATGCTGGATGGGGCTGCGCAAGCTGTTTCAGCCGTGATGCGGTAGCGGCCTCTCGGGCCGACGTCTTTGTGCTGCGGCGCGCTGGCAATGCCTTGCAGCGCGCACGTGCAATGCCGATCGGCCATGCAGGCTGGACAGGGTGCCTATAATCCGGACGGATGAGTGCACAGCTTTCCGTGTTTGCACGTGCCCAACGTGCGCTGGTGGAGTTCTTCCGGCTGGAAGCAGCCGGTGGTCTGCTTCTGATTCTGGCCGCACTGCTGGCCATGGTGGCAGCCAACTCACCGTTGGCGCATGCCTATGAAATTTTCCGGGATTCGCCTTTGGGCGGTGAAGCTTGGGGCCAGTCGCTGCACTGGTGGGTCAATGACGGCCTGATGGCCATCTTCTTCCTGCTGGTAGCACTGGAAATCAAGCGGGAAGTGATTTCGGGCCAACTGTCCAGCCGCGATCAGCTGATCCTGCCCGTGGTCTGTGCAATGGCCGGCGTGGCCGCGCCTGCCCTGCTTTTTTCCAGCCTGAACCAAGGGGATGCCGAAGCGATGCGGGGCTGGGCGATCCCCACCGCCACCGACATCGCCTTCGCGCTGGGCGTGCTGGCCTTGTTGGGGCCGAGGGTGCCGCTGGGCATGAAGCTGCTGTTGTCCACGATTGCGGTGGCCGATGATCTGATCGCGATCCTGATCATCGCCTTCTTCTACTCGGATGGCCTGTGGTGGCCGGCTCTGGCGGCGGCGCTGGCGGTGCTGCTGGTGATGGGGTGGCTGAACCGGCGCGGCGTCACCGCGCTGACGCCTTATCTGCTGCTGGGCGCCGTACTGTGGGTTTGCGTGCTGAAGTCGGGCGTGCATGCCACCCTGGCCGGGGTGGCTACCGGCCTGCTGATCCCGCACTACGACCGTCGCAACGCCATCGATGATGCCGTCGAGCATTCGCCGTTGGAAACGCTGGAGCACGCCCTGCATCCTTGGGTGGCCTACGCCATCCTGCCGCTGTTTGCCTTCGTCAATGCGGGGCTTGCGCTGGGGGCGCTGCACGTCGATCAGCTGTTGTCGCCCTTGCCGCTGGGCATCGCGTTGGGGCTGCTGCTGGGCAAGCCGGTGGGCATCGTTGGTGCCGCGTTGGGGATGCGCGCCTTCGGATGGGCACGCTTCCCGCAGGGCATGGATCTGCGGGCGATGCTGGGCCTGGGCATGCTCTGTGGCATCGGCTTCACCATGAGCCTGTTCATCGACGCGCTGGCGTTTGCCCGTTTTCCCCAGCACTACGCGGAAGGCGTGTTGGGGGTGCTGGGTGCTTCCGTGTTGGCGGCTTGCTTGGGTCTGACCTGGCTGTCTTTCGCGCTGCCGCCGGCAGCGTCGGCCGACGGCGGCGATTGAGCGCTCAGCCCGGCATCGGGCGAACCACCAGCAGGTCGGTACCCACGGTTTCCAGCAGGCGTTCGGCCACGCTGCCCATCAGGGTATCCATCAGTTTCGAGCGCCCGTGACTGGCGATCACGGTGAGGTCGGTGCCGGCTTCGCGGGCGTGCTCACGCAGCAGCCGCACCGGGCCACCGGCGCGTACATCCACCTGCCAGTTGGCGGCAGCCTCGCCCAGGGCTTGGGTGAGATGGGTGCGGGCATGGCCTTCGGTCTGCGTTTTCAGCACCGTCAACGCCTCGGTGCGCGGGCGGTCATCCAATGCCAAGGTGGACAGGGGGACGGTGTAGGCATGCAGCAGCGTATGCGCCGCGGCCTCCGGGAACCAGGCATCCGCCAGTTGCAGTGCGGCTTCGGCC
>CAUJJG010000067.1 GCA_963205445.1 Pseudomonadota bacterium
GTTGCCCTTCCACGGAATGCCGCGGCCGCGGTCGAGTTCCAGAATCCACTCGGCGGCGTTGTCGAGGAAGTAGCGGTCGTGGGTGACCGCCACCACGGTGCCGGTGTAGCGGTGCAGGAACTGCTCCAGCCATTCCACCGACTCGGCGTCGAGGTGGTTGGTGGGTTCGTCCAGCAGCAGCATGTCGGGCTTCTGCAGCAGCAGGCGGCACAGCGCGACGCGGCGCTTCTCGCCGCCCGACAGCTTGCCGATCACCGCATCCCACGGCGGCAGGCGCAGCGCGTCGGCGGCCACTTCCAGCTGGTTTTCCAGGGTGTGCGCATCACCGGCAGCCAGGATCGCCTCCAGCCGCTCCTGTTCCTTGGCCAAGGCGTCAAAATCCGCGCCTTCCTCGGCGTAGGCGGCATAAACCTCGTCCAGCCGCGCCTGCGCCTGCAGCACTTCGCCCACGCCTTCTTCCACCGCCTGACGCACGGTGTGTTCGGGATTGAGTTCGGGCTCCTGCGCCAGATAGCCCACCTTGATGCCCGGCTGCGGGCGCGCCTCGCCTTCGAAATCCTTGTCCACCCCGGCCATGATCTTGAGCACGGTGGACTTGCCGGCGCCGTTCAGGCCCAGCAGGCCGATCTTGGCGCCGGGGAAGAAGCTCAGCGAGATGTCCTTGATGATCTGCCGCTTCGGCGGGACCACCTTGGACACGCGGTTCATGGTGTAGATGTATTGCGAGGACATGCGCACTCCGGGCGTACGGCGGCGGCCTGCGCCGGGTGGGCAGGCCGCGGGGTGATTCGGGAAGCGCCAATTATAGCGCTTGGAGCAACAGGCTTCCGATGGCAACGCTGGCCCAGACCCCCAGCCCCAGCAGGATCGGCCGGGCCCCGGTGGCACGCATCTGCTGCAGATCCGCGCTCAGGCCGATGGCTGCCAGCGCCAGCACCATCGCCAAACCGCCGGCAGTGTGCAGGCTGTTCAGCAGGGGCGCTGGCAGCCAGCCGCTGCTGCGCAAGGCCGCTGCCAGCACGAAGCCCACGATGAACCACGGCATGACCTTGCCCAGCCCGGTGCTGGGTTGGCCGTTGGCGGCGTTGCGCCGGCCGGCCTGTCGCGCCATCACCCCTGCCAGCAGCAGGCAGATCGGCAGGATCAGGCTGGCGCGGGTCAGCTTGACGATGGTGGCGTAGTCGCCGGCCGCGTGGCTGTAGGCATAGCCGGCGGCGACCACCGAGGACGTGTCATTGATCGCGGTACCCGCCCACAGTCCGAACTGGGCATCGCTCATTCCCAGCAGGTGACCCAAGGGCGGGAACACCAGCACGGCGGCCACGTTGAACAGGAAAATGGTGGACAGCGCAAACGCGGTGTCGTGCTCATCTGCGCGCAGGATCGGCGCCACTGCGGCAATGGCCGATGCCCCGCAGATGGCGGTGCCCACGCCCACCAGCGCGGCCAGAATTGCCGGGACGCGCAACAGGCGGCCCAGCCCCCAGGCGGCCAGAAAGGCCAGCAGCAAGGTGATGCCGGTGACCTCCAGCGAGGCCATCCCCACCTGCGACACCTGCCCCAAATCGAGGCCGAAACCCATCAGGATGATCGAAAGCTGCAGCACGACTTTGCTGGTGAAATTCAGGCCTGGGCGGCAGCGGCTGGGGGGTTGCCACACCCATCGCAGCCCGATGCCCAGCAGGATCGCCAGCACGGCGCCGCCCAGCAGGGGGAATGCCTTGCCCAGCGCCCACGCCGGCCAAGCCACGCCGGCGGCCAACAACAGGCCGGGCCACCACGCCCGGGGGCCGGACGTGGCCTCAGGGATGGGGGGTGTCATCGGTTCGATGCTCGGCGGATGCAAACGGGGCACATGGGAGGAGACGCCACGGCACGATGCCGCACAGGCTGCGGTGACGCAGTGGAGTATAACGGCCTCGGCATGAGCAACTGGACTATGGGCATGATGCAGGAAGCGACGAAGCGCAGAGCGCGATATGGATGGCATGGCGGTGGGCTGATGCTGCTTCTGGCCCTAGCCGGGGGGGCGCAGGCCGATGAGCCCGACCATTTCAGTCACAAGGATTGGATGCTGGTCTGCGACAACACGCGCACCTGTCGCGCCGCGGGATACTCGCCGGAAGGAGAAGTACATGCGGCTTCGGTGCTGCTGACCCGACAGGCAGGCCCGAAGACGGTGGTGTCCGGGCAGCTGCGTCTGGGCGATTTCACGGAGGAAGACCAGGCATGGATGGCCGCACTGCCCAAGCAGGTGCCGGTTGCACTATGGATAGACGGCAAGCGCGTGGGGGGCGTGCTGTTGGACAGCGAGCAACCAGCCGCTGATTTGCCGGCACCGTTGACGCATGCGTTGCTGGCCGCCTTGCGGCGCGACAGCCGGATCGAGTGGCGAAGCGGCAAGTTTCTGTGGCCGCTTTCTGGTGCCGGTGCCACCGCTGTCCTGCTGAAAATGGACGAGATGCAAGGCCGCGTAGGGACGCCAGGTGCGCTGGTACGTCGCGGCCAGCGCGCAGAAGCGGCGGTCTTGCCGCCCCTGCCGGCGCCGGTGGTGGTGGCAGCGCCGGTCCCGAAGGCGGCCGGCAGGGTGCTGGCACCGGCGCAGGCGCGTGCCATGCGCAGCAGGCTGCGCGCCAGTTTGAACAAGGAGGCGACGTGCGACGCACTGACCTCAACGGACGATCAGACGGACGCCGAGGACGGCAGTGTGACGGTTTGGCCGCTGTCATCCACCTTGCAACTGGTGGAGCTGCGTTGCTGGTTGGCAGCCTACAACGCTGGCTATGGCTATTGGGTGGTGGGCGAGGCAACACCGCCGGTGCAGGTGACCGACAGCGGCAGCGAGTACGACGGTGAAGGCACCCTTGTCGCCACGCAGAAAGGGCGCGGGATAGCCGATTGCCTCTGGAGCGACACTTGGACCTGGGATGGGCGGACATTCGTGCACAGTGATTCCAGCGGGGATGGCATGTGCCGGATGGTGAGCGCAGGCGGGGCGTGGTCGTTGCCGACTTGGGTGACGGCGCTGCGGCAACGGGCGCAAGGCGAAGCGGGCAAGCCGGTGCCGGCCCAGCGAACCCGCTAGAATCCGCTTTCCCCACGTCCCCCACTCACGGAGCTGCCCGATGTTTTCCCGCACCGACACGCTTGCCGCATTTGATTCCGAGCTGGCCCAGGCCATCGCCCATGAAGTCCGCCGTCAGGAGGACCATGTCGAACTGATCGCGTCGGAAAACTACACCAGCCCCTGCGTGATGGAAGCGCAAGGCAGCCAGCTGACCAACAAGTACGCCGAGGGCTATCCGGGCAAGCGCTATTACGGTGGTTGCGAATATGTGGACGTTGCCGAGCAGCTGGCCATCGATCGCCTGAAGCAGCTCTATGGCGCCGATTACGCCAATGTGCAGCCGCATTCCGGTTCGCAGGCCAATCAGGCGGTGTATTTCGCGCTGCTGCAGCCGGGTGACACCATCCTCGGCATGAGCCTGGCCCACGGCGGCCACCTGACCCACGGTGCCAAGGTCAATGCCTCGGGCAAGCTGTTCAACGCAGTGCAGTACGGCGTGAACGATGCCGGCCTGATCGACTACGACGAGGTTGAGCGGCTGGCGCTGGAGCACAAGCCGAAGATGGTCGTGGCTGGCTTCTCGGCCTATTCGCAGGTGGTGGACTGGGCGCGCTTCCGCGCCATCGCAGACAAGGTTGGCGCCTACCTGTTCGTGGACATGGCCCACGTCGCCGGTCTGGTCGCTGCCGGCGTCTACCCCAGCCCGGTGCCGCATGCGCACGTGGTCACCTCGACCACCCACAAGACCCTGCGCGGCCCGCGTGGCGGCATCATCATTGCCAGCAACGCGGCGATGGGTGAGCAGGCCGAAGAGATCCAGAAGAAGCTGCAGTCGATCGTCTTCCCCGGCATCCAGGGCGGCCCGCTGATGCACGTGATCGCGGCCAAGGCGGTGGCGTTCAAGGAAGCGCTGGCGCCCGAGTTCAAGGCCTACCAGCAGCAGGTGGTGAAGAACGCGCAGGCGATGGCCAAGGTCATCATTTCTCGCGGCTACAAGATCGTTTCCGGCGGCACCGAGAACCACCTGATGCTGGTCGACATGATCGGCAAGGAGGTCTCGGGCAAGCAGGCTGAAGAAGCGCTGGGCAAGGCCCACATCACCGTCAATAAAAATTCCGTGCCCAACGACCCGCGCAAGCCCTTCGTCACCTCCGGCCTGCGTATTGGCACCCCCGCCGTTACCACGCGTGGCTACAAAGAAGCCGACTGCGTGGCGCTGGCCAACTGGATCTGCGACGTGCTGGACAACCCGAACGACGACAACGTGATTGCCGGCGTACGTGCCAATGTCGAACTGCAGTGCAAGCAGTTCCCGGTGTACGGCTAAGCCTTGCACTGCCCGTTCTGCCAGCACAGCGATACCCGCGTGATTGATTCGCGGGTATCCGAGGATGGGGCGACCATCCGCCGCCGCCGCGGCTGCGAGGCCTGCGGCGAGCGGTTTTCGACGCTGGAGACGATCGAGCTGAAGCTGCCGGTGATCGTCAAATCCGACGGGCGCCGCGAGGCGTTCGACGCGCGCAAGCTGCGGGTGGGCTTCGACCGCGCGCTGCAGAAGCGGCCGGTCTCGGAAGAACAGGTGGAAGCGGCCGTGCGTGCGGTGGTGCACCGGCTGCGGATGACCGCCGAGCGCGAGTTGCCGGCGCGGCGGATCGGCGAGTTCGTGATGGACGAGCTGCGCAAGCTTGATCACGTCGGCTATGTGCGTTTCGCTTCGGTCTATCGCAGTTTCGAGGACGTGGCGGACTTCCGCGAGGAGCTCGACCGGCTGGAGCGTGATCTGCCGGGCGAAGGCCAGTTGCCGTTGCTGGCCGAAGGCGCGGCGGCGAGCAAAGGGGCAAGGAAATGAGGTTTTTCGCCACTGATCACGCCTTGATGGCGCGGGCGCTGCGCCTGGCCGAGCGCGGCCTGTACACCACCCGCCCCAACCCGATGGTGGGCTGCGTGCTGGCGCAGGGCGATGCCGTGGTGGGCGAGGGCTGGCATCAGCGCAAGGGCGGCCCGCATGCAGAAGTGTTTGCGCTGCAAGCCGCCGGTGAACATGCGCAAGGGGCCACTGCTTACGTCACCTTGGAGCCCTGCGCCCATCATGGCAGCACGCCGCCGTGTGCGGATGCCTTGATCGCGGCCGGCGTGTCCCGCGTGGTGGCAGCGATGCGCGACCCGTTCCCGCAGGTGGACGGTGCCGGTTTCGACAAGCTGCGCGCAGCCGGCATCGCAGTGGACGATGGCTTGATGGAAGCGCAGGCGCGTGAACTGAACCGCGGTTTCCTGTCGCGCATCGAGCGCGGCCGGCCGTGGCTTCGAGTGAAGCTGGCCACCAGTCTGGATGGCCGCACTGCGATGGCCTCCGGGGATTCCAAATGGATCAGCGGCGATGCGTCGCGGCAGGATGTGCAGCGTTGGCGCGCGCGCAGTGGTGCCCTGCTGACGGGGGCTGGCACCGTGCTGGCCGACGACCCGCATCTCACCGTGCGCCTGGGCGAGGACACCCCGTTCGTGCCGCCGCTGCGGGTGGTGCTGGATGCCGGGCTTGCCACGGTGGCGCGCGGCCATGTGCGCGAAGGCGATGCGCCGACGCTCTACGTGCATGCGCCGGATGTCAAGTTGCCACGCGGCTTGCAGATCGATCACGTGGCCTCGCCGGCACAGGGCAGCCGCTTCGATTTGGAGGCGGTGCTGCGCCTGCTGGCCGACCGCGGCATCAACGAGGCGCAGCTGGAAGCCGGGGCCACCCTGGCAGGCGCCTTCCTCGCCGCGGGTCTGGTCGATGAGTTGCTGCTCTACGTTGCCCCGGTGCTGCTGGGCGAACAGGCGCGCCCGCTGTTCGATGGCCTGCACATCGACACCATGGCGCAGCGCCTGCAATTGCACGTGCTCGAATCCCGTGTCATCGGCGAGGACATGCGCGTGCTGCTGCGGCGGCGCTGAGCCGGCTGGCTGGCCCGGCGCTGAACGCAGTGGCCGGGCAGGCGTTGGCCGGGTGCTAGAATGCCCGCGCCGGTTTGCCGGCACACCACACACATAGCGTCTTCAGGGCGGGGTGCAAGTCCCCACCGGCGGTAGGCCCCTCGGGGCGAGCCCGCGAGCGCCTGCGGTCACGCCGCAGGGTCAGCAGATCCGGTCCGATGCCGGAGCCGACGGTCATAGTCCGGATGAAAGAAGACAACCCCGCGCGGCCTTGCGGCCGTGTGCGCGTTGCCGCACCTGCAGCCGCCTTCTTGCGGAGGTTGGATGTTCACCGGATTGATCCAGGGCGTTGGCGCCTTGCGCAGTCGCGAACTGCGCGATGGCGATGCGCGCCTCGTTATCGACGTCGGCACGCTGCCGTTTGCCGACGTGCAGCTGGGCGAGAGCATCGCGGTCAACGGCTGCTGCCTGACCGTGGTCGCATTCGATGCGGCCAGCTTCGCCGTCGATGCCTCCAATGAAACTTTGGCCCTGACCACGCTCGGCCAGCTGGCGCCGGGCGCGCCGGTCAATCTTGAACGTGCGCTGCTGCCCACCGACCGCCTCGGCGGCCACCTGGTCAGCGGCCACGTCGACGGGCAGGGCCGGGCCGAGCGCATGTGGGAAGACGCGCGCGCCCTGCGCTGGCGCTTCTCTGCGCCGAAGCCGCTGCTGCGCTACATCGCGCACAAGGGCTCGGTCTGCGTCGATGGCGTCAGCCTGACCGTGAACGTCGCCGATGACGCTGGCTTCGAAGTCGCGCTGATTCCGCACACGGTGGAACACACCGCCTTCCGCGCGCTGCAGGCTGGCGATGCGGTGAATCTCGAAATCGATCTGCTGGCGCGCTACGCCGAACGCCTGCAAGCCACGAAGGACTGGACATGAGCTTTGCAACGATCCCGGAACTGCTGGACGAGCTGCGCGCCGGGCGCATGGTGGTAATCGTCGACGACGAGGACCGCGAAAACGAAGGCGACCTGATCATGGCCGCTGAACTGGTGCGGCCCTCGGACATCAATTTCATGGTCACCCACGCACGCGGCCTGGTGTGCCTGTCACTGACCCGTGAGCGTTGTGCCCAGCTCGGCCTGAACCCGATGGTGCGCGACAATACCTCGCAGCACCACACCAATTTCACCGTCAGCATCGAGGCCGCCGAAGGCGTCACCACCGGCATCAGTGCCTACGACCGCGCGCATACCGTGCGCACCGCCGTGCGCCCCGACGCCAAGCCGGCGGATCTCAGCCAGCCCGGCCACATTTTCCCGCTGACCGCACAGCCCGGCGGCGTGCTGACCCGTGCCGGGCATACCGAAGCCGCTGCTGATCTTGCGCTGCTGGCGGGCTTCGAGCCGGCCGGCGTGCTGGTGGAGATTCTCAACCCCGACGGCAGCATGGCGCGGCGGCCGGAGCTGGAAGTGTTCGCGCGCGAGCACGGGCTGAAGATCGGCTCGATCGAGGACCTGATCCGCTACCGCCTCGACACCGAGCACACAGTCGAGCGCATCGACAGCCGCAGCATCACCACCGATCACGGCGCGTTCAACCTGCACACCTATCGCGACCGCCTGAGCCGCGGCCTGCACTACGCGCTGGTACGCGGCGAGATCACCGGCGATGCCCCGGTGCTGACGCGAGTGCAGCCGCAGAACCCGCTGGCCGATGCGCTGCACTGGCGGCGCGAGGATTTTGGCCCGCTGACCGGCGACGTGCTGGCCATGCTGGCCGCCGATGGCTGTGGCGTGCTGGTGCTGCTGGGCGATGTGCCCGATGCCGAAACCACGCTGGCCCGGATCCGCGAGCAGCCGGCGCCGGCACCGACCAAGGCCGGCGCACTGGCGCAATGGCGGCGCAACGGTGCCGGCAGCCAGATCCTGCATGACCTGGGCGCCCGCCATCTGCGCGTGCTGGGTACGCCGCGGCGGCAGGTGGGGTTGGCCGGCTTCGGGCTGGAGGTTGTGGAATACGTGGCGCTGCCGGCGCGGTAAACTGCGCAGCCCCCATTTTTATCCACGCCGATGCCGCATTACGAAGGCGACCTGCGCGTTCACCACGACGCGCGCTTCGCGATCCTCGCCAGCCGCTGGAACCCGCGCATTACCGATGCGTTGGTCGAATCCGCACGCGCCACCCTGCGCAGCAACGGCGTGGTGGACGCGATGGTGGATGTGGTGCGCGTGCCCGGCGCTTGGGAGCTGCCGATGGTGGCGCGTGATCTGGCGCATGCGGGCCGTCATATTGCTGTCATCGCCCTGGGCTGCGTGGTGCGCGGGGACACCCGCCACTACGAGCAAGTGGCGGACGGGGCCTCCGAGGGCTTGATGCGGGTGGCCTTGGACACCGGCGTCCCGGTATTGAACGGCGTGTTGGCGGTGGAAAAATTCGAAGATGCGCTGGCGCGAGCCGGTGGCAATCACGGCAACAAAGGCGAAGAGTGCGCGCTGGCGGCGATCGAAATGGTCGATCTGCGACGCAAGCTGCAGGAGCAAGCATGAACAAGCATCACCCACGCGACCACCACCGCCGCCCCGACGGCATCGACCCTGTGGCCCGCTCGCGTTCGCGCCGGCGCGCGCTGCAGGCGATCTATGC
>CAUJJG010000068.1 GCA_963205445.1 Pseudomonadota bacterium
GCGGTGGAAGGTGACGTTGTCGAGGAAGTCCTGCGAGCGGGGATCGATCTGGCTGGTCAACGCGGGCATGCGGCAGGTCCGGGTTCGGCAAAACGCAAAGGATACCGCCTGCGGCCAACGTCTTCGTGCCCGGTCTGCGACAATGGCGGGCCACCCCGCAGCCTTTCGCCACGTGGCCCGCCTCGACCAGACCCCGAAAACCGTTTCCATCACCGACCTCAGCCACGACGGCCGCGGCGTCGCGCACTGGCCGGAAGGCCATGCCCAGGCCGGCAAGGCCGTGTTCGTGGCCGGCGCGCTGCCGGGCGAAACCGTGTCCGTGCAGCAGACCGCGCGCTCCAAGCATTTCGACGAAGCGAAAACGCTGGAGGTGCTGGCCGCCTCGCCCGACCGCGTGACGCCGCGCTGCCCGCATTTCGGTGTCTGTGCCGGCTGCGTGCTGCAGCACCTCGACGAGAGCAAGCAGATCGCCTACAAGCAGCAGGTGCTGCTGGACAATCTGCAGCGGATCGGCCACGTCAGCCCCGCCGCCGTGTTGCCGCCGCTGCAGGCCGACAGCTGGGGCTACCGCCGCAAGGGACGGCTGTCGGTGCGGCGGGTGGAGAAGAAGGACAAGACCCTGGTCGGCTTCCGCGAGACCGACCCGCGCTTCGTGGCCGACCTGCGCGAGTGCCATACCGTGGTGCCGCAGCTGGGCTTCAAGCTGGATGCGCTGTCTGCGCTGGTGGACGGCATGGACGGCCGCAGCCATATCCCGCAGATCGAGTTCATCGCCGGCGACGCCGCCACCGCGCTGGTGTTTCGCCATCTGCAGCCGCTGTCCGATTCGGATCGGACGAAGCTGGCGGCGTTCGGTGAAGCGCATGGTTTCGTGATCTTCCTGCAGCCGGGTGGCCTCGACTCGGTGCATCCGCTGGTGGGCGAAGCGCCGCAGCTGTCCTTCCACCTGCCGCAGTGGCAGATCGAATTCCTGTTCAAGCCGCTCGATTTCATCCAGGTCAACGCGAAGTTGAACGAGGCGATGATCGCGCGCGCGCTGGAGCTGCTCGACGTGCAGCCGGGCGAACGCGTGCTCGACCTGTTCTGCGGGCTGGGCAATTTCACCCTGCCGCTGGCGCGGGCGGCCGGCGCGGGCGGGGTGGTCGGAGTCGAGGGCGACGCCGGGCTGGTGGCGCGCGCGCGCGCCAATGCCGAACACAACGGCCTGACCAATGCCAGTTTCCACGCCGCCGACCTGGCCCAGGATCTGGCCGGACAGCCGTGGCTGAAGCAGGGCTTCGACAAACTGCTGCTGGACCCGGCCCGCGCCGGTGCAATCGAGGTGCTCAAGCAGCTGCCGCTGAAGGGTCTGAAAAAGATCGTGTACGTCAGCTGCCACCCAGGCTCGCTGGCGCGCGACGCCGGTTGGCTGGTCAACGAGGCCGGCTGGCAGCTGCAAGAGGCTGGGGTGATGGACATGTTCCCGCATACCGCGCACGTGGAATCGATTGCGGTGTTCACCCCGGGCAAGAAGAAGGGCTGAGGCATGGGCATTGAGATCGAGCGCAAGTTCCTGTTGCGAAATGAAGTCTGGCGCGCTGCCGTGCATCAGACCGTGCCGATGGCGCAGGGCTATCTCAACGATTTGGCATTGGTCGATTCCGGCGCGATGCACGCCTCGGTGCGGGTGCGGATCGAGGGCGAGGCGGCCTTCCTCAACATCAAGTCACGCGAGCTGGGCGCACGCCGGCAGGAGTTTGAATACGCCGTGCCAGTGGATGAGGCGCAGGCGTTGCTGGCGCTGTGCGTGGGCGGGCGGGTCGAGAAGCACCGTCATTACATTCGCCACGCCGGCCATCTGTGGGAAATCGACGAATTCCACGGTGCAAACGCCGGGCTTGTGGTGGCCGAGATCGAGCTTGCCAGTGAGGACGAGGTCTTCGAGCGGCCTGACTGGCTGGGCGCAGAGGCGACCGATGTGCCGCGCTATTACAATTTGGCCTTGGCTTCGCGGCCATTCTCGCAATGGCGCGAGGATGAGCGCGCCGCCACCGATCTGAAGGACAACGACTGATGTTGGGAATCGGCATCGCCGGGCTGGAACTCACCGCGCGCGAGCGCGATTGGCTGCAGCACCCGGCCTGTGCAGGTGTGACGCTGTTCGCCCGCAATTTCGCCTCACGCACCCAAGTGGCGGAGCTGACCCAGGCCATTCGCGAGGCAGCGCCGCGCCCGCAGCTGATCAGCGTGGATCAGGAGGGCGGGCGCGTGCAGCGTTTCCGCGAGGGTTTCAGCCTGCTGCCTGCTTTGCACGGTTTCGAAGCGCTTTACCAGCGTGATGCGGAGGCGGCCTTGGCGTTGGCGCGCGAGCACGCCTGGTTGATGGCCAGCGAGGTGCAGGCCAGTGGGGTGGACCTGAGTTTTGCCCCGGTGGTGGATTTGGCATTGGGCAACCGAGCCATTGGTGATCGTGCGTTTGCCGCCAGCCCACAGGTCGTGGCGGCCTTCACCCGTGCCTATGTCGCCGGCATGCATGAAGCCGGCATGGCGGCAACGCTGAAACATTTCCCTGGCCACGGGTCGGTGCTGGAAGACACCCACCACGATGCCGCGGTCGATCCACGGGCGCTGGATGACATCATGGGCCATGATCTCGTCCCGTTCATCGCTGGCATCGAAGCCGGCGCGGATGCGGTGATGATGGCCCACGTCACCTATCCGAAGGTGGCGCCAGAGCCGGCAGGGTGTGCGCCGCGCTGGATCAACGACGTGCTGCGCGGGCAACTGGGTTTCCGCGGCGTGGTCTTTTCCGATGACATCGGCATGGCGGCTGCTGGGGCGGTGGGCGGCATCAAGGCCCGCATCGACGCACATCTGGATGCCGGCTGCGATGTGGTGTTGGTCAGCCATCCGCAACAGGTGGAGGAAGCCTTGTCGGCAGTGGATGGGCGGGCATGCAACACGCTGGCGCTGGCTGGACTGATCGGGCGTGGGGCCTTGGGCTGGGAGGGTTTGCTGGCAGATGCGCGCCGCGCATCGGCACGCCAGCAGCTGGATGGATTGCGCGCGCCGGCATTGCAGTCAGACGTGCTGTCAGGCGCGATCAACGTGGGAGATGTGGCATGAGTGCACCCAAACTGGCCGATGCGCTGGCCTCGTCGCAGGTGTTGTTTGA
>CAUJJG010000069.1 GCA_963205445.1 Pseudomonadota bacterium
GAGCTGGGCGCCCGCCACGGCTGGCTGGACGGCGAAACCGCGGCCAAGCTGTCGGGTGCGCGCTTTACCGTGCTGCGCGGCCAGCTGGCGCGGCTGCACCGGGCGCTGGCGCAGTTCATGCTGGACCTGCACAGCGGCGAGCACGGCTACGAAGAAACCAATGTGCCGGTGATCGTCAACGCCGATTCGATGCGTGGCACGGGACAATTGCCGAAGTTCGAGGAAGACCTGTTCGCAACCCAGCTGGGCGAGCACAAGCGCTATCTGATCCCGACCAGCGAAGTGCCGCTGACCAATATCGTCCGCGACGAGATTCTGGATGCCGAGCGCCTGCCGCTGCGGATGACCGCGCATTCGATGTGCTTCCGCTCCGAGGCCGGCAGCGGTGGCCGCGACGTGCGCGGGATGATTCGCCAGCACCAGTTCGAGAAGGTCGAGCTGGTCAGCATTGCCAAGCCGGAAGACTCCGAAGCCGAGCACCAGCGCATGACCCGCTGCGCCGAGACCGTGCTGGAAAAACTCGGCCTGCCGTACCGCCGGGTGCTGCTGTGCACCGGCGACATGGGCTTTGGCGCGACCAAGACCTATGACCTGGAAGTCTGGCTGCCCTCGCAAAATACCTATCGCGAGATTTCCTCCTGCTCCAACTGCGGCGACTTCCAGGCCCGCCGGATGCAGGCGCGCTGGCGCAACCCGGCCAGCGGCAAGCCCGAGCTGGTGCACACGCTCAACGGTTCGGGGGTGGCGATCGGTCGCGCCCTGATCGCGGTAATGGAGAACTGGCAGAACGCCGACGGCACGATCACCGTGCCCGAGGTGCTGCGCCCGTACATGGGCGGGGCCACGCAGATCGGCTGAACGATCGGTTTTGTTGACGAATGAACGGGCCCTGCGGGGCCCGTTGCCTTATGTTGCCTGCAAGGCCTGTTGATCCACTTTCGGTGTGGTGAAATGCTTTCAATAATCGCCAATTGTTCCATGTGTGGAATAATGTTGCGACTATGGCCAAGGATAAGGTTGAGATGACGACCGTCGAGGAAGGGATGCCATGACTGGGGTAGGCTTGGATGGGCGTGCCACCGTGGCGGCTGGCCCCGCGCGTTCCCGCTCGTTGGATGCGGGCAGGTTCATGCTGTTGGTCTTGGTAGTGGTGGGCCACACGTTCGAGCAATTGCGGCCTGGTGGGGCTGACCTGGCTGTACGGTTTATCTACCTGTTTCACATGCCGGCATTTGCCTTCATTTCCGGCATGGTGTCGGTGCCCGTGCTCGATGGCCGTCGCGCGTGGCGCCTGTTGTGCAGCGTTGTTGCGGTTTATCTGGTGCATCAGGGGCTGATGCAGGGCCTCGATGCCCTGTTGTTTGGTCATGCATGGCAGTTCCGCCTGCACGTTCCCTACTGGTTGCTCTGGTATCTCATGAGCCTGCTGTGGTGGCGGCTGCTGTTGCCCTTCGTGATGGCGGTACGTGCCCCGTTGGTCTTCGCGCTGGCATTGGCATTGATCGCAGGGGCCGTGCCGGGAATTGGTTACGAATGGTCCCTGTCGCGGACATTTGCCTTCCTGCCGTTTTTCGTGGCTGGCCACGTTTGGACCGCAAGGAAAGGCACCCAGCTGCCAACACTGCCGGTCTGGGCCACGACGGCATCGTTGGCCGCCTTGCTGTGCGCTGCCTATGCAACCCGCGGATTTGCGATGCAGTGGTATTACAACGGCGTGGGCTATGCCGGCATGCATCTGGGCGTCGGGGCGGGGATGGGGTACAGGCTGGTGTACCTCGTGCTGGCGGCAGTGGGGGTTGCAGGGTTTTTGAGCCTGTGCGGCAGGCTGCGTGGGCGCGTGTTTGCGCTGGGTGCCGCCAGCATGGCGCCATATCTGATGCACGCTTATCTCGTGAAACTGGCCCTGGCTTTCGGTTGGTTTGCACCGCTCCGCAGCATGCCTTTTGCGCTGCAGTTGCCTGTGGTGGTCGTGCCGTCTCTGGCTGTGGTGCTGGCCTGCAGTGGGATAGGCCTGCGGTTTCCCGGCCTGTTTGATTTCCGATGGCTGGGCCCCTTGTCGGCTACCCGCGACAAACGGAATTGAGCCCCGCAACTGCGGTGCAGATTGTTGCTGTCTTTGTGGTAAAAGTTTGAATCATTCCTCAGTGTTCCAGCATTGGAATTTTCATGCAGGATCTCAACGATCTCTATTACTTCTCCGCCGTGGTTGATCACGGCGGTTTTGCCGCCGCGGAGCGCGCCATGGGGATTCCAAAGTCCCGCCTGAGCCGACGCATCAGTGCGCTCGAGGCGGCGTTGGGTGTCCGGTTGCTGCAGCGCTCCACCCGGAGGTTCGCGGTAACCGACGTCGGGACCAGCGTGCATCGCCATGCCCAAGCAATGTTGGCCGAGGCGCAGGCCGCTCGCGAAGTGGTGGACCGCCTCAGTGCGGAACCGCGCGGCAGTGTCCGCGTCAGCGTGCCGGTGTCGATGGCGCAGCAACAGATGCCCAAGCTGCTGCCCGAGTTCATGGCCAGGCACCCCAAGGTGCGGGTGCAACTGACGGTCAGCAACCGGCGTGTCGACATCATCAACGAGGGCGTGGATGTCGCCATCCGCGTGCGCAGCAGGTTGGACGATGATGGCAGCCTGGTGATGCGCAGCTTCGGGCAAATCCAGGAGTTGCTGGTCGCCAGCCCGGCCTATCTCAGCCGCGCCGGGCGTCCGCGCTCGCCGGAAGAACTGGCCGATCACGTCACCCTGAGCGTCAACGAGGACGACACGCGCCAGCGCTGGGAGCTGCATGGTCCGGACGGGGAAGTGCGCCGGGTCGAGCTGCAGCCACGGGTGACGGGGTTTGACTTCCCGATGATGCAGGCGATGGCGGAGGGCGGTGTGGGCATCACCTTGCTGCCGGAGACCGTCTGCGCCGAGGCCGTGCGCAGCGGGGCCTTGGAAGTGGTATTGCCCGACTGGCGCCTACCGCAGGGAATTGCGCACGCGGTGTTTGCCTCGCGCCGGGGCATGCTGCCGGCGGTGCGGGTATTCATCGATTTCCTGGCCGAACGGTTGCCGCCGCTGCTGGAATCGGCGCGGCTGGAATGCAGTGACCCGGAATGCCTGAAGCGCAAGGCCAAGGCCGCAAGGCGGAAAGAATAAGGGGGATGGCGGAAGCGGTGAGATTCGAACTCACGGTGGTATCGCTACCACGGCGGTTTTCAAGACCGCTGCCTTAAACCACTCGGCCACACTTCCGTTGCTTTCGGCAATTATCGCACGGTGAAGTGTGGCCGTGCAGGGTCAACCCTCCAATTGGCGTGCGGGGTCCGACAGCTCCAGTTCCCGCAGTACCACGCTGGCCTGGGTGCGGTTGCGTACGCCGAGGCGTTCGAAAATCGCGGTCAGGTGGGCCTTCACCGTGCGCTCCTGCACATCGAGGCGGTCGGCGATCTGCTTGTTGAGCAAGCCTTCGGCCACCAGTGCCAGCACTCGGAACTGCTGGGGGGAGAGGCTGGCCAGGCGGGCGGCAAGATCGGCATCGCCCGGTGCGCTCTGGGCGCGGGCTACGCTGGCGCGCAGGGCGGGGGGCAACCACGTTTCGCAGGCCAGCACGCTGCGGATGGCGTCGCGCAATTCATCCAGCCCCGCACTCTTGGGCAGATAGCCCGCGGCCCCGTGGTCCAGCGCGCGACGCACGACGCGCGGGTCGTCATTGGCCGACACCACCACGACCGCCACGCCCGGGTACTGGGCACGCAGCGATGCCAACCCTGCCAGCCCGTGGTTGCCGGGCATGTGCAGGTCCAGCAACACAAGGTCGACGTGCGGCTGCGCGTCCAGCAGGGCGACGGTGGCGTCCAGCGTGCCTGCCTCGAACAGTTCGACCTCGCCCAGCGCGTCGCGTGCCGCCTGCCGCAGTGCGGCACGGAACAGCGGATGATCGTCGGCAATCAGCAGCGCGGCCATGGGTTACTGTGCCGTCCAGCCCCCGTCCACCGGCATCGCGGTGCCGGTGATGTTGTGCGCTTCGCGTCGACACAGGAAGACCGCCAAGGCGCCGATCTCCTCCGGCAGGGTCATCCGCAGGCTGGGCTGTTTTTCCGAGAGCAGGGCCCGGATGCCGTCATCGCGGCTGCCGCCGGCCATGCGGGCTTCGATCTGTGGCTCGATCAACGGGGTTTCCACCCAGCCCGGGCAAATGCAGTTGACGGTCACGCCCCCGGAGGCGCGGCTGCCTTGTGCGGCATATTCCAGCGCCGCCACCTTGGACAACCCGACGATGCCGAACTTGCTGGCCACATAGGGCGCCTTGTCCTTGGATGCCACCAGCCCGTGCACCGAGGCCACATTGATGACCCGGCCGAACCCACGCTCGGCCATGGCCGGCATCGCCGAGCGCATGGTGTGGAAGGCCGACGACAGGTTGATGGCCAGGATGTCGTTCCATTTCGCCACGGGCATCGCATGCAGCGGCACCGCGTATTGGATGCCTGCGTTGTTGACCAGAATGTCCACGCCGCCCTTCGACCATGTGGCCAGCTCGGCCATCATTGCGTCGATGGCTTCCGGGTCGCGCAGGTCGGCGTCGAAGTGACGAGTACCGCCGGGGCCCGCCGCATCGACAGTCGCCCGTGCCTGGTCGATTTGCGCCTGTGAACCCAGCCCGTTGATGGCCACTTGCGCGCCGGCGTTGGCCAGGGCGCGGGCAATGGCAAGACCAATCCCGGAGGTACTGCCGGTCACCAGTGCGGTGCGGCCTTGCAGGAAGGTGTCGGTCATGATGTTGGTGTGCAGTGTGGATGCGCATACGCTAACAGGAACCTGCAGCAGCTTCGTGGTACCAAAGTACGATGCAGCGGGCATTGCCTGGCGCTATGGTCGTCGCATGAACACATTCGGAACCTGCGCCCTGCTGGGCGCCATCGCACTTGCTTCGGGTTGCGCCACGTCCTCTGTCGCCAAGGAGTCCGCTTCCATGTTCCAGCAGCAACGCAGTACGGAACACCGTGGTGCGGACGACCTTTTGACGGCAGGGCTGGGCTTGGATGACTTGCGCGGCATGCTGCCACCGGCGTTTGCCGATGCGCTGCACCCCACCGCGGACGAGCTGCGCCGTCGTGCGCTCTGGAGCAACTGGCGCGGCATCGCGGATCTGGCGCCGGGAGGCGGCTACGGCACGGTGTATGGCAGCGTGAGCAAGGTGCCGGGCCGTGAATTCAGCGCACTGGCGTGGTTGCCCGATGCGCAGCAACCGCATCGGGTCATGTTGCAGCTGCCTGACAACTTCGATGACCGCAAACGCTGCGTGGTGGTGGCCGCGTCCTCCGGCTCTCGCGGCATCTATGGCGGCATCGCGGTAGCGGGGGCCTGGGGGCTGCCGCGGGGCTGTGCGGTGGCCTATACCGACAAGGGCGCGGGTAGCGACTATTTCGATCTCGATGCCGGGCAAGGCATTGGCGAAGATGGGCGCGTTGCGGCGGCTGACCAGCCCTTGGCTTTCAAACCGAAGCCGCAGGGCGGCAGTGGTGTTGCCTACAAGCATGCGCACTCGCAGGACAATCCGGAGGCCGATTGGGGGCGGCATGTGAAGCAGGCCGCGCAGTTCGCGCTGGATACGCTGAATGCACAGCTGCCGCAACAGGCCCCTTTTACCTTTGCCAATACCCGCGTGATTGCGGTGGGGATTTCCAATGGTGGTGGCGCCGTTTTGCGTGCGGCCGAAGATGCCGAGCCTTGGTTGGATGCAGTGGTGGCGGGTGAGCCCAACGTGCTGGCGTCCGGGCACGGCGCTCGCAGCCTCTACGACTACGCCACCGAGGCTGCCCTGCTGATGCCCTGTGCATTGCCGCAGTTGGGCATTCCCGCCATGCCGGGGTTGGACGCGAAATGTGCGGCACTGGCGGCGCACGGCGTGCTGTCCGGTGCCGATGCCGTGGCGCAGCAGCAGGATGCGCTGGCAAAACTGCGGGCGGTTGGTTGGACGGATGCTGCCTTGCGTGCCGGTGCCATCAGTGTCGGCTTTGACCTGTGGCGTGCAGTTGCGGTGGGCTATGCTTCGGCTTACGGCCGCTATACGCACGACGCACATCCGTGCGGTTATCGCTATGCCGCGCTTGGTGTGGATCTGGGCCCGCGCCCGGCCACCGACGGCGAGCGCGCGGCCTGGGGTGCCGACGGCAGCGGCATTCCCCCGGGAGCAGGCGTGGGCATCCTCGATCCGCAGCCACCCGCCGACATGGGCATTACCGGTCTGCAGTGTCTGCGTGATCTATGGACGGGGGCGGGTGATGATGCGCAGCGTGTTCGCAAGGGCATCGACGCCACGCGTGCGGCACTACCGCGCGCAGGCCTGCCGGTGGTGGTGGTACACGGTACCGACGACGGATTGGTGCCCGTGGCCTTCTCCAGTGCACCCTACGTGGCGATGGCCAAGGCGGCGGGGCGCGACGTTCGCTATTGGCAGGTGCACAACGTCCAGCATTTTGACGGCTTCCTGGGGCTGCCACACATGGCCGCCGCTTACCTGCCGTTGTTGCCCTACGTCTACGAGGCGCTGGATCGCGTTGACGCATATCTCGATGGCAAGGCCGCGCTGCCCGAGGATGCACGCATCCAGACCGTGCCGCGCATGGGCAAGGCGCTGGCTGCCGACCATCTGGCAATCCCCCGCTGAAGCTGGAGATTGCCATCGGGCATCGCGTGATGGCGGTGACTTCTCTGCGTTGCTAGCATTCGCGACAAACGCGGAGGACACATGGCCAACAGTTCCAATGATTTCACGGCGCTGACGCGCCAATACCTCGGGATGTGGGAAGACGCGCTGCGTGGCGTCACCCCGACGGCCAGCGGTGTCGGGGCGCCGGGGTTGCGCGGGATGCTGGATGCCTGGATGCCGCAGGTTGCGGGGCAGGGCGGCTTGGGCCAGGTGCTCGACCACTTCAATCGGCAGGGGCGCGACTGGCTTTCGCAGATGCAGCAGGTGGCCACCCAGTTTGCCGGTCGCGACCACAAGGCTGCGGATGTGGCGAAGGCCTGGCGAGATGCATTCGAAGGCAGCCACCCGTTTGCCGGCTTGCTGGATGGCATGCGTGGCCCGGGATTGGAAAACTTCACCCAGTGGAGCGAAACCACCGCACCTTGGCTGGCCGGTTTGCGCAGCGAGGCGATGAAAACGCTTGGCCTGCCGGCGTTCGGCTTCACGCGCGAACATCAGGAGCGGCTGCAGGCACTGGGCAAGGCGCAGATCCGCCTGCAGGAAGCGCAGGACGCCTACAACACACTGCTGGCGGGCGTTTCAAAACAGGCTTTCGATCGTTTCGAGTCGATGCTGGCCGAACGTGAGGAGCCCGGCCGGCAGATTGGCAGCGTGCGTGCCCTGTTCGACCTGTGGGTGGATGCCGCCGAGGAGGCATGGGCGCAGGCGGCCTTGTCGTCCGAATATCGAAGCGCGTTTGGCGAGCTGGCCAATGCGCAGATGCAATTGCGCGCCGCAGCGCAGGCGATTGGCGAGCAGACCGCCGTCCAACTGGGGTTGCCGGGGCGCGTGGAACTGGACAGCGCCCATCGCAAG
Organism: Pseudomonadota bacterium; assembly: GCA_963205445.1. Classification (GTDB taxonomy): domain Bacteria; phylum Pseudomonadota; class Gammaproteobacteria; order Xanthomonadales; family Xanthomonadaceae; genus Thermomonas. Next base: position 7,550 of record CAUJJG010000069.1, read on the forward strand.
ATCGCCGAATTGGAGCGCCAGCTTCGTCGCATGCAGCGCGGTGCGGCCACCGCGGCACCCTCGCCAGTGCCGGTTTCGGAGAGTCCCGAATCGGCGCCTTCACGCAAGGCCGCCAAACCGGCTGCATCCAAATCAACCGCATCCAAACCGGCACGTGCGAAGCCAGCCAAATCCAAGCCGCCTGCTCAAACTGCGGCCGCCAAGCCCGCTGTGCGCAAGACCGTGAAGCCCGCAACACCTGCAGCAAGGAAGCGCTGACATGACGAATGCATTTGGTCCCCTCAACATCACGGTTGAATCGTTGGCCGAAGAAGCGGCAAAACTGCAGTCCAAATTGACCGCCGGCATCACCACGCTGCAAGACATGGATGACGTGCACTTCGGCGTCACCCCGCGCGAGGCCGTGTGGCGCGATGGCAAAGTGGTGCTGTACCGCTTCAAGGGCGAGCGCGCACCCACCGCGCGGGTGCCGATCCTGATCAGCTATGCACTGGTCAATCGCCCCTACATGGTGGACCTGCAGGAGGACCGCTCACTGGTCAAAGGCCTGTTGGCACGTGGCGAGGACGTCTACGTCATCGACTGGGGCTACCCGGACCGTTCCGACCGCTTCCTCACCTTGGAGGACTACATCGAGCGTTTCATCGGTGGTGCGATGGAACATCTGTGCCAAACCCATGGGTTGCCTGCGGTGAACCTGCTTGGCATCTGCCAGGGGGGCGCGTTTTCGCTGTGCTATGCCGCGCTGCACCCGGAGCGGGTCAAGAACCTCATCACGATGGTCACGCCGGTGGATTTCCACACGCCGGACAACATGCTGTCGAACTGGAACCGCGAGATCGACGTCGATCTGCTGGTGGACACCCTCGGTAACGTGCCTGCCGACATGATGAATGTCACCTACCTGATGCTGAAGCCGTGGCGGCTGTTCGCGCAGAAGTACGTGGGCATGGCCGATATCCTGGACGACAAGCGCGCGATGGAAGATTTTCTGCGCATGGAAAAATGGATTTTCGACTCGCCTGATCAGGCCGGCGAGGCGTTCCGTGACTTCAGCAAGCAATTTTTCCAGGAAAACCGCTTTGTCACCGGTACGCCGCGCATCGGGGATCAGGATGTGCATTTGGGCCTGGTGGACATGCCCATCCTCAACATCTACGCCGAGCAGGATCATCTGGTGCCGCCGGACGCCTCGCGCGCACTGCGCACCCTGTGCGGCAGTGACGATTACACCGAGCTGTCGTTCAAGGGCGGTCACATCGGCATCTACGTCTCCAGCCGGGCGCAGAAGGAAGTGCCGCAGACCATCCACGATTGGCTGGCCCAGCGCAGCAGTTGAGCGTGCAATCGCCTTTGCTCCTGCGGGTGTTGCAGGGACTGGGGGCGTTGTGGGCCCTGCCGCTGTCTGTGCTGGGCCTGCTGGCCGGTGCTGCGGCCGTGGCGGCGGGGGCGCATGCCCGCTTTGAACGCCGCTATGCGGCGCTGGTGTTCCACGGCGTGCCTTGGGGGCCGGGCGGGGCATTGACGCTGGGCAACGTGATCCTGCACACCGGCACCTGTCTGGAGACGCGGTGCAGGACGTACGCGCACCGGGCCGGCCGGTGCGACGAGCCGTTGATTCAGCTGGGTGACCACGAGCGGGCGCACGTCTTTCAGGCGATGTTGCTGGGGCCCTTGTTCCTGCCGCTGTATTTCCTGTGCGGCGGCGTGCATGTCCGCAATCGTTTTGAACGTGCGGCAGACCGCTATGCACTCACCGGGCAAGGCTGGTGGCCTTGGCCAACACCCTGAATGGGGCCGTCGGCCGCGCCAAACCTTGCGGGCAGAGGTTTTAGCTGTTTTCTAACATCAGCCGCAGTAGGCTGCCTGTGCCGAAGAAAAACTTCGTGCCGCGCAAGGCGTCACGGAAAATCGCTTCGGCCCACCAACCCGGTCCCCTCCAGACGCAATGCCTGTGAGACCGGGTTTTTTCCTGTGTCATCGGTTGCCGGCGGTGCGCTCGGAGCGTTCGACACCCCCGATGGGGTTGCCTGCGCGATCCACGACGATCCGGGCGCGGATGTGGTGGTGGTAGAAGCTGGCCCGGAACATCCCTTCATCCTCGCCGGTGCCACGTTCGCACAGCTGGCTGATCTTGCGCTGCGCCAGCAGACGGAAAAATGTGTCTTGGTCCAAACCCAGTGCACGCGCGATCAGGCCGCCGTCGATCTCGATCGTGTGCGTCGGGTTGAGTGCGATGGGGATGCCCTTGGTCATGGCGCCGGCGTGCCGTTGGTACCCGGGCAGTCTGGCAGCAGGGGTCAGGTGCGGCCATGACCGACGTCAATTGAAGGCGCGTTGGTGCGCTTGTGTGCTGCGCTCTGGCGCAGACGTGCGAAAGGGGCCGAAGCCCCTTTCTTGACTGAAGCCGCGGTGGCTCAGTTGACGTTCTGGAGATCAACCAGCTTGCTGGGCACGCTGGCGTAGTAGGCCGCGAGGTCGGCAATCTGCTGGTCGCTCAACGGCTTGGCCTGCACGGCCATCACGTCGGCCGTGGCGCCGGCGCGCGTGCCGTCACGGTAGGCTTCCAGTGCGTGTGCGATGTAGTCGGCGTACTGACCGCCCAGCTTCGGGTACATGCCGTCGATCGGAGCGTTGCCGTCGGCACCATGGCAGGACGTGCAGGCGGCAACGCCATTGCCGCCCTTGTTGGCGAATTCGCGACCGGCATCAACATTGCCTTTCGGCAGGCCGCGTGATTCGGCCCGATGACTGGCACTGGCGTGTTCGCCTTCGGACTTCCCGCAGGCCGAGAGGGCCAGCGCGCAGCACAGGGTGAGCAGGGTCATGGAGGTCTTGGTCATGGCGCGGCTCACTTCAGGCTGGACAGATAGGCGGCGATGTCGGCGAGCTCCTGCGTGCTGAAGCTTTCAGCCTGGGCCTGCATCGTCGGGTGTTTGCGCTTGCCGCTTTGGTATTCGGTCAGTGCATTGCGCAGATAGGTTTCCGACTGGCCGCCAATCTTGGGAACGTGGTAGTTCGGGTAGGCGTTCTTGTAGCCGGTCAGGCCGTGGCAGCCGCGGCAGGTGTAGGCCAGGCCTTTCCCGCGTGCAGCATCACCGACGACCGCAGCGGGTGCCGGTGCAGAAGCAGCCGGTGCGGAAGCAGCCGGTGCGGGAGTGGGCTCGGCAGGTGCGGCGGGGTCCTGTGCAACGACGGCAAATGCCGCCAGCAGCAGGGTCAGGCTTGCGGCCTTCGACAGCGATCGCATCATCTGGTGGTTCCAATGTGGTCTGGCGGAGGGGTGCCGTTGTTCGGCATCCGTTCATTCGAGTATAGCGACGAATGGGCCTGCTTGGCAGGCGTCTTGCTGGCAACGGCCTGTGTAGGGCTGAGCAAAACGAAAGGTGTCGGGGGCATGACCTTTGACGCATGCAGGAGAGGGAGGGGCAGTGAGATACTTGCCTACAACACCAATCAACAGCTGAAGCCTTCATGCATCCCCAGACGCCGGTTGCCGTCCTTCGCAAATCAAACACGCTGTCGCGTGCCGCTCTCCTGTTGTTGCTCTCCTTGGGTTTGGTGGCCTGCAAGGGGGGAGGTGAGGCGGGTGAAAAGAAAGATGAGGCCGCAAAGGCGCCAGAAGCCGTGCCGGTTGAAGTGGCCAAGGCGGCCCGTCAGTCGGTTTCGGCCAGTTACACGGGAACAGCGCCCCTGGAGGCGCGCGCTGAGGCGCAGGTGGTCTCCAAGACCTCCGGGATCGCCCTGCAGGTGCTGGTCGATGTGGGACAGTCCGTGCGGGCCGGGCAGGTGTTGGTGCGGATCGACCGGGATCGCGCCGTGCTGCAGGAAGCGCAGGCCGATGCGCAAGTGCGCAAGCTGGAAGCCAACTACCGCCGTGCGACGCAGCTTGCCCTGCAGCAGATGGTCAGCGCCAACGACCTCGATCAACTGCGGTTCGACCTCGAAAATGCCCGTGCCCAGTTGCGCATGGCGCGCCTGGAACTGGCCTACGGCAATGTTACCGCGCCGATTTCCGGCGTCGTGGCCAGCCGCGACATCAAGGCCGGCAATTTCGTGCAGATCAACACCCCCATCTTCACCATCGTGGATACCTCGCAACTTGAAGCCACGTTGAACGTGCCTGAGCGCGAGATCGAGAAACTCAAGGCCGGTCAGGCAGTGCAGCTGACCGTGGACGCGCTTGCCGGCCGGGCCTTTGAAGGCAGGATCGATCGAGTAGCCCCAATCGTGGATGCGGGCAGTGGCACGTTCCGCGTGGTCTGCGCCTTCAATGGCAACGATGGTTTGCAGCCAGGCATGTTTGGTCGCCAACGGATCCAGTATGCCCAGCGCGCGGATGCCCTGGTGATCCCGCGGACGGCCCTGCTGGAGGACGGTGGCGCGCCGGCCGTGTTTGCGCTGCGTGGCGACAAGGCTGTGCGAACCCCCATCACGCTGGGGTACGAGGACGGGCCCTGGGTGGAAGTGCGCAGTGGCCTGAAGGCGGGTGATCCGGTCGTGGTGGCGGGCAAGGCCGCGCTGCGCGATGGGAGCGCGGTGAAAGTCTTGGGTGATGCGGCTGCGCCGAAGCAGGCCAACGCAACGTCCTCCAGCCCGGCGCAGGCCGCACGATGAGCCCGGCGCCAGGGCAAGACCCGCTGCACCCGCCGGGTGGCGGTTTCAGCTTGGTGGAGTTTGCCACCCGCCGACGCGTCACCATCGCGATGATGACGCTGACCTTGGTGCTGTTCGGCCTGATATCGCTGGGCAGTCTCAAGGTGAACCTGTTGCCGGACTTGAGCTACCCCACGCTCACCGTGCGCACGGATTATCCCGGCGCGGCGCCATCGGAAATCGAGACCCTGATTTCGCAGCCGGCAGAGGAAGCGCTGGGTGTGGTGAAGGGCCTGCGCAAACTGAAGTCGGTGTCGCGTACCGGCCAGTCCGACGTGGTGCTGGAGTTTGCCTGGGGCTCCGACATGGACCAGGCCAGCTTGGACGTGCGCGACAAGATGGAGGCCCTGCAGTTCCCGCAGGAGGCCAAGCCCCCGGTATTGCTGCGCTTCAATCCCTCCACGCAGCCCATCGTGCGGCTGGCGCTGGCCCCGAAGCAGGCTGGCTCGGATGCGGAGGAAGTACGTCAGTTGATGGAGCTTCGCCGCTACGCCGACGATGACCTCAAGCGGAAGCTGGAGCCGGTGGAGGGCGTGGCGGCGGTGAAGGTGGGGGGCGGCCTGGAAGACGAGGTGCAGGTGGATGTCGACCAGCGCAAACTGGCGCAGCTGGGTTTGACACTGGACAGCGTGATCCAGCGCCTGCAGCAGGAAAACGTCAACGTCTCCGGCGGACGCCTTGAGGAAGGCACGCAACGCTACCTGGTACGCACGGTCAACCAGTTCGCCACGGTGGACGAGATTCGCAACATGTTGTTGACCACGCGTGCGGCAGCGGCTGCCGGCGGTGGCAGCCAGCAGGCCATGCGTGTGGCGGCGGCGAGTGGAGATGCCAGCGTGATGGCAGCGCTGTCGCAGGGCAGTAGTGCAAATGCGGCGGCAGGTGGCGGCCAAGCCCTGCGCCTTGGGGATGTGGCCGAGGTGCGGCAGGCCTACAAGGAACGGGAATCGATCATCCGCCTGAACGGGCGTGAGGCCGTGGAGCTGGCCATCTACAAGGAAGGCGATGCCAATACCGTTGCCACCGCCGATGCCCTGGAGCGCAAGCTGGAGACGATCCGCAAGCAGCTCCCGCGGGACATCGAGCTGACCACCATCGAGGACCAGTCGATCTTCATCCGCAACGCTATCCACGGTGTCAAGGTGGACGGGGTGATCGGCGGCATCCTGTCGATCCTGATCATCTTCCTGTTCCTGCGCGACGGCTGGAGCACCTTCGTCATCAGCCTGTCGTTGCCGGTGTCGATCATCGCCACCTTCTTCTTCATGGGCCAGCTGGGCCTGTCCCTCAACGTGATGTCGCTGGGTGGGCTTGCGCTGGCCACGGGTCTGGTGGTGGATGACTCGATCGTGGTGCTGGAGTCCATCGCCAAGGCGCGCGAGCGCGGGTTGGGGATCCTGGAAGCGGCCATCGCCGGGACGCGCGAGGTCAGCATGGCGGTGGTCGCCTCCACGCTCACCACCATCGCGGTGTTCCTGCCGTTGGTCTTTGTGGAGGGGATTTCCGGGCAGCTGTTCCGTGACCAGGCCCTGACCGTGGCCATCGCCATTGGCGTGTCGCTGGTCGTGGCGATGACCCTGATCCCGATGCTGAGTGCCCTGAAAGGACGGGCGCCGCTGGGTTTCCGGGACGAAGCACCGCATCCACGCTGGGAGCCGGGGCAGCGCTGGCAACTGCCGGCCGCTTATGCCGGGCGCGGCGTCGGCGCATTCTTCCGCTACGGGTTTTTCGGGATCGCTTGGGGCGTGATCCGCATCTGGCGTGTGTTGGGTGCCTTGGTCGGGCCTGTGATGCGTCGTGCCAGTGATCTGGCGATGCGGCCCTACGCAAAGGCCGAACGCGCCTACATGAAGTTGTTGCCCGCTTCCCTGGCACGCCCTGCGCCCGTGCTGGCGGTGGCCGGGCTGGCGTTTGCGCTCACCGTGGCGGCATTGCCGCTGCTGGGAACGGACCTGATCCCGCAATTGGCGCAGGATCGCTTCGAAATGACCGCCAAGCTGCCGCCGGGCACGCCCTTGGCCAGCACCGATGCCTTGATCCGACAGGTGCAGTCGGCGCATGCCGGTGATGCCGGTGCCCGGGTTCTCTACGGTGTCTCCGGTACCGGTACCCGGCTGGATGCCAGCCCCACCGAAAGTGGCGAAAACATTGGCAAGCTCACCGTCGTGATGCAGGACAACGGCGCCGAGGCGCGCCTGACCGAGGCCTTGCGCAAGACCCTGCGGGATCAGGCGGGCGTGCAGGTCGATTTCAGCCGGCCGGAGTTGCTCAGCCTGTCGCCGCCGCTGGAGATCGAGATCGAAGGCCAGGATCTGGAGACGATACGTGACGCCGGCGGCAAGCTGGCCCGCCTGCTGCGCACCAATCCGCACTACGCCGACGTGAAATCAACGGTGGAGCAGGGGTTCCCCGAAATCCAGATCCGTTTCGATCAGGAACGCGCTGCGGCTCTGGGCCTGACCACGCGTCAGATTGCCGACGCGGTCGTGAAGAAGGTGCGAGGCGAAGTGGCCACCCGTTACAGCTTCCGGGATCGCAAGATCGACGTGCTGGTGCGGGCGCAGGAGCAAGACCGTGCCTCGGTGGAGGACATTCGTCGGCTGGTGGTGAACCCGGGCAAGGGCACGCCGGTGGAATTGGCGGCGGTCGCCGACGTGCTGGCGACGTCCGGGCCCAGCGAGATCCACCGGGCTGACCAGCGTCGCGTGGCGATTGTGTCGGCCAACCTGCGTGACATCGACCTTGGCACCGCGATCCGCGAGGTCGAGACGATGGTGGCGAAGGAGCCTCTCGGCGTGGATATCGCCATGCATATCGGTGGACAGGGGCAGGAGCTGTCGGAGTCGATCCGCTCATTGCTGTTTGCGTTCGGCCTGGCCGTGTTCCTGGTGTATCTCGTGATGGCGTCGCAGTTCGAATCGCTGCTGCACCCCTTCGTGATCCTCTTCACCATCCCGTTGGCGATGGTGGGTGCGGTTGCGGCGCTGCTGCTGGTGCGGTCGCCGGTGTCGGTGGTGGTGTTCATCGGACTGATCCTGCTGGTGGGGCTGGTGGTGAAGAACGCGATCATCCTGATCGACAAGGTCAACCAGCTGCGCGAGGAAGGCATGCCCAAGCGCGAAGCGCTGGTGGAAGGCGCGCGATCGCGTCTGCGTCCGATCATGATGACCACGCTGTGCGCCGTGTTCGGTTTCCTGCCGCTGGCACTGGCCTTCGGCGACGGTGCCGAGGTGCGCAGCCCCATGGCCACCACCGTGATCGGCGGCCTGTTGGTGTCAACGTTGTTGACCCTGCTGGTGATTCCGGTGGTGTACGACCTGCTGGACCGCAAACCCGATGCCTTCTATGCCCAGCGGGGACGGTTGGCGCGGCGTGAGGCGCAGCAGGTCGCGCAGGTGCTGTCCCACGAGCACGACCCCTTGAACGGCGCACAGGCGTAACCCGGCGATGAACATCACCGAGCTCTCCATCCGCAGGCCCGTCACTACCATCATGCTGTTCGTGTCGATGGTGGTGATTGGCCTCATCGCAGCATTCCGGCTGCCGCTTGAGGCTGAGCCGGAGGCCTCGATTCCATTCTTTTTCGTCTCGCTGCCGTACGCCGGCTCCACCCCCGAAGAAGTGGAGCGCAACTTGGTGCGCCCGGTCGAGGAAGCCTTGGCCACCATGCCTGGCATCGATTCGTTGAACGCGCGTGCCAATGCCGATGGCGGGTCGATCCAGGTCCAGTTCAGTGATTGGACCCGCGACATCGCCATGGCTGCCTCGGAAGCGCGGGAACACATCGATGCGATTCGTGACCAGCTGCCGGATGACTTCCGGCGCTATTTCGTGCAGCGCTGGAGCACCAGAGACCGCGAGGCGCTCTCGCTTCGCCTCGCCAGTGCGCAGGATCTCACCACCCGCGGCGACCTGATCGAGCGCAGCATCAAGCAACGGCTGGAGCGGTTGCCGGGCGTGGCGCGTGTCGAGGTGGAGGGCGTGGCCAAGCAGGAAGTGCTGGTGGCGTTGGACAAGGACCGCCTGAGCGCCCACGGCGTGGCACTCAACACGCTTGTGCAGCGCCTGCAGGCGGCGAATTTCTCGGTCTCGGCGGGGCAGATCAACGAAGCGGGGCGCAGGCTCCGGGTGCAGCCCAAGGGTGAGTTGCAGAATGTGCAGGCACTGCGGGATCTGGTCATTGATCAGCGCGGCACCCGACTTTCCGACATCGCCACGGTCAGCATGCAGCCGCAGCGCATGAATTACGTGCGGCAAATGGAAGGGAGGCCCAGCGTCGGCGTGGACATCTACAAGGAACAAGCCGCCAATCTGGTGGACCTGTCACGGGTGGTGCGTGCCGAAGTCGAGGTGCTGCGCAAGGATCCGTCGATGGACGGGATCGACATCGAAGTCACCGATGACCAAGGGGAAGCGGTGAAGGGGTCCCTGCTTGCGCTGGCCGAGGCCGGTGCGATCGGTCTGCTGTTGTCGGTCATCGTGCTGTACGCCTTCCTGCGGCATTGGCCGTCCACCCTGATGGTGTCGCTGGCGATCCCCGTCTGCTTTGCGATGACGCTGGGTTTCATGTATTTCGCCGGGCTTACCCTCAACATCATTTCGATGATGGGCCTGTTGCTGGCGGTGGGGATGCTGGTCGACAACGCTGTGGTGGTGGTGGAAAGCATTTATCAGGAGCGTGAGAAATATCCGGGGCAGCCCTCCTTGGCGTCCATCATCGGCACCCGTCATGTCGCCATTGCGCTGTCGGCCGGCACGCTTTGCCACTGCGTGGTCTTCCTGCCCATGCTGTTCGGCGAGCAGAACATCATCACCATCTACCTCAAGCAGTTGGCGGTCACCATCTCGGTGTCCCTGCTGGCGTCCTGGCTGGTGGCCATCAGCCTGATCCCGATGCTGTCGGCACGCATGCAGACCCCACCGGCCCTGAAGTCGCCCTTCATCAACGGCATGCAGACACGCTACGCGAAGCTGCTGCGCTGGACCTTGCTGCATCGTGGCTGGAGCGTGGCCGGCATCCTCGCCATTTCGCTGGTCAGCGTGATTCCGATGATGCAGACGCAGGGCGGCGAAGACGAGAATGACCCTGGCGAGATCAACATCTTCTACCAATGGAAAGGGGCTTACTCGAAGGAGGAGATGGGCAAGGAAGTGGCCCGGGTGGAGAACTTCGTCAATGCCAACCGGAAGCAGTTCCACATCGAGCGTGTCTACAGCCGCTACAGCGAGCAGGGCTGGGCGCAGACACGGCTCTTCCTCGACATCGAAGACCGTGAACGCAGCAAGAAGATCGAGGAGGCTGTGCGCAAGGGGCTGCCTGCGTCCGCACGCGCCAACATCGGCATCGGCTGGCCCGGTGGCATGGGCGGGGCCGGGCAGCAGGGCATCCGCTTCAGCCTGATCGGTGATTCCACCGAGACCCTGACGGAGCTGGCCAGCGACGTGGTGCCGATGCTGGGGCGCAACCCGAAGTTGCGCGATGTCCGCATCGACACCGGTGACGCCAATACCGAGTTGAATGTCCGGGTGGACCGCGATCGCGCCGCCAATTACGGCTTCAGCGCGCAGGAAGTTGCCCAATTCGTTGGCATGGCCTTGCGTGGATCTTCGTTGCGCGATTTCCATCAGGGCGAAACCGAGATTCCGGTCAACGTGCGTTTCGCGGGCGCGGACAAATACAGCGTCGAAGACTTGGCGACCTTCATGGTGCGCACGCCAAGTGGCTCGGAGGTGCCGCTGTTGGCCATGGTGGACGTGCGCCTGCAGCCGGCCGCGACGTCGATCCAGCGGCTCAATCGGCAGACCATGCTGCGGGTTGAGGCGGGTGTGGCGCAGGGCGTGCCGATGGAGGACGCACGCAAGGCGGTGGAAGAGACCTTGGCCGGGGTGCAGTTTCCGCCGGGCTACGCCTTCACGTTTTCCGGCAACGGCTTCGACATCAATTTCGACGGCATGGACCAGATGCTGCGTTCGATCATGATCGCGCTGGTGCTGATGCTGGTCATCATGGCCGCGGTGTTCGAATCGCTGTTGTTCCCGGTGGCCATCATGTCCTGCGTGCTGTTCTCGATCTTCGGCGTGTACTGGCTGTTCTGGATCACCGGAACCGAGATGAACATCATGGCGGTCATCGGCATCCTGGTGCTGATGGGCGTGGTGGTGAACAACGGCATCGTGATGATCGAGCACATCAACAACCTGCGCCGGCGCGGGCTGTCGCGCCTCGATGCGCTGGTGGAAGGCAGCCGCGAACGCCTTCGCCCGATCATGATGACGATGGGGACGGCCATCTTGGCCATGATCCCCATTGCCTTGAGCACCAAGACCGCCGATGGCATGCCGCCGTATTACCCGATGGCACGCGCGATCGCCGGCGGGCTGGCGTTCTCCACCGTGGTCAGCCTGCTGTTCCTGCCGACCATCTATGCACTGCTGGATGATCTGCGTGCGGGCAGCGGGCGTTTGGTGGCCAAGGCGCGTGGCGTGCAGCCAGCGCCCGCCGTGGAAGGTGTCGCCGACTGACCTGAAGGGCTGGGCCGTATTCCGGCCCGTTAACGCCTGCCTCGGGTATCGTGTGCGGGTTTGCTGACACGAGGGCACTCGGATGAGTACCTACGCATTGGATGCGGTCTTCCGCCCCCGCGGCGTGGCGGTGGTGGGTGCCAGCCCACGCGCGCGGTCCGTGGGTCGTACCCTTTTGCGCAACCTGCGTGCGGCGGGTTTTCCCGGGAACATCGGCGTAGTCAATCCCGTCCATGCGCAGATCGAAGACATGGCCACGGTGGCGTCTCTTTCCGCGCTTCCCTTCCGGCCGGATTTGGTGGTGGTGTCAGTACCGGCAAGCGCCGTCCCCGGGGTGGTGGCCGAGGCGGCAGCAGTGGGCGCACGCGCTGTGGTCCTGGTGGGTGCGGGGCTGGGGCAGGGGCCGGGTTCGTTGCTGGCCCAAGCCCAAACCGAGGCCTGGAAATGCGGTGTGCGCCTCATCGGGCCCAATTGCCTGGGGGTGATGGCACCGCATGCAAGGCTCAATGCCAGTTTCTCGGCCAGCGCACCGTTGCCGGGCGATCTTGCCCTGATCTCCCAATCCGGCGCAGTGGCGTCTGGTCTGGTCGAATGGGGCAGGGCACGCGGCGTGGGGTTTTCGGCCGTGGTCTCGCTGGGGGATGCGGTGGATGTGGATGCGGGCGACCTGCTGGACTGGTTCGTGCAGGATCCAAAGACGCGGGCGATCCTCCTTTACCTCGAATCAATCCGGGATGCGCGCAAATTCATGTCGGCCGCGCGTGCCGCGGCGAGGGTCAAGCCGGTCGTCGTGGTGAAGTCGGGCCGGGTGGCTGCCGGTGCCCGAGCCGCCGCCACCCATACCGGGGCCCTCGCGGGGGCCGATGCGGTCTACGATGCCGCCTTCCGTCGCGCTGGCCTGCTGCGCGTCAATGGCTTGGATGAACTGTTCGCCGCCGCGGAAACGCTGGGTCATCTGCGCAGTGCGCCGGGCCGTCGGCTGGCCATACTCACCAATGGCGGCGGCATCGGCGTGCTGGCGGTGGACCGGCTTGCGGAAGTGGGGGGCACGCTGGCGGAGCTGGATGCGCCAACCCTGGCCCGTCTGGAGGCGTTGCTGCCTCCATCCTGGTCGCGTGCCAACCCGATCGACGTGATTGGGGATGCCGATGCAGACCGTTATGCGGCTGCGCTGGAGGCACTGCTGGCCAGCCCCGACAACGATGCCGTGTTGGCCATTCACGTGCCCACCGCCCTGACATCTTCCGCAGAGGCCGCCAACGCGGTGGCGGCGCTGTTGGGCCGCCGAACCGGAGCCCAGCGGGCCAAACCCGTGCTGGCGGTTTGGGTAGGGGGAGATGCGTCCGCCACCGAACAGCTGGATGCCGTGGGCGTGCCCACCTATGCCACCGAGGCGGATGCCGTGCGCGGTTTCATGCATCTGGTGCGCCACCGCGAGGGGCAGCAGGCCTTGATGGAAACGCCCCCCAGCCTGCCGGATGACTTCGACGTGGATGCCGCAGCGGCGCGCGTCATCGTCGACCGGGCGCTGCAGCAAGGCCGCCACTGGCTTGATCCGCTCGAGGTGGCTGGCTTGTTGGCGGCTTATGGCATCCCGGTGGCCCCGGTGGCCCTCGCTGCCGAACCTGACGCGGCCGTTGCCGCAGCGGCCCCGCTGTTGGCGCAGGGCCAGTCCGTGGCGGTGAAGATCCTCTCCCCCGACATTCCGCACAAGTCCGATATCGACGGCGTGCGCCTGAATCTGGGCAGCGCCGACGCCGTGCGTGAGGCGGCGGCCTCCTTGTTGGCACGCGCCCGCAGTCTGCGCCCTGATGCCCGCATCGAGGGCGTGTCCGTGCACCCGATGGTCGTCAGGCCGAAGGCGAGGGAACTCATCGCCGGCCTTGCCGATGACCCGACTTTCGGCCCGGTGGTGGTGTTCGGGCGGGGCGGGACTGCGGTCGAGGTGATCGATGACAAGGCCTTGGCGCTGCCGCCTCTGGATCTGCGCCTGGCGTCCGAATTGATGGGTCGTACCCGCGTGTCGCGCATCCTCAAGGCCTATCGCAACGTGCCTGCGGCGGATGAGCGCGCGGTAGCGCTGGTGCTGGTCAAGCTGGCGCAGATGGCGGCGGACCTGCCACAGGTGCGCGAGCTTGACATCAACCCGCTGCTGGCTGATCGGGATGGCGTGGTGGCCGTGGATGCGCGTGTGGTCATCGCGCCGTGCGATGCACCCGCGGTCAAGGGCCCTTGGCATTCGCGGATGGTGATCCGTCCCTATCCCTCCGAATGGGAGCGGGTGGTGGCCTTGGCCCATGACGAGAAGATGTTCGTACGGCCCGTGCGACCAGAGGACGAAGACCTGTTTGCGGCGTTTTTCGGCAGGATCACCGAGGATGATTTGCGGCTGCGGTTCTTTTCCACCATGCGGCATTTCAACCACGACTTCATCGCCCGTCTGACCCAGCTGGACTACGCGCGATCGATTGCATTGGTCGCCATCGGTACCGACACCGGCGATCTGCTTGGCGTGGTGCACCTGCTGGCCGATGCCAATTACGACAAGGGCGAATACAGCATCCTGGTGCGCTCGGACCTCAAGGGCTACGGCATTGGATGGCAGCTGATGCGGATGATGATCGAATACGCCCGCAGCCTCGGGCTGCGAGGGGTGGAGGGCCAGGTGCTGCGCGAGAACGCGACCATGCTCAAGATGTGCCGGCAGCTTGGTTTCGCCATCGGTGCAGACCCGGATGACGCCACCATCATGAATGTGGCGTTGGACGTCCCCTCCACCGAATTGTGAGCCCAGGCTCAGTGCAGCAGGCGGCCGATGATGCTGGCACCTGACACCCAAACGCCGATGGCACTGCCCAGATTGCTGAGGATGAACACCAGCACCACGCGGCTCACGCGATTGCGATACCAGCCTTTCACCGATTGCGCATCGTCACGCAAGGCAAGGAAATCGGGGTAAGCCGGCTTGCGCAGATGCACCTCCGCCAAGGCGCTGAACATGCCGGGCGGCAGGCCGGGACGGAAAGGTTTGAGTGGCGCCGCCACCGCTGCGGTGAGGATGCTCAGCACATGCCCACGGGCCAACAATGCGCCCAGTCCGGCCATTCCGCTGGTCCACAGCACCCATTGCAGCAGCAGGTCACGGCCCAGGTCCTTGCCGCCATGCCAATACCCCCAGGCGATGCCTGCGCAGATCAGGGTCATCAACGTCAGCGTGATCCAAGGGATGTTGCGCTTGGCTTTCACCTGGGTCAGCGCCGTGGTCAGCGCCTGCGGCGTGCGCTGTTCTTCAGCGAGGTATTTCGCCATGCCCTTCAGGTGGCCCGCGCCCACCACGGCCAGCACGCGCGTGGCGCCGTCGCTGCGTTCGCGCAACTTGGCCGCCATGTACTGGTCGCGTTCGTCGATCAGCGCGGCATACAGCGTCGGAGTGTCGCGGGCAAATTCGCCGAAGCTGGACTCCAGCATGTCGCCTTCTTTCAGCCGTTCGATGTCATCCTCGGACACGTCCTCGCGGTCGAACAGGCCGGTGCCGATGCTGGCAATCAGCTTGGCGCGGTCCCACCAACCCAACCCCTGCAGGATACGACGGAAAGTGATGCCCACATCGCGGTCGATCAGCTGCATCGACAAGCCCTGGGCCACCGCTTCGACGGCGGCGGCTTTCAGCTCGGCCCCCGGCTCGATGCCCAATTGCTCGGCCAAGCGGCGCTGGTAAGCGGCCAGCGCAAGATTGGCGGCAAACGGGGCCACTTTCTTTTCGCGGATCACCTTGACCAGATCCAGCTCGGCCATGGTGTCGGGCTGGGTGAGTGCCTTGTGTCGCTGCGCATCCAGCTCCACCGCCACGGCATCGTAGCGGCCGCTGTCGATGGCGGCTTTGACGGCGGCCACGCTGGCCTTGGAGACATGCGCCGTCCCCAGCAGCGTGTAATGGACGCCGTCGCGTTCAACTTCGATGACGGGTTGCGCCGTGGCTTCCGCGATGGCGTCCATCAATCGCGGTACCGTCGGGTCAGATCCCCGTAGGCATCGATGCGTCGGTCACGCAGGAAGGGCCAGATCCGGCGCACATGCTCGCTGCGTTGCATGTCCACCTCGGCCAGCAGCAGGCAGGGGTCGGTACCGGTTTCGGCCACCACCTCGCCCTGCGGGCCCAGCACCAGCGAATTGCCCCAGAAATCGATGCCGGCAGCACCCAGCGGCGAGGGCTCGTGGCCCACGCGGTTGCAGCTCAGCACCGGCAAGCCGTTGGCCACCGCATGACCACGATGGGAGAGCACCCAGGCATCGCGCTGGCGGTTTTTTTCATCCTGCGCATCCTGCGGGTCCCAACCGATTGCGGTGGGGTAGAGCAGCAGTTCGGCACCCGCCAGTGCCATCAGGCGTGCGGCTTCCGGATACCACTGGTCCCAGCACACCAGCACGCCCAGCTTGCCCACCGATGTCTGGATGGGGGTAAAGCCCAAATCACCGGGAGTGAAATAGAACTTTTCATAGAAACCCGGATCGTCCGGGATGTGCATCTTGCGGTACTTGCCAGCGGTGCTGCCGTCGGTGTCGAACACCACCGCGGTGTTGTGATACAGCCCGGTGGCGCGCTTTTCGAACAGCGAGCTGACCAGCACCACGCCGTGGCGTTTGGCCAGCGCCGCCAGTCGTTCCGTCGAGGGGCCGGGGATGGGCTCGGCCAGGTCGAATTCGTCCACCGACTCGTGTTGGCAGAAATAGGCACCGTTGTGCAACTCCTGCAGCAGGACCAGCTTGGCGCCCGCTTGGGCAGCTTCGGCCACGCGGGTTTCGATGATGGCCAGGTTGGCGGCAGCATCGCCGTGATTGCGCTCCTGCACCAGCGCAACGGGGAGTGTTTGGGTCTTCATGTCGGCATTGTATGCGGATGGGGCGTGCGCCCCAGGGAAATCGATGGCGAGGAGGCCGGCAGCCCCGGTTTCAGCCCAGCAAGCCGGCCGGCAGCTGCATGGTGATGCAGTGCAGGCTGCCGTTCTGCCAGATCAACGGCCGGCATGGGACCTGCACGATCTCGCGGCCGGGATAGGCCTGCGCCAGCACGGCGGCCGCAGCCGCATCGGCAGGATCCCCGTAGGCGGGCATCAGCACCGCCTCATTGAGGATCAGGTAATTCGCATAGCTGGCCGCCAGCCGGCGGCCGCCATCGAGAATGGGGGCCGCCCATGGCAACGGAAACAGACGGTAGGGCTGGCCGTCGCGCGTGCGCAGGGCGGCGATCTCAGCGGCCATTGCTGCAAGGCCGGCATGATGCGAATCGTGGGCGTCATCGCAGGCCTGGAACACGATGGCATCACCGGGGGCAAAGCGGGCCAGGGTGTCGATATGGGCGTCGGTGTCGTCGCCTTCCAGTGCGCCGTTGTCCAGCCACAGCACCCGGTCCTGCGCCAGCCAACTGGCGAGCTTCGCGCTGAGCGCATCACGGCTGGCCTGCGGATGGCGTTCGTGCAGGCATTGCCAGGTGGTCAGCAACGTGCCCTTGCCGTCGGTTTCGATGCCGCCGCCTTCCAGCGCGAAGTCGATGCGCTGGCGCTTGGCATCGCCAAACAGGCCCTGCGCGGAAAGCGCTTCCACCAGCAGGTCGTCACGCCCGGCCTCGAACTTGCCGCCCCAAGCGGTGAAGCAGAAATCGAGCAGGCGGAAACCGTCGCCATCGCGCAGGGTGATCGGGCCGGAATCACGCAGCCAGGTGTCGTCGTATTCGGCCGCGACGAAGCGTACACGTTCCAGCGCAACGCCTGCCGCCGCCAGTCGCGCCTGCGCCTGCTCGCGCACTGCATCATCGGCCACGCAGATGAGGACAGGCTGGAAGCGGACGATGGCTGCCACCAGCGCCACATAGGTGGTCTCGACGGCATCGAGCCGATCGGCCCAATCGGTGCCTGCGTGGGGCCAGGCAATCAGGATCGCCGACTGGGGTTCCCATTCGGCAGGGAAGCGCACGGAAGATTCAGTCATCGGTCTGTCCGGGTGTCGTCGCCTGTCGTTGCGAGCGGAGAGGCGAATGGTGGGGCGAGTGGTGAAATGAATACGCAAAAGGCCGCCTTGCGGCGGCCTTTTGGGCACAACCTGCGTCAGGGCTCAGCGCTGGCGGGCCTTGAAACGCGGGTTGGACTTGCAGATCACGAAGACCTTGCCACGACGGCGAACCACCTTGCAGTCGCGGTGACGGGCCTTCGCCGACTTCAGGGAGGACAGGACCTTCATGATGAAACCTCGGCAAATGGATGGGATGAAACGCTTAGCCCGCTATTTTAATCACCATTTGGTTTCCACATCAACAGTTTCTGGATTTTTTTCGTGAATGCTGTGGTTCGTGGCGGGCCGCAGCATAATCCCGGCATGCAAAACCTCATTCCTGTTCTCACCATCGATGGCCCATCCGGTTCCGGCAAGGGCACCATCAGTCGTCTCGTCGCCGTCCAGCTCGGTTGGCATTATCTTGATTCGGGCGCCTTGTATCGGGCTGTCGGGATCGCGGCCGGCTGGTCCGATATCGACCTCTCCGACGCCTCGGCGCTGGTGCGTTGCACCTTCGATACGGTCATCGGTTTTCGCGATGACGCCGACGGAGAGCCCCGCGTGCTCGTGAACGGGGTCGATGCCACGGATGAGCTGCGCACCGAAACCGCCGGCGCGGCGGCCTCGGCGATTGCCGCCATTCCGGAAGTTCGGGCGGCGCTGAAGGACCGCCAGCGGGCGTTTCGGCAGTCGCCTGGGCTGGTGGCCGACGGTCGGGACATGGGCACGGTGATCTTCCCCGATGCCGGGCACAAGGTGTTTTTGACCGCCAGTGCCGAGGAACGTGCGGAAAGGCGCTATAAGCAGTTGAAGGACAAAGGGGTTTCCGTCACAATAGACGGTCTGCTACGCGAGATCCTCGCCCGCGATGCCCGTGATGCCAGTCGCGCGGTGGCGCCGCTGCGGCCGGCTGAAGATGCCGTCCACATCGATACCACCGGCCTGCCCATTGCAGCAGTCGTTGCGCGAGTGCTGGACGTCGTGGCCCGCCCAGCGGGTTGACGGCCGCAGGTATTGCGAAGCAGGCCAAGTCCCGTGGGCACGCCCGTGTCTGCGGGTTTCCTTCATCCACACATGGCCAAGCGCCTCCTGCGCAACCGCCAACCAACCCAAGGTGGGCCGCCCCGTTGCTGCGGGCTGCCTGTGTATCCACCCGAGATTTTTCATGAACTCCACAGCTACCGAATCCTTCGCCGAACTGTTTGAAGCCAGCCAGGCCAATTGGGCCAAGATCAAGCCCGGCGCCATCGTCAAGGGCATTGTCGTCGCCGTCACCAATGATGTGGTGGTGATCAACGCCGGCCTGAAGTCCGAAGGCATCGTGCCGATCGAACAGTTCCGCAACGACGCCGGTGAAATCGACGTCGGCGTGGGTGACGAGGTCAAGGTTGCCCTCGACTCGCTCGAAAACGGTTTCGGCGAAACCGTGCTGTCCCGCGAAAAGGCCAAGAAGGCCATGGTGTGGGACGAGCTGGAAGAAGCGCTGGAAGCCAATGCCACGATTGTTGGTCGCATCGACGGCAAGGTGAAGGGCGGTTTCACCGTCAACATCAAGGACGTCCGCGCGTTCCTGCCGGGTTCGCTGGTCGACGTGCGTCCGGTGCGCGACCCGGTGTACCTGGAAGGCAAGGAGCTGGAGTTCAAGCTCATCAAGCTGGATCGCAAGCGCAACAATGTGGTCGTCTCCCGCCGTGCGGTGGTCGAGACCGAGCATTCGGAAGAGCGCGAGCAGCTGATGGAGAAACTGGTCGAAGGCGCCGTGCTGAAGGGCGTGGTCAAGAACCTGACCGACTACGGCGCGTTCGTCGACCTCGGCGGCATCGATGGCCTGCTGCACATCACCGACATGGCCTGGAAGCGCGTGCGTCATCCGTCCGAAGTGGTGGAAGTCGGCCAGGAGCTGGACGTTCGCGTGCTGAAGTACGACCGCGAGCGCAACCGCGTCAGCCTCGGCCTGAAGCAGATGGGCGAGGATCCGTGGGACAACATCGCTCGCCGTTATCCGGCCAACTGCCGCGTGTTCGGCAAGGTCTCCAACGTCACCGATTACGGCGCGTTCGTCGAGATCGAGCCGGGCGTGGAAGGTCTGGTGCACGTCTCCGAAATGGATTGGACCAACAAGAACGTCAACCCGGCCAAGGTGGTGCAGGTCGGTGACGAGCTGGAAGTCATGGTGCTGGATGTGGACGAGGAGCGTCGCCGCATCTCGCTGGGCATCAAGCAGGTCACCAGCAACCCGTGGGAAACCTTTGCGGCCATCCACAAGAAGAACGACAAGGTGTCCGGCCAGATCAAGTCGATCACCGACTTCGGCATCTTCATCGGTCTGGACGGCGGCATCGACGGCCTGATCCACCTGTCCGACATCAGCTGGAACTCCACCGGCGAAGACATCGCCCGCAACTACAAGAAGGGCGACACCCTGGAAGCGGTGGTGTTGGCGGTCGATCCGGAACGCGAGCGCATCAGCCTCGGCGTCAAGCAGATGGAACAGGATCCGCTGGGCCAGTTCATGGCTGCCAACCCCAAGGGTGGCAAGGTGACCGGCACCGTCAAGGAAGTGGACGCCAAGGGTGCGGTCATCGATCTGGGTGAGGGCGTGGAAGGCTACGTCTCCGCGCGCGACATCAGCCACGATCGCGTGGACGACGCCAGCCAGGTGTTGAAGGTCGGCCAGCAGGTCGAAGCCAAGTTCGTCGGCATGGACCGCAAGGGTCGCAGCCTGCAGCTGTCGATCAAGGACAAGGATGCCGCTGAAACGGCTGAGGCTCTGGCCGAGTACAACAAGGCCAGCGCCGATGCGGCCAAGGCCACCACCAATCTGGGCGCGCTGCTGCGTGAGCAGATGAACAGCAAGTCCGAGTAATACGTTCAACGTTGAAAACATGGCGGCCCGGTTTCGGCCGGGTCGCCATTTTCTTGCATGACATCGTGATCAAGGCTTCATGACCAAGTCGGAACTCATCGAACTGCTGGCGCGCCGCCAACCGCACCTGAAGGCGGATGACGTTGACCTGTCGGTGAAGACCCTGCTGCAGGAAATGGCAGGCGCCCTCGCAAGTGGCGAACGAATCGAAATTCGGGGTTTCGGCAGCTTTTCCTTGCATTACCGGCCACCGCGCACCGGTCGCAATCCCAAAACCGGCGATGCCGTTGCGCTGGCAGGCAAGCACGTGCCGCACTTCAAGCCGGGGAAAGAACTGCGCGAACGGGTGACCGAGGTCACGCCGCTGCCGATGCAGGACGGCTGATGCAGTTTGCCGGACTCCGTTAAGCTTGACGGGTCATTCGCATCGAAACGCATACGTGGCCCGATTGTTCCGCCTGCTGGCCGCCATCACCTGCCTGTTGCTGGGTACGCTGGCCGGCGTGTTGAATCCGCAACCCGTCGTCCTTGACCTTGGCCTCTTTACCCTGCAGGCCAGCCTTGGCCCCGTCGTGCTGGGGGCAGTGCTGATGGGCATGCTGGTAGGGGGCAGTTTGCTGGCCATCGGCGTGGTGCGCCCATTGCGCAGGCGTCAGGCAGGGCAGATGGCGGGTGCAGGGCAATCCGGCCCATCAACGAGGGACTGACCGTGGCGTTACTGGAACAATGGATCTGGCTGGCAATCTGCGTCCCGTTTGCAGCCCTGTTGGGGTGGGTCATTGGTCGACGCGGGGGCGAGCAGAGCAGTGGCAACCAGGTCAGCAAGCTTTCCACCACGTATTTCCGCGGTTTGAATTACCTGCTGAACGAACAGCCGGACAAAGCCATCGAGCTCTTCCTGCACGTGGCCGAGCTGGACAAGGACACCTTCGAAACCCAGATCGCGCTGGGCCACCTGTTCCGCCGGCGTGGCGAGGTGGATCGGGCCATCCGCCTGCACCAGGCGATGGCGCAGCGAAGTGACATCAGCGACACCCAGAAGGTTCAGGCCCTGTCGGCGCTGGGCGAGGACTACATGCGCGCCGGGCTGTTGGACCGTGCCGAAACCGTCTTCAACGACCTCACCCAGCTCGACCAACGCGCGCCACAGGCTTTCAAGCATCTCATCGCGATTTACCAGTCCGAACGCGATTGGGAAAAAGCCATCGAAAATGCCGCGCGCTACGAACAAGCCACAGGCGAGCCGATGGGCAAATTGATCGGCCAGTTCGAATGTGAGCTGGCGGACCGTCTGCGGGCCAACGGGGATGGCGAAGGCGCCCGGCAGGCCATTGCCCGTGCCTACGCGGCCGACCCGACGGCGGTGCGGGCGGGCATCCTGGAAGGCAGGCTCGAAGCCGAGGCGGGCAACGCCCAGGCGGCCATCCGGGCACTGGAACGTGCAGCCCGCCACGACCCGGATTTCCTCCCCGTGATCCTGCCCAACTTGCTGGCCTGTTATGACCAGGCGGGCGAACGGACCGGGGCCCGTGCCTTTCTGTCGGCGATGTGCGAGCACTATCGCGGCATCGCGCCGGTGCTGGCCTTGGCCGGCATGCTGGAGACAGAGGAGGGCGTGGGTGCGGCCCGTCGTTATCTGGCCGAGCAGCTCAAGGACCGTCCCAGCGTGCGCGGTGAGGCGGCGCTGATCGACCTCAGCCTGGCCGATCGCAGTGACCCTGAAACCACGCTGCACGACCTCAAACTGGTCACCGACCAGCTGCTGGTGCGCAACCCGAGCTATCGCTGCAATCGCTGCGGCTTCGGTGCCCGTAGCCATCACTGGCAGTGCCCCAGCTGCAAGGAATGGGGGTCGGTAAAGCCGTTGTTGAACTATGCCGTGGTCTGATCCCGTCACCCTGTGGCTGCTCGCCCTGGTGGGGATGCTGGCTTCGGCGATAGGCACGGGGTGGGCGATCGGTCATGCGCGCCGTCGCGGCTTGCTGGATGCGCCGGGCGAGCGCCGCAGCCATATCGTCACGACTCCGCGTGGCGGGGGGATCGGCATCGCGCTGGTGTCGCTGTTGGCCTGCCTTGGTCTCGCCATGCACGACCCCCTGCGATGGGGATGCTCGGCGGCCGGCCTGCTGCTGGTGGCCGTGGTGGGCTGGCGTGACGACCATCGGCCCCTTTCTGCATGGATTCGCCTGTTGGCCCATGTGCTCGCGGGCTTGCTGCTGGCGCTGCCTTGGGCCATGCATGGGGCGCCGTGGATGGCATTTGCCGCCTGCCTGCTGGTGCCCGTGCTGGTGAATGTCTGGAACTTCATGGACGGCATCGACGGCATCGCCACCAGCCAAGCCTTGCTGGCCGCGTTGGGGCTGGGCGCGCTGCTGGACGCGGGGGCATCGGTGTTGGCCGTGGCCGTGGCGGCTGCTTGTGCCGGATTTCTGCCTTTCAACCTGCCGCGTGCAAGCATTTTTCTGGGCGACGTGGGCAGCGGCAGCCTGGGCTATCTGCTGGCGGTACTGGTGCTGGCGGCGGCTGAAACACTGCCCGTGACCGCCTGGCCGCTGTTGCTGCTGCCTGCCACTGCCTTTCTGGTGGATGCAGGCCTGACCCTGGGGCGACGCGTCCTGCGGGGCGAGCGTTGGTGGCAGCCACATGTGCAGCATCTGTATCAGCAGATGGCGCGTCGTTTCGGGCATCCCAGGGTGACAGCCGCATATGCGGGGTGGACGGGGCTGGCGATCGGGCTCATGCTGTCCGCCATGCATGCCTCACCCCGTTGGATGTTGGTGGCAGCGTGTGCATTCGTTGCCTTGTCGGCGGTGACATGGGGTTGCCTGCAAGGCAGGGGGACGGGCAGGAGCGAAGGATTCGACGCATGACGACATGGAAGGATCGGTTCAAATACGTGCTGCCGCGGCTGGCCGTGGTGCTGCACGATTTGGCCATGGTCTGGGTCTGCTGGCAGGGCCTGCACTACGTGCGCTATGCACTGCAGCCCAGCCAACTGGATCTGGCACCGTTCTCGGGTACGGTGCTGATCGTGTTGGTGGCGCAGGGCCTGGTGTCCTGGCAGGTCGGTCTGTATCGGGGGGTGTGGCGTTTCGCCAGCGTCCCTGACCTTATCAATATCTTCAAGGCCAGCTTGCTCGGGCTGGTGGCGGTCATTGCCGGCTTGGCGTTCTACAGCCGTCTGGACCTGGTCTCGCGGGTGGTACTGGCCCTGTATCCGCTCGTCCTGACCCTCCTTCTGGGTATGCCACGCCTCTTGGTGCGGGCATGGAAAGACCACAATCAGCTGCATATCGCCGAAGGGGCGGAGCGTGTGCTGATTCTCGGGGCCGGTCAGGCGGGCGAGGCGCTGGTCCGTGATCTGCGCCGCACCGGGCGTTACGACCCCATCGGTTTTCTGGACGATGCCGCCGCCCTTCGCGGCACGCGCCTGCAGGGCTTGCCGGTGCTGGGCAAGCTGGCCGACGTGGCCCACATCGCCCGTGAAACCGGCGCCCAGCTGCTGGTGATTGCGATGCCGTCGATGGACGCGAAGGCCATGGTGCGCGTGATTGGCTTGTGCGAAGACAGCAAGGTGCCGTTCCGCACCGTGCCCCGGCTGGCCGATATTCTGGAAGGGCGTTCCTTGCCCGGCCAATTGAAGGAAGTCGCCATCGAAGACCTGCTGGGCCGGCAGCCCCGCACGCCGGACTGGAAGGCAATTCGTGGCTGGTTGGGCGCGCGTTCCGTGCTGGTGACGGGGGCCGGTGGTTCGATCGGGTCTGAACTGTGTCGGCAGTGCATGCGTCATGGTGCCCAACGCATCGCCCTGGTCGAAGTGGATGAACTCGCCCTGCTGACCATCGCCGACGAGCTGCGCCGTGATTTCCCCGGCATCGAGTGCATCCCCGTGCTGGGTGACTGCGGCGACCCCGCAGTGATTGCGCATGCCTTGCGATTGGCCGAGCCGGAAGCGGTTTTTCATGCCGCGGCCTACAAGCAGGTGCCCTTGCTGCAGGGCCAGCTGCGTGAAGCGGTCCGCAACAACGCCCTGGCGACCGACGTGGTGGCCCGTGCCAGCCGCGAGGCCAATGTGGGGACCTTTGTGCTGATCTCCACCGACAAGGCCGTGGACCCGGTCAATGTGCTGGGGGCGACCAAGCGGCTGGCCGAGATGATCTGCCAGTCGCTGGTGGACCAGCGCGCCACCCGCATGGTGACGGTGCGTTTCGGCAACGTGCTGGACTCTGCCGGCAGCGTGGTGCCGCTGTTCCGCGAGCAAATCCGGCGGGGTGGGCCGGTCACCGTGACCGATCCGGAAGTGACCCGCTACTTCATGACCATTCCCGAGGCCTGCCAGCTGATCCTGCAGGCGGCCTCCATCGGCGCCCAGCAGGCGGTCTATACCCTCGACATGGGCGAGCCGGTGTCCATTCGCACCTTGGCCGAGCAGATGATCCGGCTTGCCGGCAAGCATCCGGACAAGGATGTCGCCATCGAATACATCGGCCTGCGCCCGGGCGAGCGCCTGCACGAGACCCTGTTCCATGCCGACGAGCGCTACAGCGGCACGATCTACCCCGGCATTCTGCAGGCCACGCCCCGGGCGGTGCTGGCCGAGCGCGTTGCACTTTCGATGGACCGCCTGCGTGCCATGGTGGCGGCCTATGACGTGGAGGGGCTGGCGCAGGCACTGCGCGAGGCGGTGCCGGAGTTCAGCCCGGTCGAACACGAGGATTCCGGCCGCAGCGCCACCGTCGTGGCTTTCCCGGCGCGGGCCAGCCGTCGTCTTCACTGAGCGCTGGCATTGGCGGCGGCTGACCTCGCGGGTGCCGTGCCCTAGAATGCAGGCATGACGACACCACAGCCTGCAGGACGCATTCGCAAAGCGGTGTTCCCGGTCGCCGGACTGGGCACCCGTTTCCTCCCCGCCACCAAGACCGTGCCCAAGGAAATGCTGCCGATCGTCGATCGGCCGCTGATCCAGTACGCCGTCGACGAAGCCATCGCCGCCGGCTGCGACACCCTGATCTTCGTCACCAACCGCTACAAGCATGCGGTGGCCGATTATTTCGACAAGGCCTACGAGCTGGAGCAGAAACTGGAGAAGGCCGGCAAGGCCGAACAGCTGGCGCTGATCCGCAATGTGCTGCCGGAAGGCGTGCGCGCCGTCTTCGTCACCCAGGCCGAGGCACTGGGGCTGGGCCATGCCGTGCTGTGCGCCAAACCCGTCGTGGGGGATGAGCCGTTTGCGGTGCTGTTGCCCGACGACCTGATCTGGAGCCGCGGCGACGGTGCACTCAAGCAAATGGCCGACCATGCCCAGGCCACGGGCGGCAGTGCGGTGGCCGTGCAGGACGTGCCGCCGGAGCAGACCGGCAGCTACGGCATCGTCGCCACGGATGCCTTTGCGGGGCAGGCCGGGCGCATCCGCAAGATCGTCGAGAAACCCAAGCCCGCCGATGCCCCCAGCAACCTCGCCGTGGTGGGCCGCTACATCCTCAACCCCGCGATCTTCGGCCTGCTGGAGCACACGCAAAAAGGCACCGGCGGTGAAATCCAGCTCACCGATGCCATCGCCGCCCTGCTGGAAACCGAACGCGTGGATGCCTTCCGCTTCCGCGGCGAGCGTTTCGACTGCGGTACCCACCTGGGCCTGATCGAAGCCACCATCCGTTACGCCTTGGACAACGAGAAACTCAGCGACGCGGCCCGCAGCCTGATGCAAAGCGCGCTGGGCGAGATGGGGGTGGTGGAGAGCTGAGGCATGTGCCGATCAGCACCCACACACAACAACGGCGCCTTTCGGCGCCGTTGTCGCAATCGCGCTACGCCTTACAGCGCTTCGAAAATCCCGGCCGCGCCCATGCCGGTGCCAATGCACATGGTCACCATGCCGTACTTCTGCTGACGACGGCGCAAACCGTGGACCAGGGTTGCGGTACGCACTGCGCCGGTGGCGCCCAGCGGGTGGCCGAGGGCAATGGCGCCGCCCAGCGGGTTGACCTTGGACGGGTCCAGCCCGCAGTCGTTGATGACCGCCAGCGACTGCGCGGCAAACGCCTCGTTGAGCTCGATCCAGTCCAGCTGGTCCTGGCTCAGGCCGGCCTGCTTGAGCGCCTTCGGGATCGCCGCGATCGGGCCGATGCCCATCACTTCCGGGCGCACGCCGGCCACGCTGAAGCTGACGAAGCGCGCCAGCGGGGTCAGGCCGTAGTCCTTGATCGCCTGCGCCGAGGCCAGCAGCACCGCGCCGGCGCCGTCGCTCATCTGCGAGGAGTTGCCGGCGGTGACGGTGCCGCCGAAGGCACCGTTGCGGAACACCGGGCGCAGCTTGGCCAGGCCTTCCAGCGAGGTGTCGACGCGCGGGCCTTCGTCGTGTTCGGCCAGCCGGTTGCGGGTCAGGATGCGGCGGCCGTCGGCCAGGTCAGGCTGGTGGCTGACGATCTCATAGGGGCTGATCTCGTCCTTGAACTCGCCGGCGGCCTGCGCGGCCAGCGCCTTCTGGTGCGAGGCCACGGCGAAGGCGTCCTGCGCCTCGCGGCTGATCTTCCACTCTTCGGCCACCTTCTCGGCGGTGATGCCCATGCCATAGGCGATATTGACGTGGTCGTTGTCGAATACCGACGGCGCCATCGCCACCTTGTGGCCCATCATCGGCACCATGCTCATCGACTCGGTGCCGCCGGCCAGCATCAGGTCGGCGTTGCCGAGGCGGATCTGGTCGGCCGCCAGCGCCACCGCCTGCAGGCCGGAGGAGCAGAAGCGGTTGATGGTCTGCGCTGCGATGGTGTTCGGCAGGCCTGCCAGCAGCACGCCGATGCGCGCCACGTTCATGCCTTGCTCGCCTTCCGGCATGGCGCAGCCGATGATGGCGTCGTCGATGCGATTGACGTCGATGCCCGGGGCCTGGGCGACCACGGACTTGAGCACGTGGGCCAGCATGTCGTCGGGACGGGTATTGCGGAACATGCCCTTGGGTGCCTTGCCCACCGGGGTGCGGGTGGCGGCGACGATGTAGGCGTCCTGGATTTGCTTGGTCATGGTTGTTCTCGATTCGTTTGAGTCGATGGGTTCCGGCCGCGTCATCTCCGCGTTGGCGGGGATCCGGCGCCTCCCTTCGTGGCGAAGGGCAGGGCGCCGGAGGCCCGGCGTGCGGGAATGACCGAAACCGTCGTCAATTCCGCAGCGGCTTGCCCGTCTTCAGCATGTGGCCGATGCGGGCCTGGGTCTTCTCCTGCTGGGCCAGCTCGACGAAGTGCTGACGCTCCAGCGTGAGCAGCCATTCCTCGTCCACCAGCGCGCCGCGGTCGACCTTGCCGCCGCACAGCACGCTGGCGATGCGCTCGGCGATCTCATAGTCGTAGAGACTGACGAAGCGGCCTTCCAGCATGTTGACCAGCAGCATCTTGAAGGTGGCGATGCCGACGTCGCCGGCGGCCTGGATGCGGCGCGCCGGCAGCGGCGGCCGGTAGCCGCCCTCGGCCAGCGCGCGCGCCTCGGCCTTGGCGATGTGCAGCAGCTCGTGGGCGTGGAACACGATCTTGTCGCTCGGGCGCAGCAGGCCCAGCTCCTTGGCGTTGAGCGCGGAGTTGGAGACCTTGGCCATCGCCACGGTTTCGAAGGTCTTCTTCAGCTCGGCGAACACGTCGCCGCCGGGGCCGGCCGCCGCTGATGCGCGCGCCGCCAGCTCCTTCAGGCCGCCGCCGGCCGGCAGCAGGCCGACACCGGCTTCGACCAGGCCGATGTAGCTCTCCAGGTGGGCCACGGTCTTGGCCGCGTGCATCTGGAACTCGCAGCCGCCGCCCAAGGCGAGGCCGCGCACCGCGGCGACCACCGGGATCTGCGCGTACTTGATGCGCTGGCTGGTGCGCTGGAAGTTCTCCACCATCGCGGTGAAGGCGTCGATCTGCCCGGCCTGCAGTGCACCCAGCGCGCCGGCCAGATCGGCACCGGCCGAGAACGGCTCGCCGTGCTGCCAGATCACCAGGCCGTCGAACTGCTGCTCGGCCTGCGTGATCGCCTGTTGGATGCCGCTCAGCACCTGGTCGGAGACGGTGTTCATCTTGGTCTTGAACGAGAGAACGCCGATGCCGTCGCCGTCGTGCCACAAGCGCACCCCGTCGTTTTCATAGGCGGTCGTGCCCGGCGCGAAGACCTCCCCCAGCACCGGGTCGGGGAAGCGCTGGCGCTGGTACACCGGCAGCGCCGAGCGGGTTTTCAGCGCGTTGGCGGCCGGGCTGTAGCTGCCCTCGGCGGCGTGCACGCCCTGACGGCCGTCGCTCACCCAGGCCGGCAGCGGCGCGCTGCTCATGGCCTTGCCGGCGGCGATGTCCTCGCTGATCCAGGTCGCGATCTGCTGCCAGCCGGAGGCCTGCCAGGTCTCGAACGGGCCCAGCTTCCAGCCGTAGCCCCAGCGGATTGCCAGATCCACGTCGCGGGCGGTGTCGGCGATGTCGGCCAGGTGGCAGGCGCTGTAGTGGAACAGGTCGCGGAAGCAGGCCCACAGGAACTGCGCCTGCGGATGGCTGCTGGCGCGCAGCTGGGCGAACTTCTCCACCGGGTTCCTGAGCTTGAGGATTTCCACCACCTCCGGCGCGGCGGCGCGGTCGGCGGGGCGGTAGTCCTGCTTGTCCAGATCCAGCACCACGATGTCCTTGCCGACCTTGCGGAAGATGCCGGCACCGGTCTTCTGGCCCAGCGCGCCCTTGCCGATCAGCGCACCCAGCCAGGCCGGCGACTGGAAGTAGCCGTGCCAGGGGTCATCGGGCAGGGTGTCGGCCATGGTCTTGATGACGTGGGCCATGGTGTCCAGGCCGACCACGTCGGAGGTGCGATAGGTGGCCGACTTCGGCCGTCCCAGCAGCGGGCCGGTCAGCGCATCGACCTCGTCGAAGCCGAGCTTGAACGCGGCGGTGTGGTGGATCACCGACAGGATCGAGAACACGCCGATGCGGTTGCCGATGAAGTTGGGGGTGTCCTTGGCGATCACCACGCCCTTGCCGAGCTGGGTGGTGAGGAAGCTTTCCAGGCCTTCCAGCACCGCGGCGTCGGTGGTGCTGGCCGGGATCAGCTCGGCAAGGTGCATGTAGCGCGGCGGGTTGAAGAAGTGCACACCGCAGAAGCGATGCTTCAGTTCTTCTGGAAGAACATCCGCCAACTTGTTGATTCCAAGGCCTGATGTGTTGCTGGCCAGCACCGCGTGCGCGGGCACGAACGGGGCGATCTTCTTGTAGAGGTCCTGCTTCCAGTCCATCCGCTCGGCGATGGCCTCGATGATCAGGTCGCAGCCCTTGAGCTGGTCAAGCCCGGTCTCGTAATTGGCCGGCACGATGGCCTCGGCCAGCGCCTTGCTGGCCAATGGGGCGGGGCTGAGCTTGCCGAGGTTGGCGATGGCCTTGAGCACCACGCCATCGGGGTGACCCTCTTTCGCGGGCAGGTCGAACAGCACCGTGTCCACCCCGGCATTGGTCAAGTGGGCGGCAATCTGCGCGCCCATGACCCCAGCGCCCAACACCGCGGCGCGACGTACATGCAATTTCTGAGACATCTTTCCTATCTCCTTGAAAAATCAGGAAGCGTCGGCTTGGAAGCCGGCCGCGGCGAAACGGATCAACGCCTTTGCGGCGCGTTGACGATGGGTGGATTCAGGGACGCTGGCGGGCCGTTTGATCAGGCCGAAGTCGGCCATTGCGTAGGTCAGGGCGCCGGACAGGAAGTCCAGACGCCAGTACAGATCCTCCTTGCTCAGCACCGGCACGCGGGGCGCGATCGCCTTGGCGAACTCGCGCAAGACGTGGCCGTACTGGTCGGAGAGAAACTTGCGCAGGCTGTCGTTGCTCTCGGCGTAGGCGCGCGCAATCACGCGGATGAAGGCGGTGCCACCGTGGCGGTCTTGCGCCAAGGCCAAGGCGGGCTCGACGAAGGCGGCGAGGATGGGTTCCAGCTGACCGGGTTCGGCCGCCAATGCCTTGTGCAGCGCCGCGATACGGTGCGCACTCATGTCATCCATGCGACGGCGGAAGACCTCGTTGATCAGGTTGTCCTTGCTGCCGAAGTGGTAATTCACCGCGGCGATATTGACGTCGGCGCGGCTGGTGACCTGCCGCAGCGAGGTCGAGGCGAAGCCCTGCTGGGCGAAGAGGTCTTCCGCCGCGTGCAGGATGCGATCCTTGGTCGAGAAGTGCTGCAGGGCCATGCGGTCTCCACGTCAAATCAAACGCTTGTTCGAAATTACGCCATACGCATGCGTACGTCAATGGCTGGCGGTCACAATTTCAACCGGCCAAAGTTGGGCGAAAGCAAGAAAATCAGCTAGAATTCGCCCTAGCCAAATCGGCCAAACCCGCGTCAGTACGCGGGTTTTTCTGTTATCCTCGGGCGCTCCGGCAAGGACGCCCCCAACTTTTCCGGAGAATCCCATGGCGCTGGAGCGCACCATTTCCATCATCAAGCCCGATGCCGTTGCCAAGAACGTGATCGGCGAGATCTATTCCCGCTTCGAGAAGGCCGGCCTGAAGGTCGTGGCTGCCAAGATGAAGCATCTGTCCAAGCAGGAAGCCGAAGGCTTCTACGCCGTGCACCGCGAGCGTCCGTTCTTCGCCGCGCTGGTCAACTTCATGATCTCCGGCCCGGTGATGATCCAGGTGCTGGAAGGCGAGAACGCGGTGCTGAAGAACCGCGAACTGATGGGCGCCACCAACCCGAAGGACGCCGCACCGGGCACCATCCGCGCCGACTTCGCCGACAGCATCGACGCCAATGCGGTGCATGGTTCGGATTCGCTGGAGAATGCGGCGATCGAAATCGCCTACTTCTTCCCGGCCACCGACGTCTACGCACGCTGAGCCCGGCATGAGCGAGACCCGTGCCCCGGCCATCGACATCACCTTGCTGGACGGGGCAGGGGACGCGCGTTCGAATACGCAAACGCCCCCGGCATCGGTTGCTTCCGATGCCGGGAGGACCAATATTTTCGACTTCGACCGCGCCCGTCTGGAGCGTTTCTTCGAAGAAGAGCTGGGCGAGAAGAAATTCCGCGCCCAGCAGGTGATGAAGTGGATTCATCACCGCTACGCCACCGATTTTGCATCGATGACCGACCTCGGCAAGGCGCTGCGCGCCAAGCTGGAAGCGCGTGCGGTGGTGCACGCGCCGCAGGTCATCTACGAGAAGACCTCCGCTGACGACACCCAGAAATGGCTGCTCGGCATGGATGCGAAGAACGCCATCGAGACCGTCTACATCCCCGACAAGGGGCGCGGCACCCTGTGCGTGTCCTCGCAGGTGGGCTGCGCCCTCAATTGCGGGTTTTGCTCCACCGCAACCCAAGGCTTCAACCGTAACCTGACCACTGCCGAGATCATTGGCCAGGTGTGGGTGGCGGCGCGGGCGCTGGGCAATGTGCCGCATCAGCAGCGCAAGCTCACCAATGTGGTGATGATGGGCATGGGCGAGCCGCTGGCCAATTTCGACAACGTCGTGCGTGCGATGAGCATCATGCGCGACGACAACGGCTATGGCCTGGCAAACAAGCGCGTCACCCTGTCCACGGCGGGCCTGGTGCCGATGATCGACCGCCTGGCGCAGGAGTCCGACGTGTCGTTGGCGGTGTCGCTGCACGCCCCGTTCGACGAGCTGCGCACCCAGCTGATGCCGATCAACAAGAAATACCCGCTGGCCGAGCTGCTGGATGCCTGCGTGCGCTACGCGCTGCGCAAGAAGGGGGAGTCGGTCACTTTTGAATACACCTTGATGGCCGGCGTCAACGACCAGCCCGAACACGCCCGCGCCCTGATCGGCCTTTTGCGTGATTTCGACCGCCGGGTGCAGATGAAGGGGGCGGCCAAGATCAATCTGATCCCGTTCAACCCGTTCCCGGGTGCGGGCTTTGCGCGGCCCAGCGATGAGGCCATTCGCAGCTTCCAGAAGCTGCTCAACAACGCCGGCATGATCGCGCCGGTACGCCGCACCCGCGGCGACGACATCGACGCCGCCTGTGGCCAGCTCAAGGGTCAGGTGATGGACCGCACGCGTCGTTCTGCCGAGCACCGCAAGCGGCTGCAGGCCGCAGGAGCGCACTGATGCCCCGTCTCGTGTGGGTCTTGCTGTTGGTGGTCACTGTGTCGGTGACCGGCTGCAAGCAGTTGGAACGGCTGACCATCATTCGCCCCAGCGCCCATTCGCGAGGCTATACCGACGTCACCCCGCCGCGGGATGTCAGCGGAAAGAATGCGGGCAAGCAAAAGACAGACCCCGCCTTGCTGTTGGCCTCAGCCACGGGCTTGTATCAGCGCGGCCAGCTGAACGAAGCCGAGGGTTTGGCCAGTCGCGTCCTCAAGGGCCACCCGGACTCCGGTGATGCCGAAACCTTGCTGGGTCTCATCGCGGATGGTCGCGGAGATGCGGCGCGTGCCGGCAAGTATTTCCAGTCGGCGGCGCAAAGGGCTCCGCAAAACGGCGTTTATGCCAACAATTACGGTACCTGGCTGTGTGAAAACGGTCGTGCTGAAGCGTCCTTGCCGTGGTTTGATCGGGCGGTTGCTGACGCCAATTACCCGACACCACGGGCGGCTTTGGCCAATGGCGGCAATTGTGCCCGCAAGGCTGGCCAGAATGCGCACGCCGAGGCCAGCTGGCGCAGCATGTTGGCCATGGAGGGGGGGCATGCAGGAGCACTTGCCGGCATGGCGGGCCTGCAGTTCGAACGTGGCCAGTACCTCGAAGCCCGCGCCTTCGTCGAACGTTGGCTGGCCGTTGAGGCCGACAATCCCGCAGCTTTGCAGCTCGCGGCAGAAATAGAACGAAAAATGGGCGACAACGCGGCCGCTTCGCGTTATCTTTCACGTTTGCAGACGATTTCCCCCGGTTCCACGACTGCACCCCGCACGCAATGACCGTGAGCACGCATCAGGACCCAGACCAATTCGCACTCGCCGGCTGCGGCCAGCGATTGCGTTTGGCGCGTGAGGCCGCCGGCCTGAGCGTGGACGAAGTGGCCACCCGATTGCATATGCCCGCCCGTGTGGTGCGGTCGCTGGAAGCCGAGGACTGGTCGCGTTTGGGGGCACCGGTATTCGTGCGCGGCCAGGTCCGCAGCTATTCCCGGTTGCTTGGCCTGATGACGGCGCCGATGATGGATGCGCTCAACGTCGCCCAAATCGAGCCGGCACAACTGGTCAGCCGCACCCATACGCCCAAAGCCCAATGGTGGGCCGAGCAGATCGGGCGCCGTCTGGTGTACATCGTGCTGACACTGTCGCTGGCAATCCCGGCGTGGGTGGCCACGCGCCAGCATCTCTCAGGCACCCCGGTGGGCGTGGCGGCACTGGATACGCCGGTGGAGCATACTGCCGACCCGGCGGCTGCCCGCACCCCGCGTGCGGTCGTGGCCTCGATGGCCCCGGTTTCCGTGGGGGAATCCGCTGCTATGCCCGTGGCTGCACCCGCACCCGCACCCGTGACCTCGGAGGCCGCCATCGTCCTCAAGGCCAGTGGCGCTTCTTGGCTCGAAGTCATCGGCAAGGATGGCCGCACCCTCGAAAAAGGCATGTTGAAGACCGGTGACCTGCGCCGTTATGACGCGGCGCAGCTCAAGTCCATCACCATCGGCAATGCGTCTGCGGTCATTCTGGAGGATCGGGGTGAACCTGTCTCGGCGATGACTCACGCCCGCGCGAATGTGGCCCGCTTTGCGGTATCCTCCGACGGCTCGCTTGTCGCGGCGAATTGAACCGCGCCTCCACGGGCTTTCCCAAACAGAATTACAGACGACGCCCCGTCCTGGATGACGGGCGAGAGACAGCATGGCGATTGATGAATTGCTCAATGAGCACGAACAGAGCGAGAAAGTACGCGACTGGCTGCGTCACAACGCGTTGGGGCTTGTCGGTGGCGTAGGCTTGGGGCTTGCCGTGATTGCCGGCCTGCAGTGGTGGAAGGGCCAACAGCTGCAGGCCGGGATGGATGCCAGCTCGCGCTACGCCCAGACCGTCGAGGCCTTCGAAAAGGGGGTGGTGCCCAAAAACGGCAAGGAGTTGGTCGCAGACGTGGACAAGGGCAATCGCACCTTGGGGACGTTGGCCACCTTGCAGTTGGCCAAGGCGCAGCTCGACAAAGGCAATCGTGAAGATGCGATCGCCACGCTACGCGGCTTGAAAGAGGCTGACCCCGACTTGCGTGCGGTGGTGAACCAGCGGCTTGCACGGCTGCTCATCGATGCCGGCAAGGCCAGCGAGGCCTTGTCTCTGCTCAATGACGAGCGCAATGCAGCCATGCTGGAAACCCGTGGCGACGCGCAATTTGCCTTGGGTGAGCGCGAGAAAGCCCGAGAGGCATATCGCAAGGCGCTGGCGCTGATCGATGTGGGGGCGCCGCAGCACAAGATGGTCAGCATGAAGTTGCTCGAATCCGGCGGCACGCCGCCACATACCGGGGAAGCCCGTTGATGCACATGAATTCTCAGCGCGGCCTGCGCGCCCTGGCCGTCGGCACGCTTGCCGTCGCTTTGTTGTCCGGGTGCAGCAGCGTCAAGAATCTGTTTGGCAGCAAGAGCAAGGACAAGACCGGCGAGCCCACGGAGCTTGTCGACATCACGCCGTCGGTGAGCGTGAAGGCGTTGTGGACGGCCTCCGTCGGCAAGGGCGAGGACACGCTCGGCATCGGGCAGCATCCGGTAGTCGTGGATGGCAGGGTGTTTGCCGCCGCGGTGGAAGGCGGTGTCAGCGCCCTTGACCTGCAGACGGGCCAACAGGCCTGGCGCTACGATTCGAAGCTGGCGTTGAGCGGCGGCCCGGGCGCCGGAGAAGGACTGGTGGTCGTGGGCAGCCTCGAAGGCGACGTGATCGCGTTGGATGCTGCGGATGGTCACGAAAAGTGGAAGGCCAAGCTCAACAACGAGATCCTGTCGGCTCCCGTTGTCAGTGGGGGCATGGTCTTCGTCCATTCCAACGATGGCCGCCTGACCGCGTTCGACGCCGCCAGCGGTGAGCGTCGCTGGTTCTACGCGGGTGACATGCCGGCATTGACGGTCCGTGGCAATGCCAGTGTGACCATGGGCCCCGGCATCGTGTTTTTGGCTGGTGACAATGGCAGCGTGACGGCCTTGAACGCGCAAAACGGCAATGTGATGTGGTCCACCCCGGTGGCCGAGCCGGATGGCCGCTCGGAGCTGGAGCGCATGGTCGATGTGGATGCTGCCCCGGCGCTTGAAGGCACCGCGCTGTTTGCCAGCAGCTACAAGAACCATACCGTGGCCATCGATGGTCCCAGCGGGCAGGTGCTGTGGGAGAGCGACCGCGGCGGTGCGCGTGGGGTTGGCCTCAGCAATTCCGCGGTGGTCATCACCGACCGTGACGGCAATGTGGTCGGGCTCGACAAGAACACTGGCGGCAGCCTCTGGCAGCAAGATGGCCTGCGCAACCGCAAGGTCACGGCGCCCGCGGTGCAGGGTGACTACGCCGTAGTCGGCGACTACAAGGGCGTGTTGCACTGGATTCGCCTGAATGATGGCGCTTTCGCTGCGCGCAGCAAGCTGGGCGATGCAGTCAGTGGCCGTCCGGTGGTGTCCGGCGAGATCGTGGTGGTGCAAAGCAACGACGGCAAACTGGCTGCTTACGCGCTGCAGTAAAACCCACCGTGCTGGCGCATTCTGGCGGCCCCGGCTACCCTGCCGGGGCCGCCGTTGTTTCCACAGTCGGGCACTTTAGGGTGTCCCCGAATCAAGGTTTGAACCGATGCTTCCCCTCGTTGCCCTGGTCGGGCGCCCCAATGTCGGCAAGTCCACGCTGTTCAACGCGCTGACCCGCACCCGCGATGCACTGGTGCATGACGAACCCGGTGTGACCCGCGACCGCAATTACGGCGTCTGCCGCTTGGTGGAAGGGCAGCCCTTCGTGTTGGTGGACACCGGCGGCATCGCCGGGGTGGATGAGGGCTTGGCCGGTGCCACCGCCAAGCAGTCGCGCGCCGCCGCCGAAGAAGCGGACCTGATCTTGTTCGTGGTCGACGGGCGCGAGGGCGCTTCGGCGCTGGACGATGACATCCTGCGCTGGTTGCGCAAGCAGGCCAAGCCCACGTTGCTGGTGGTCAACAAATCCGACGGCATCGATGTGCAGGCGGCGTTGGCGGATTTTGCACGTTATGGTTTCGGGGATGCTTTGCCGGTGTCGTCGGCGCATCGCACCGGCATCGACGCGGTATTGGCCATGGCCGTGAGGCTGCTGCCGGAAGTCGGCAGCACCGAGACGCTGGACGACGACCCGACCCGCATCCGCATTGCTTTTGTCGGTCGTCCCAATGTTGGCAAATCCACGCTGGTGAACCGCATTTTGGGCGAGGAGCGCATGATCGCCTCCGACGTGCCTGGCACCACCCGCGATTCGATCGCAGTGGATCTGGAGCGCGATGGCCGCAAATATCGCCTGATCGACACCGCAGGCCTGCGCAGGCGCGGGCGCGTCGAGGAAGCAGTGGAGAAATTTTCCGCCTTCAAGACCCTGCAGGCCATCGAGCAATGCCAGGTCGCAGTGCTGATGCTGGATGCCAGCGAGGGCGTGACCGATCAGGATGCCACCGTACTCGGGGCGGTGTTGGACGCGGGCCGTGCCCTCGTCATCGTGCTCAACAAATGGGACGGCCGTACCGATTACGAACGCCAGCAGGCCGAAGCCTTGGCCGAGCGCAAATTGAGCTTCGTCGATTGGGCCGAGCGCGTGCGCATTTCCGCGCTGCATGGTTCTGGTTTGCGCGAATTGTTCAAGGCCATCCACCGTGCTCACGCGTCGGCCACGCATGTGTTCAGCACTGCCGATGTGACCCGGGCGGTGGAAGCGGCCTATACCGCCAATCCGCCGCCAGTGGTGCGCGGGCATGTCGCCAAGCTGCGTTTCGCCCACCCGGGCGGGGACACCCCGCCCACATTCGTGGTGCATGGCACGCGCCTGAAGACGCTCAGCGCGACTTACAAGCGATATCTCGAGAACTTCTTCCGCAAACGCTTCAAGCTGGTCGGCACCCCGGTGCGTTTCGTGTTCCGTGAAAACAGCAATCCGTACGAAGGCAAGAAGAACGTGTTGACCGACCGTCAGATCGAAAAGAAGCGGCGGTTGATGCGGCATGTGAAGCGCGGCAATTGATGCCGGGTCGCGCCGAGCTCACGCTGGGCATACTCGCTGGTGGCCGTGCCACCCGGCTGGCTGGGCGCGACAAGGCATGGCTGGTGCGCGAGGGCATGCCACAGGTGCTGCGGCATGCGCAAACCTTTGCAGCCGATTGTGGCACCGTACTGGTCAGTGCCAACCGCAACCTGTCGCGATACGCCGCGCACGGCCTGTGCGCGGTAACTGATCGCCAGCCTGATCTTGGCCCGCTGGGGGGGCTGGATGCACTGGCGGCTGCCTGCGCTACGCCGTGGCTGTTCACCTTGCCGGTTGATCTGGTGATGGCCGATGCCAGCCTGCTGCCGGCGCTTGCGGCCACGAACGGGCAGGGCGCCGTGGCCCAGGATGACGAAGGCCTGCAGCCTTTGGTTGCCCTGTATCGGGTGGAGGCATTGCGTGCTTCTCTGGCCGATGCCTTGGCTGCAGATGCCTACTCGGTCAGGGGCATGCAGGCGGCACTGGGCATGGCGACGGTGCGGCTCGAAGGCCGTCGGTTCGGCAACCTCAACACCCCCGCGGATCTTCTGATGGCCGGCTGCAAGGACACCGACCAGGCTTGAGGGGATAATTCGCGCATGGAGCTCCGCAGCATTTCCCCCTCAGAAGCCCGGGCCCGCCAGCAGGCAGGGGCACTACTGATCGACGTGCGCGCCAATCATGAGCGCGCCTTGGGGATGGCGGAGGGTGCGGTGGGCATCGCCCGGGATGATTTGTTGCAGAATCCCGACGCGCACTTGCCGGATCTGGACGC
The DNA here is from genome assembly GCA_963205445.1 of Pseudomonadota bacterium. Classification (GTDB taxonomy): domain Bacteria; phylum Pseudomonadota; class Gammaproteobacteria; order Xanthomonadales; family Xanthomonadaceae; genus Thermomonas. Next base: position 45,531 of record CAUJJG010000069.1, read on the forward strand.
CGAAATTCTGCTGTTGTGCCAGGCCGGCGTACGCTCGTCGCAGTGCCTGCAGGCCTTGGCCGCCTTGGGGTATCGCCAGCTGGCCTCGGTCGAAGGCGGAACTCGGGCGTGGGCGGCGGCAGGCCTGCCGATGTGCAAGCCCGACATCGACCCTGATTTTGCCGATCGCTATTCCCGCCACTTGCGCCTGCCGAAGGTTGGCCTGGCAGGGCAACGGTTGCTGGAGGCCGCGCGTGTGCTGCTGGTGGGGGCTGGCGGGCTGGGGTCGCCGGCGGCCTACTATCTGGCTGCGGCTGGCGTCGGCATGCTGCGCATCGTCGACGACGACGTGGTGGACCGCAGCAATCTGCAGCGGCAAATCCTGCACACGGAGGCACGCATTGGCCAGGCCAAGGTGGATTCAGCGGCGCAGGCGTTGACCGACCTCAATCCCCGCTTGCATATCGACGCCGTCCGCGAACGCCTGACGGCAGCCAACGTCGAACGCCTGCTGGACGGCATCGACGTGGTGGTAGACGGCGGTGACAACTTCGCGGTGCGCTATCTGCTCAATGATGCCTGCGTGCATCTGGGCAAGCCGCTGGTGCATGGCGCTGTGCAGGCCTTTGATGGCCAGGTCAGCGTGTTCGATGCCGGTCGGGCGCGAGGCCAGTCTCCCTGCTATCGCTGCCTGTTCCCGTCGCCGCCTCCTGCGGATGCTGCACCCAACTGTGCCGAGGCCGGTGTGCTGGGGGTGTTGCCCGGCATCATCGGCGTGTTGCAGGCAACCGAGGTGCTCAAGCTGCTGCTCGGGCTGGGAACGCCCCTTCGGGGTCAATTGCTGATGGTGGATGCGTTGGACATGGCGTTTCGCAAGCTGACGATCTTGCCGGATCCTGCGTGTCCGGTTTGCGCACCGGACCGCGCTTTCAATGGGTATGTCGATATGCCGGCCAGCTGCGCCGCGGGAGATTCATGATGTATTTCGCTGCATGGATGCGTGTGCTTCTCAGTGTGTTGATGCTGCTGTCGTCAACGGCATGGGCTGCGGATCGATGCCCTGCGCTGAGCAAGAACCAGGCAGACCCGTTGGTGGCCACACGGATCGCTGCTGTCGCCTGTGAAGAACATCTGCGCTGGAACCGTCCATTCATCGATGCCCAAGGGCGATTGGCCAGCCTCAGCGCCTATGAGGCCGAAGGCAACGGCCTCAAGGATGGGGGGGCACCGTGGCGGCGGGTTGCGTTTTACTGGCAGACCACCGGGCTGCTCTCCGCCATGGCTTACAAACCCGGTGCCATCGATTGCGCGCATGCAGCCCTCAGCCTTGCGTCGCCGGGGCTTGCCTGTCGAGGCTTCGTGATCGATACCGCATGGTCGGCAGCCTTCATCAGCTGGGTCATGCAACGTGCCGGTGTTCCCGGCTTCAGCACTTCCGCCAGCCATTTCGACTATGTGCGCGACGCACGACGCAAGCCAGACACCAGCCCGTATCACTTCATTTCTCCCTGGACTGCGTCGTTGCAAACAGGCGACATGGTTTGCTACGTGCGGGGGAACCGCGTTTATGGGCACGAAGGGTTGGCCAAACTGATCGATGGCGGCGCCGGAGGCTTGCCCATGCACTGCGATTTGGTGGCGTCGATCGATGACGGCAAGGCGTACGCCATCGGTGGCAATGTCCAGCAAGCCGTGACCATGCGGATCTTCGAGCTCGATTCGGAAGGGCGGCTGGCAGGGTTGAAGCGTCGTACCGATGGCGATGTGGAGTGTTCTCCGGAGACCGAATCGGCCTGCAGTTTCAACCGCCAGGATTGGGCGGCGGTGCTGAAACTCAAGCCCCAGAACGAATTGGCCCGCATTGGCTCGGTCTTGCCGCGGGCTGGCCTGCCCAACGCACCGGTACCGCCTTCCTGCTGCGTGAATTGCGTGTTGGGTTCAAGCATTCCCCGTTGCCCGGTTCCGGGCCAAACGCCTTTGACACAACCCGCGCCACCGCAGGACCTCCCGCAGGACGCTGGCTGACCACGCGCAAGACAATGGCCTTGCACGGGCACAAGGACGTGCCAGCCTCAACTGCAAAAGGGTTGGGGCATCAGGTCGCGGGGGGCTCCGGGCGTGCGCGGGGGCGCGGTTTGGCGCGTTGATCCATTTGCACCCCAAGGACGGTATTGCAATGGATGCAGCTGAAGCTCAGGCAGCGCGCCTTGCTGGTGCCGTCGACCACACCGACGAGATTTTCGATGTTGACGTGCAAGACGCGCTTGCCGCATTTCGGACACTCACCCTGAATCGCCATATGCCCCCCATCTGTGGGTTGTCGCGGGTTGAACTGCCATTGGATGTCGCGCCTGCATAACTTACAACGACAGATCGCGGATGTCGCGGCCATTGGCGGGGGGCTCTGCGATAATGCGCAAGTCGACCTTAACCCAAGAACCACCCGATGACTGCACGCATCCTGGATGGCAAGCGCATTGCCGATACTCTGCTGGACAGCTTGAAGACGCAGGTGGATGCACGCCTGACTGCCGGCAAGTCCCGGCCCGGGCTGGCGGTGGTATTGGTCGGGCAGGATCCGGCCTCGGCGGTCTATGTGCGCAACAAGAAGCGGGCAGCGGAAAAGGTCGGCATCGAGGCTTTCGATTTCGACCTGCCGGCCGGTACCAGTGAAGCCGAGCTGCGGGCCCTGATCGACAGGCTCAACGCCGATCCAAAGATCCACGGCATCTTGATTCAGCTGCCGCTGCCGGGCATCCGTGACGCCTCGGCACTGATTGAGCGCATCCACCCGAACAAGGACGTGGACGGTTTCCATCCTGAAAACGTGGGCCATCTGGCGCTGCGCCAGTTTGGCCTGCGCCCGTGCACGCCGCGTGGGATCACCACCCTGCTGGCGTGGACCGACCGTCCGGTTCGCGGGCAGAGCGCAACGATCGTGGGCGTGTCCAACCACGTTGGCCGGCCGATGGGGCAGGAGCTGCTGATCGCCGGCTGTACCGTCACCAGCTGCCACAAGTTCACCCCGATGGACGTGCTGCGCCGCCACGTCGGCGAGGCCGACATCCTGGTCGTTGC
>CAUJJG010000070.1 GCA_963205445.1 Pseudomonadota bacterium
TCGGACGACGACATCCCGCCCGCGGCGGCGAGCCAGCCCGCCGTGCGTGATGCATGGCTGCGCCGCATCGGCGTGCTGCTGCAAGAAGGAAAACGCGAGGAGGCGCTTGCCAGCCTGCACGAATTCCGTCGGCGCTACCCAGACCACCCGCTCCCCAACGCGCTGCGGGTGCTGGAAGCGCCACCCCGCGACCCCAGCTCGCATTGATCCGAATCACGGGCCGCTTGCACCGTTCGTCGTAAACTGACGGCATGACTCCCCCCGCCATGGCGCAGGCGAAAGCGCCCCTCGGTTCCCTGCGTGCACTTTGGCCTTTCATCCGCCGGCATTCGGCCCTGTTCGGGGCCTGGCTGGTCGCACTGGCCTGCTCCTCCACCGCCACCCTGAGCCTGCCAGTGGCCTTCCGGCAGATGATCGACCAGGGGTTCAGCAGCGGTGCCAACATCGACCGCACGTTTGCCTTCGTGCTGCTGGTGATCGTTGCGTTGGCACTGGCCACCGCCGCCCGCTACTTCTTCGTCACCCTGCTGGGCGAAAAGGTGGTGGCCGACCTGCGCAGCCAGCTGTATGCGCATTTGCTGGGGCTGGATGCCGGTTTCTACGACCGCAGCCGCAGCGGTGAACTGGTCTCGCGCCTGACCGCCGACGCCGAGTTGCTGCGCAGCGTGATCGCCTCCAGCATGTCGGTGGCCCTGCGCAGCAGCGTGACCGTGGTCGGTGCGCTGGTGATGCTGTTCGTCACCAGCCCGAAACTGGCGGCGTGGGCCCTGCTGGGCATTCCGCTGGCAGTGGCACCGATCGTGATCGGCGCGCGAAGAATCCAGAAGGTGTCACGCGCCAGCCAGGACCGCATCGCCGATGCCAATGCACTGGCCACCGAAGCCTTGGGCGCCGTGCGCACGGTGCAGGCGCACTCGCGCGAGGCCTACGAGCGCAGCCGCTACGGCGAAGCCATGCACACCGCAGTCAACACCGCCCGCAAGCGCATCGGCGCGCAGGCCGTGGTGACGGCAGTTGCCATCAGCCTGGTGTTCGGCGCGGTGATCGTGGTGTTGTGGTCGGGCGCGCACGACGTCATCGGTGGCCGCCTCAGCGCAGGCGCGCTGGGCCAGTTCGTGATGTACGCGCTGATCGGCGGCGGCTCGGTGGGCGCCTTGGCCGAGGTCTGGAACGAACTGCAAAAAGCGGCCGGCGGCATGGGCCGGATCCACGAACTGCTGCAGGAGGTGCCGGCCATCGCCGCGCCGTCGCAACCGCAGGCCCTCCCGTCGCCATTGCACGGGGAGATCGCGTTCGAGGACGTGACTTTCCACTATCCACAGCGCCCAGATACTGCCGCGCTGGAAGGGTTCAACCTGCGCGTGCGTCCGGGTGAAACGGTGGCACTGGTGGGGCCATCCGGCGCCGGCAAGAGCACCGTGTTCTCGATGCTGCTGCGCTTCCACGACCCGCAATCGGGTCGCATCACGCTCGACGGCGTGGACCTGCGCCTGTTGGAGCCCACCCAGCTGCGCGAAGCCTTGGCGCTGGTGCCGCAGGCCCCGGTGATCTTCGCCGCCAGTGCCGCCGACAACATCCGTTACGGCCGGCTTGAGGCCAGCGATGCGGAAGTCCGCAAGGCTGCGGAATCGGCCGAAGCAGCCGACTTCCTCGACGCCCTGCCGGACGGCTTCGCCAGCGAATTGGGCGAACGCGGGGCGCGCCTCTCCGGCGGCCAGCAGCAACGCATCGCCATCGCCCGTGCCCTGCTCAAGGACGCACCGCTGCTGCTGCTGGACGAAGCCACCTCGGCGCTGGACGCGCACAGTGAGCGCGCGGTTCAAACCGCGCTGGAGCACTTGATGGAAGGCCGCACGACCCTGGTGGTGGCGCACCGGCTGGCCACCGTGCTCAAGGCCGACCGCATCGTGGTGATGGACCACGGCCGCATCGTCGCCGAGGGTACCCATGCGGCCCTGCTGGCTCAAGGCGGGCTGTACGCCGAGCTGGCGAAGCTGCAGTTCCTCGACTGACGCCGCCCCAACGAAACGCCCGGCATTGCCGGGCGCTCGTCAACCTCATTTCTGCTTCCAGACCCCACCGGTCTGATACCACCAACCGGCTTTCGCACTGGAGACCCATTGCTTGGCAAACACGCCGCGGATCTGGTCTTCCCATTCGGGATGGCCATTGGCCACGGCCACCTCGCGATACACCGCCTTGCGGTCGCGATTATCGTCGGCCACGGCCGAGTTCAGCGCCACCCTGTCCTTCAGCTCGATCTTGGAGGCATCGCGAACGGCAATCAGGCCGTCACTCGTGAAGCCCAGCGCCCCGCTGTCGAACCCGGCCCGCAGGCTGCCGTTGAAACGGGCTTCCATGCGCGCCTGGATCGCCTGAATCGCCGGCGTCTTCAGGGTGATGTCCGGGGCCGACTGCGCATGCGCGCTGCCCACCCCCACCAGCACCCACGGGTCGAACCCGGAAAGATCCAGCCGCAGGCGCGGCGTCAGCGCGGCCATGCCGCCCCCGGCCGCCGGGGCATCCTTGATCTCGACCTTGTCGGCATCGTTGATGATTTTCTCGACGAATTCCTTGGCCGCTTCCTTGGCCTCGGCTGCCGGAAAGTACACATTGATCGTCACACAGGCGCTGAGCAGCAGCGTCCCGAATACCGGCAATCCCATCCACTGTTTCATCGTTCACTCCCTTGCGGATTCAATCGATCACGGGGGCCACTTCGCCCTTGCTGGCCGCCAGCAGGCGCTCCACCAACGTCGGCCAATCCACCTGACGGTTGTGTCCCACCACATCCAGCCTTGGCACACCCGCGCCTTCCACGATAGTAAAGGCGTTGCCGGCTGAATGCAGGCCCGACATGGTGCAGATTTCGTTCTCGAGGCGGCAGCCTATGCCGATGCGGCGATAGCCGAAATCGTCGAACAGCGCGATGGCCTTGCCCTGCAGGGTCTGGAGGAAAGAGGCACCGCCGACGCTGCTGATGTCCTGGACTGCGCGTTGGCTGATGCGCTTGCGCACGCCGGGCGCGTCTTCGGTGATGAAGCGGGCATTGAACGCAACCGGCGTCCAATCCACCAACCGCAAACCGTCGATGCGGCCATCCAGCTTGCCGGTGACGCTGCCGAAGCCCAGCACTTCGGTCAGACGCAGCAGGTCCAGCCCGTCCATGGCGATGTCGGCACTCAGGCTGGGCGCCGTGCCGAAGGGGCGTTCCAGTGCGAGCGACGAGAAAGCCACCTTGCCCTCGAACAGCCGCAATGACAGCCCGCCTTCAAAATCGATGCGTTCGTTGGCATACACCGCCAAGGGAATGTCACCCGCCAGCCGGCCCTGGAAGGCAGGCAGGCCCACGGCCTGCGAGACTTTTCCGAAATCGATGTCGGCAAGATTCAGGCCAAACCGGATATCCGTCCCCGTCTCGCCCTGCGGGGGGCGGATCACCACGTCACGCAGCCCCAGCGTGCCGCCCAACATCGGGATGCGGACCGGCTCCGGGATGCGCAAGACTCCGTTTGCGCTCAGGAATGGCAAGACTCCTGCGCCGAAGGCCAAGCCGTACAGCTGGCCACTGTCCCAAACCAAGCCACTGTGAACCGCATCGCCAGCCGAATAGCGCAGGCTGCCGCGCAGGCCATCGAACACGAAACGCCCGGCCGGGTCGCGCAGGCTCACGTCATTCAGCCGCGCCTCGACGCCCCCCAGTGCCCCGTCTTCCATCCGCACCGCCAGCGTCATGGCCCCGTGCAGGTCCACGCCGCTCAGCCCGAACAGCCCCATCCAACCGGACAGATAACGCGGTTTCAGTGGCGTCATGTCATCGCTGCTTGCCTGCACCTCCAATGCCGCCAGCGCGCCCTGCGGCGTCAGCCTTGCCGATGCCACGGCTTGCAGCACGCCACCATCCCGCCACTCGATGCGCGGCAGCGACCAGCCCGCCCCCCCCACCTGTTCGGCAGCAAGGCGAAGGTCCACAGGGGCCGACGGCAGGGACACATAGGTATTGCCCGCCAGGAACTCGCCCCCTTGCAACGCGCCCGCCAATGCAAGCCGGGAATGAGTAGCAGCAATGCTGGCGTCCAAGCGGAACGCCCCTCCGACCGCTTCGGCCACGATGCTGCTGTCGACATTCTCGAAGGCCAGCGCCTGCAGGCGCAGCGGGCCGTGCATGCGCAGGGGGGGGCTCTCCGCAGACACCAGCTGCAACTGTCCATCCACGTGGCCAGCCTTCAGGCGCCCTTCCGGCCAGGCCTGCGCCAGCAGTGCCTGCGCCCAGGCCAGCGGCACCCGGGTCAAATCCAGGGTGAGCCGATTGGGTTGTTCCGCCGACTGCACCACCGCCAAGCGGGCCGCCCCTTGCTGCAGCCGGGCTTGCCGCGTCTTTTCATCAAGATGGACAGCCAGTTGCAGTGCAGCGCCTTCGCCCGCACGCACCAGCCCATCGCATTCCCAACCTGCGGGGACCGTCCGTCGCAGGGGGCAGGACCAAACCAGATCGCGATACCGATACCCCAGCGACGGCGCATCCATTCGCCCCACGGACAGCTGCAAGCGTCCTTCTTTGGCATCCGCCGGCCAATCCAGCTGCAGGCGCACTTGCTCAAGGGTAGCCACCGGGGTGACGATCCGGGCAATCCTGGCGCGTGCAGTGCGTGCCTGTGCCGGCAAGACGCTGCTTGCCAGCAGGCACACTCCCACGATCAGGACAGAGCGATACATGCGCGCAGCATACAAAGCAGGGAGCGACCGGTCATGAACACCCCCATCGAAGCACCGGTGCCACACGTACTGTTGGCGGAAGACGACCCCGTCAGCGCCGCCTTTCTGCAGGCGGCCACCGCCGCGCTTCCGGCGCGGGTCACGCTGACCCGCAGCGTCGCTGAAGCCTTGGCCTGCCAGCCGCTAGCCAACTTCGATGTGTTGTTGCTGGACGCAAACCTCGGCGACGGCAACGGCAGCGACCTGTTGCAGGCCCTGCGGACACGGGGGTGTCTCGCTCCGGCACTGGCGCATACCGCCGATCACGACACACGCGCGCACGACCTGTTGCTGCAGGGCGGCTTCAACGAAGTCCTGTGCAAACCCATCGCCCCGGCTGCCCTGCTGGCAGCACTTTGCCGTCACCTGCCTGCGGGAGCGATGCCGCATTGGGATGAGCAAGGCGCCTTGGCCGCGTTGGGGGGCAACCCAGCCCATGTGCAGGCGTTGCGCACCCTGTTTTTGGAGGAACTGCGTGGCCAGCGCCAGCGCATTGAAGCCGCACGACAGCGAGGCGATGCCGCCGCCGTGCGGGCGGAACTGCACAAATTGGCGGCAGGCTGTGGCTTCGTTGGTGCCGCCAAGTTGGCCAGCGTGGTACGCGCCTTGCAGGCCGCCCCGCTGGATGCCAAAGCCGGTCACGCACTGGGCCTGGCCATCGACGGCATGTTGGCCCTGCCCTTGGGGCAGGGCTGAACACGACGGCCGCCGTCACACCCCGCAGGTCAGAACGGTTTGGCCAGCACCAGCCACACGATGCCCACCAGCACGGGCAGCGGCAATTCATTGAACCAGCGCAGGGCCGAAGCCGAAGGCAGCCGCTTGCCCACCCCCAGCCCTTTCAGCAAGCGCCCGGTGAGGATGTAGTAAACGAACAGCAACGCCACCAAGCCCAACTTCGCGTGGATCCAGTGCGTGCCCACCCCCACCATGGTGGGGAAGGCCGGCAACAGGCGATACCCCAGCCAAAGCACCAGCCCCAGCACGAAGGCCAGCCCGAACATCACATGGCCAAAGCGATACAAGCGCCGCCCCATCAGCATCAGGCGTGCGCGCACATCCGGCTGCGCGCCGGCCTCTGCCAAGTTGACCAGGATCCGCGGCAGGTAGAACACCGCTGCCATCCAGGCGATCACGAACACGAGATGCAGAGTCTTGACGAGCAAATAGGCCATGAACGGAAACAGAAGGAGGGGAAGCCATTAGGATGCCACGATGACCAAGACCTACGACCGCGCGTATTTCGACACCTGGTACCGGCACGGCGGCATCGGCCAAGCCGCCCGGCTGGCCCGCAAAGTTGCGCTTGCGGTTGCCACCGCCGAATACCACCTGGAACGCCCGCTTCGAACCGTGCTGGACATCGGCTGCGGTGAAGGGGCCTGGCGGGCACCCCTGCTGAAACTGCGCCCGAAGGCGCAATACCTCGGGTTTGACAGCAGCGACTACGCGATCAGCCGCTACGGTCGCAGCCGCAATCTCCATAGCGCCCGCTTCGCTGACTTCGAACACCTTCGCCCCTGCCCGCCGGTGGACCTGCTGATCTGCAGTGACGTGCTGCATTATCTGGACACCCGTGAGCTGGATCGTGGCCTGCCGGCGCTGGCAGAGCTCTGCGGCGGGGTGGCCTTCATCGAAGTCTTCACGCGGGAGGACGGTGCGGAGGGCGACGAACACGACTTCAAGCGCCGCCATGCGCGCTTCTATCGTGAGCGTCTGTTGGCCCTCGGCCTGCATCCGCTGGGTTCGCACTGCTGGTTGTCACCGGAACTGGTGCCGCACGCGGCCGCGATGGAGCTTCCAGGCTGAATTCGCATTCCGCGACAGCCGTCCAACCCGGAACCCTACCTTGCGGTATGCTGCAGTGCCGCAAATGGGTGTCCATCGACGATGTTGCTCTATCAATGGCATGAATTCTGGCGCGCAGGTCTTGCGCCCTACACCTATTGGGCCGATGCCGGCGCCAAGATGTATTCCGCACAGGACAGCTGGCTGTCCACCCTGCCCGGCGCCCAGCGCACCGCTGCAGGCTTCGAGCTGCTGTACCGGCTGGGCAAGGAGTACGAAAAGCCCGAATTTGGCATCCACCAGATCGAGGTGGAAGGGCTGTCGATCCCGGTGGTGGAGCGGGAAGTGGTGAAAAAACCCTTCTGCCGGCTACTGCGCTTCAAGCGCTACCACGATCAGGCGGACGGGCTGGCGCGGATGAAGGATGACCCGGTGGTGCTGGTGGTGGCCCCCCTGTCCGGCCACCACGCCACCCTGCTGCGCGATACCGTGCGTACCCTGCTGGCCGACCACAAGGTCTACATCACCGACTGGACCGATGCCCGCATGGTGCCCGCCAGCGAAGGGGCCTTTACCCTCGACGACTACATCGACTACGTGCAAGCGTTCATCCGTCATATCGGCGCCGACAATCTGCACGTCATCAGCGTTTGCCAGCCCACCGTGCCGGTGCTTGCCGCAATCTCGCTGATGGCAGCGCGCGGTGAAGCCCTGCCGCGCTCGATGACCATGATGGGGGGCCCCATCGATACCCGCCAATCGCCCACATCGGTCAACAACCTTGCCACCCGCCAGCCTTTGTGGTGGTTCGAGAACAACGTCATCCACACCGTCCCCGCCAACTATCCCGGCAGCGGCCGTCGTGTGTATCCGGGCTTCCTGCAGCACTTGGGGTTCGTGGCGATGAACCCCGAACGCCACGGCACCTCGCACTGGGACTTCTATCAGGACCTGATCAAGGGAGACCTCAGTTCCGCACAATCCCATCGCAAGTTCTACGACGAATACAACGCGGTGCTGGACATGCCTGCGGAGTACTACCTCGACACCATCCGCACGGTCTTTCAGGAGCACCTGCTTCCGCGCGGCCTGTGGGACGTGGCCGGCGAACGGGTGGACCCTTCGAAGATCACCGGCTGTGCACTGCTCACCGTCGAGGGTGAGCTGGACGACATCTCCGGGCAGGGCCAGACCCGCGCCGCGCACGACCTGTGCACGGGCATCCCCACCACCCACCGCAAGCACCTCACGGTGCAGGGGGCCGGCCATTACGGGATCTTCAGCGGCCGACGCTGGCGCACGCAGGTGTATCCGCAGGTGCGGGCGTTCATCGCAGGCCACACCGCCTGAAACTCGACGCGCGTTATGCTGGGGGCTCACCGTCACGGAGCCCTGCTGATGCGCGCTGGCCTGCTTTTCGCCGCCCTGTCCACCCTTTCCTGCGCCACGTTGCATGCGCAGGACCAGACGCCTCCGGCGCGCAAGACTGCGCAGGAGATCATCGACGCCGCACCGGCCAGCGCCTGGCGTGATTTGGAGCCTGCCAACACGCTCTACATGCAGGTGCCCGGCGGACGCGTGATCATCGAGTTGGCCCCCGGCTTTGCCCCCGAGCATGTCGCCAATATTCGCACCATGGCCAAAGGCGGCTTCTGGGACGGCCTGACGATCTACCGCGTTCAGGACAACTTCGTGGTCCAGTTCGGCGATGCCGAAGGCGAGGAAGCCGGCAAGGCCAAGCCCTATCCCGAGGGCACCAAAACCCATCTGCCCGCGGAGTTCACGCGCTCGGCCACCGGGCTGCAGTTTGACAAGTTGCCGGATGCGGACGGGTATGCAGCGGAAGTGGGCTTCATCGATGGCTTTCCCGCCGCCCGCAACCCGAAGACAGGCAAGGCTTGGATTGCGCATTGCTACGGTGTGGTGGGTGCCGGTCGCAACAACCCACCGGACAGCAGCATCGGCGCCGAGCTCTACGCCGTCAGCGGCCACGCGCCGCGTGCGCTGGACCATCAGTTGACGGTGGTGGGGCGCGTGGTGAAGGGAATGGAATTGCTCAGCGCGCTCCCCCGCGGCCCTGCACCGATGGGCTTTTATACCGACCCCAAACTGCGCACTCCCATCCTGTCGGTGAAGCTGGCCAGCAGCGTGCCGGAAAGCGAGCGCAGCCACCTGCAGCTGCTGCGCACCGACAGCCAGGCCTTCATCGACGCCACCGAAGCCCGCCGCAACCGGGTCAATGCGTTCTATACCGAACCTGCCGGCTACATCGATCTGTGCAGCGTTCCCTTGCCGGTGCGCGAGACGCCGGCCAAGTGATCCAGGGCAAC
>CAUJJG010000071.1 GCA_963205445.1 Pseudomonadota bacterium
GTGCCGGCAAGACCTCGCTGATCAAGCCGCTGGCATTCCTGCACTGGTTCATCGCCCATTCGTTCCATAGCCTGCCGACGGCGCAGATTCCGGTCAGGCCGCATTTCTCTGCGCCGGATGCGCCGGTCGAGTTCGAGCTGCACGCCGATGATCAGGACGGCACGCTCTGGCGCTACGTGCTGCGGCTCACGCCGGAGCGCGTGCTGCACGAGGCGGTGTACCGGCGGCCCAACAGGAAGCGTGCAAAATTTTCCTATCTGTTCGAGCGCGATTGGGATGAGGCCACGCGGCAGTACCTGATCAAGCAGGACGGCGACTTCGACCTCAGCCCGGCCGAAGCCAAAAAGGTGCGCCCCAATGCCTCGCTGATTGCCACCGCGGCGCAGTACGGCGTGGAGGTGGCGCAGCGGCTGGTGGGGGCCAATGTCGCCAGCAACATCATGCATAGTGGCCGCGTTGATCCAGTCCGCGGTTTCCAATCCGCGGTCCTGTTCTTCCACGAGAACGCGGAATTGAAGCAGCAGATGGAAACCCTGCTGTGCGGTCTGGACTTTGGCCTGTCCGGCGTGGAGATCAGGAAGCTGGATCTGGTGATGCCGCCGGAGATGAAGCTGGCGGACGGCGTGAAATTGCCGCCGCAGTATCAGGTGCTGGGCGTCCACACCTTGCAGGACGGCTCCAGGCACGAGCTGCACATGCTGGAGGAGTCCAGCGGTACGCGCACGGCGTTCACCCAGCTTTCGTACCTGTTGGGTGTGCTGTCGCACGGCGGCATTGCGGTCATCGACGAGCTGGAAAGCGACATGCACCCGCACATGATCGCGCCCTTGCTCGACCTGTTCGCCAGTCCGCATACCAACCCGCACAAGGCGCAGATCATCTTCACCAGCCATTCGATCGAGGTGATCGGCCTGCTCGGCAAGTCGCAGACGATGCTGGTGGAAAAAAACGACTGCGTGAGCGAAGCCTGGCGCCTGGACACGATGGAGGGCGTGCGCACCCAGGACAATCTGTATGCGAAATACATGAGCGGCGCCTATGGCGCCGTCCCCCGGATATGAAGCCGCGCCCCGCCGCCAGGCATCGCAGGGTCCGGGAGACCCTGCTTGTCGTCGGGGAAGGCGATGCGGAAGTGGCCTTCGTGCGCCACTTGAAGCAGATCTATCGTGACGCTTTGGGGCGTTCGGTGCAGGAGATCAACGCGCACGGAAAGGGCGGCAGGCATGTGCTGGAGACGGCCCGCCGCCGCGCGAACAATCGCGATCACGACAAGGTGATCCTGCTGTTGGATACCGACACGGACTGGGGCGAGGCGGATCGCGCCCGCGCGCGGCGGAGCCGCGTCGGCAGGCGCGGGCGGCTTGATGTCATCGAGTCTGCGCCCTGCCTTGAGGCGTGGCTGCTGCAAATCCTCGGCATGGAAGCCGAAGGCGACACCCGGCAGCTGAAGGAAAGCTTCAAGGCGGTCACCGGCTGTGAGGCGCACGAGGCCGGCTGGATGGCGCAGCTCACGCGCGATGTGCTGGATGCGGCCCGGGAACGGGTGCCGCCGCTGGCGGAATTGATGAACCACATGGGGATCGCAAAGCCGCCAGCAGCTTGATGGCCACGGGGTCAGCTCGGCAGCAGCCGAAAGCTCACCTGGTAGCGGTAAAACCGGATATTGGGCACCGCCGCCAACGCCCAGCGCAGCTTCTGGTCGTTCTCCAGGGCGATGATGGCCCCTTCCACGGACTGTCCGGGCTCGGCCACCTGCTCCTTGATGTACCCCATGTAGCGCAGGATCTGGCCCACGACCACGTCGCTGGCGCGCCCCCGCTTGAGCTCCACCACCAGCAGCCGCTTGCGGTCGTGGCTGACCGCAAGTATGTCGATGGGGCCCGCGTCGGTGGCGTATTGCTGGCCAACGGGCTCGCCGTCTTCTTCGTAAATGGCGAAGTCTTTTGCCAGTTCAGTCTGCGCCCAGTTCGCGACCAGGAAGGCCTCCAGGTGCTTTTCCATCGCAAATGCCACCGGGTCTTCGATGGCGGGGTCGGATGCAACAATCACGGCAGGTGTGTCCAATCCCATCAGCCGACGGACTTCCTCAGCATGGGCCGACAGATCGCACACGGTACCGATGGAGCCGGAAGAGTTCTGCAGGGCCTCGCTCATCGCGGCGCGCGGAATCGCGCGATCCAGCCAGCGCACCTTGCGGCGATGGGGCAGGGTGCCGCCAGGGGCATAGGTGTAGTTGCCGATGACTTCGCCGACGCGGTAGCTGCCGCTGCCATCCGGGCAGAGCACGGTATCGCCGATCTGGATGCCCTTGCTGACCGTCCAGAGCGCCCCGCAGGCCAGGCCGGCCCCGATCTTGGACTTTTCAGGGTGGCGGGCCAGGAAAATGGGAATGAACTTGGCGTTGAAGTCCCGCCATTGGTCGGTAAGGTCGGCCGTAAGGTCCTGAACGATGTCGAAGTCGGTTCCTATGAATCCGCCCTGGAAACATTCCTCGGCATGGGCACTGCGACGGCCCAGCATGACTCGGTAGATCCCACGCATTTGGCTCCCCCTTCGCCGCTCAGTAACTTAATCGATTTCACGACGGGATCGGCTGACAGTCGGGCAAAGAGGTGCGTTTTTGCCGTGCGAGGACCGGGTTGGGTCAACTTCGGACACATTGCACCAAGGGCATTTGCCACCCTTTGGCCAAAGCAGCTTCATGCGCGTGAGATTCCGTGATGTCCAATCTAACCCATTGATCCGGCTAAAGAAGACGCTGACGACTGTTCTGCGTAGTCCTTATGCTTCATAAGGGTGTGTTCGGCGGACATCCGTGGTGCGCAGGCGAGGGCGGGATAGTGTGCCCGATTGCGATGCGCGGGCAATACGCAGCCGCATGTTTCTGTGGTAGCGTCAGAGTGCGGCCATCCCCCCACATGACCGTGATTGCAGCAGTTTTGCGTTGAATCCAAAGAGATTCCGTTGCCGTAATTCCTACAATAATTCCGAGGGGGATGGTCATGCTCTGCACGCAACCGAAACGCACGTCGTTGTCCGTGGCCGTGTTTGCCGGCCTGATGGCACTGTTTGCCTTGCCTGCGCAGGCACAGGAAGCCAAGCAGGAGGCGGCGTCACGAAGTGAACCGAAAACGCTGGATGCGTTGGTGGTTACTGCGCAAAAGCGGGAAGAGGCATTGCAGGACGTCCCGGTGGCGGTCACCGTGCTCTCGCAACAAACGTTGCAAGACACCGGCGTCCGCGACATCAAAGACCTCCAGCTTCTGGTGCCAGGGTTGACGGTCACCAGCACCCAGAGCGAATCCATCACCACGGCGCGCATTCGTGGCGTCGGAACGGTAGGCGATAATGTAGGTCTGGAGTCATCGGTGGGTGTGGTCATCGACGGTGTCTACCGCCCGCGCAACTCGGTCGGCTTCGGTGACCTTGGGGAGTTGGAGCGCATCGAGGTGCTGAAAGGGCCGCAGGGCACCTTGTTCGGCAAAAACACCTCGGCGGGCGTAATCAACATCGTGACGAAAAAACCCGGCTTCGAGTTCGGTGGGGATGGCGAGGTCACGTTCGGCAACTACGGTGCCTTGGGCTTGGCCGGCTCCCTCAACGTGCCGCTGGGTGATTACGCGGCTTTTCGCGTGTATGCCGCCCACCGCGACCGGGATGGCTGGATGAAAGTGGTGACGGGCGCCGGCCCGCGCCAGGAAGATCGCGATTACGACCAGGACTTCAACACCTTCCGCGCCAAGCTGCTGATGGCTCCCACTGACAACGTGGAGATCGTGCTGTCTGCTGACCTCACGCGTCGCGATGAACACTGCTGCACGGCGGTGCAACTGGTCACGGGTGAGACAGGCGCGTTGATCAACAAGCTTGGCGGTGGCAATGCCATCGCGACACCGGCAAACCCCTGGGCGCGCGTGGCCTACAGCAATCGCAGCACTGCGCAGAAGATCGCCGACAAGGGCGTGCAGGCCGAAGTCAGCATCAACCTCGAAGCCTTCGGCGGGGCCACGCTGAAGTCGATCACGGGGGCCCGTGATTGGGACGCCGTGAACGGGCGGGATTTCGATTTCTCCACCGCGGACTTGATCTACATGGAGCCGCGCGAGGATGAGTCGTACAGCCAGTTCAAGACCTTCAGCCAGGAATTCCACCTGAGTGGTGCCAACGACAGGTTCGATTGGCTGTTGGGGGCATTCTTCAGTGACGAGACCATCAACCGGACCGAGAGCTACCGGGTAGGGGCTGCCTATGAGCCGTATCTCTCCATTGGCTTGCTGTCGATGATCAATCCGGCCTTGGCCTCCCTGCCAAATGCCGCCACCTTCATGGCGGATGCCACCGGCAAACCGTATGGCACCGCGTTTGCGGGCCTCGGCGCGCTGGATCATTACCAGCAGGATGCCAAGAGCACGGCCTTGTTCACCAACAACACCTGGCATGCCACCGATGCGCTCGACCTGACGCTGGGCCTGCGCTATACGCGGGAGACTAAAGACCTGCATTCGGTCTACAGCAACCCCAACGGCAGTGCGGGCTGCGCGTCCTATTTCGGCGCAACCGGCATCAGCCCTGCCGCCATCGGCCGGATTGCGGCGGCCCTGACGGCCCGCGGCATTCCGTTCGCCTCCCTGCCTGCCGCCAACCAGCAGGCCTTGATCAGCAACATCGTGGGCTACAGCTGCTTGCCGTGGGCCAATGTGCGACATAACGGGCGGGTCACCGACCAGTCCCGCAGCGAGAACGAGTGGTCCGGCACGGTCAAGGCGGCATATCGCTGGAATGAACACGCCATGACCTACCTGTCCTATGCGCGCGGGTACAAGGCGGGCGGGTTCAACATGGACCGCGTGCAGTCCTCCAATGGCCTGTCCAGCGGGGGCGCGGGCATCGTTCCGGTCAATGACACCTCCTTCCCGGGAGAGTTCGTCGACAGCTGGGAACTGGGCGTCAAGTCCACCTGGGCCGAAGGCAACCTGCTGCTGAACGCGGCGCTGTTCCACCAGACCTACAGCGACTTCCAGCTCAACAGCTTCCTGGGCACCAGCTTCGTGGTGCGTTCGATTCCCGAGGTGGTGTCCAAGGGCGTGGATGCGGAACTGCTGTGGCAGCCCAAGGCGGCTCCGGGTCTGCTCCTGCAGGCCGGGGTGATGTATGCGGACACAAAATATGGCGACAACATTCCGGGGTGCGATTTCGTGGGCCCCGGGGCATTGACGGCACAGTGTCCGTCCATCGGCGCGCTCTACAAATTGCCCGGTGCCAGGATGAGCTTCGCGCCGCGCTTCTCCGGCTCACTGTCGGTGACCTACGAGTGGGACATCGGTTCGAAGCTGGAGGGCCGCTTCAACATCGGCAGCAAATACATGTCCAGCTACAACACCGGGTCTGATCTGGACGTGGAAAAGAATCAGAAGGCCTATTCGCTGGTGAATGCACGCCTCGGCATTGGCTCGCGCGATCGCAAGTGGCAGCTGGAGCTCTGGGGCACCAACATCTTCGATCAGGACTATGTGCAGGTCGGGTTCGACGGGCCGCTGCAGGCTTTGGGCACGCCGGAGCCGGGCAATCCCAAGAACACCTACAACGGCTTCCCCGGGGCGCCCGCCATGTATGGCGCGACGCTGCGGTTCCAGTTCTGAACCGGGCCGGGTTGGCCTGTCGTTTCGACGCGGCAGGCCATTCCAACCGCCCGCATCTTTGCCGGCCCCTGCATGGGGCCGGTTTCGTTTCCGGGTGACATGCGCTACAACGCAGGCTTGATCCCAGGCAAGAGCAGCCCATGCACACCCCCGCCGATGCCGAACTTGAAGCTTTGGCCCATGCGACCGGTGCCACGCTTCTGGCCAATCGCCAGATGCTGGTGACGGCAGAAAGTTGCACGGGTGGCTGGATCGCCAAGTGCATGACCGATGTGCCGGGTTCGTCTGCGTGGTTCGACTGCGGAATGGCGGCCTACAGTTACGAGGCCAAGCAGGCGCTGCTCGGTGTGCGGCCGCAGACACTCGAAACCCATGGTGCAGTCAGCCGTGAATGCGTCGTGGAAATGGTGTCCGGCGCTTTGGTGCATTCAGGGGCAACCGTTGCCGTGGCTGTCACCGGCATCGCCGGCCCCGGCGGCGGCAGCGATGACAAGCCGGTGGGCACCGTCTGGATTGGCTGGAAGCGTCGCGGTGGCTACGCCCGCGCCGAAATCTTCCATTTCGAGGGGAGCCGTGACGCGGTGCGGCGCAAGACCGTGGCGGCCGCCTTGCGCGGGCTGGAGCAGCTGATTCCGTAGTTGCGGCGCAGGCGCGTTTTAGTCAACGCTTCAGAGCGTTTCCAGGAAAGCGGTGAGGGCGTCCAGCTCCGACTTGTGCAGGTCCAGGGTGCGATGTCATCGGCTTAGGTTGGCGTGGATTGCGCAAGCGCGGAAATGACTTGTCGGCAGCCAAGGCAGCCGAACGAATACAGCGGCGTATCGTCCGGTGAATAAGCCTATAAAAACGATGATTCACATTGGTGAAGATGAATATTGCATTGCTGAAAAATTAGTAGTATTACTACTAACCATGACCCTAACCGATACCCAACACGCCATCCACGCCTACCTCGCGGAGCGCATCTCGGCCGATGGTTTTCCGCCATCCCAGACTGAAATTGCGCGCGCTTTTGGTTTCAAGGGGGTGCGCGCAGCCCAGTACCACCTGGAGGCGCTGGAGGCGGCAGGCGTGATCGAGCGCAGCCCTGGGCGCGCCCGCAGTCTGCGCCTGCTGCGTCTGCCCGAGGATTTCCCACGCCAGCTGGAACTGGCCGCCAATGACGACGCCCTGCATCTGCCGGTGCTGGGGCAGGTGGCCGCCGGCGTGCCGATCGGCGCAGATATCGGCAGCGATCAGGTGCTGTTGATGGATCGCGCCCTATTCTCGCCAACCCCCGATTACCTGCTCAAGGTGAAGGGCGATTCGATGCGTGAGGAAGGCATTTTCGACGGGGATCTGATCGGCGTGCATCGCACGCGAGATGCTCGCAACGGGCAGGTGGTCATCGCCCGCATCGATGATGAAATCACCGTCAAACTGCTGCGGATCGCCCAAGGCAAGGTGCGCCTGCTGCCACGCAATCCCGACTACGCACCCATTGAGGTTCAGCCCGGCCAGGACTTCGCCATCGAGGGCCTGTACTGCGGGCTGGTACGCCCCCATGCATGACGCGCTGGAGTTCGCCCGTGCGAAGAGGGCAAATCCGAGCCGCGTCCGCGGCAATTCCCGATGGTGGTTATCCGGTTGAAATGCGAATTTCTGGCTCAGGCCACGCAGCGTCGCAGCCTGTGCGACGCACCCCGCCTAAGCTGACCCCATTACAGAACATCACAGACGTTGAGGAGCATCACGATGGATGACAACAAGAAGCGCGCACTTGCCGCCGCCCTGGGCCAGATCGAACGCCAGTTCGGCAAAGGCTCAGTGATGCGCATGGGTGACCGCACGGTGGAAGCGGTGGAAACCATCGGCACCGGCTCGCTGATGCTGGATATCGCCCTGGGCATCGGCGGCCTGCCCAAGGGCCGGGTGGTGGAGATCTACGGGCCGGAGTCCTCCGGCAAGACCACCCTGACACTGCAAGCCATCGCCGAATGCCAGAAGCAGGGCGGCACCTGCGCCTTCATCGACGCCGAGCACGCACTGGACCCGGTCTACGCGCAGAAGCTCGGGGTCAACCTCGATGACCTCTATCTGTCGCAGCCGGACACCGGCGAGCAGGCGCTGGAGATCGCCGACATGCTGGTCCGCTCCAACGCCATCGACATGGTGGTGGTGGACTCGGTGGCCGCACTCACCCCCAAGGCCGAGATCGAAGGCGAGATGGGCGATCAGCGGCCCGGCCTGCAGGCGCGGCTGATGAGCCAGGCCCTGCGCAAGCTGACTGGCAACATCAAGCGCAGCAATACCCTGGTGATCTTCATCAACCAGCTGCGCATGAAGATCGGGGTGATGATGCCGGGCCAGAGCCCGGAAACCACCACCGGCGGCAACGCGCTGAAGTTCTACGCCTCGGTGCGACTGGACATCCGCCGCATCGGCTCGATCAAGAAGGGCGACGAGATCATCGGCAACCAGACGCGCATCAAGGTGGTCAAGAACAAGCTGGCCCCGCCGTTCAAGCAGGTTGTCACCGAAATTCTCTACGGAGAGGGTATCAGCCGCGAAGGCGAGCTGATCGACATGGGCGTGAACGCCAAATTGGTGGAAAAGGCTGGCGCTTGGTACAGCTACGACGGCGAGCGCATTGGCCAAGGCAAGGAAAACGCGCGCCAGTATCTGAAGGAAAACCCGGCGGCGGCGATGAAGCTGGAGGCTGCGTTGCGTGAACAATTCGTACCGGAAGAAGCCTCCCGCGACGAGAGCGAAGGCCGCGACGAATGACGGCATCGGGTGACGACGGCGCTGTATTGCCCTCGTCAATGGGGCAGCGCCGGCGTCGCCCGGAGCCATCGCCGACACAGCGCGCACTGGCGCTGCTGACGCGCCGCGAACATTCGCGTGAGGAGCTGTTGCGCAAGCTGGGCCAGCGCGGCGTGGCAGCCGAAGAAGCCGAGGCGGCTGTCGCCGGCTTGGCTGATGCTGGTTGGCAGAATGATGCGCGGTTTGCCGAATCCCTGCTGCGTAGCCGGGCGGGCAGTGGCTACGGGCCGGCCTGGATTCGCGCCGAACTGGGCACACATCGGCTGGGCAATGACGTCATCGCTGCGGCCATGGATGGGTTCCAGGGGGATTGGGAATGCATCGCTCGGGATTACTTGCAGCGCCGTCATCCTCAGGCGTTCTCAGGCGATCGTGAAGCGCAGCGAAAAGGGGTGGACGCGTTGTTGCGACGGGGATTTTCGATGGGGCAGGCGTGTGCCGTGCTGGCCAAAGGGGAGGCTGCCTGAGCGGGCGGCGGGGCGGGGCGCTGCCTGCTGTGTGTCGATTGGGCCGCCAAGGCAGGCGTAACGCCTGTAAACTGGCGTCCATTGGGTTGCCAACTCGGTTTCGCGGACGCATCTTGAACGGTTCGCGGGCGCAGCGCTGCCCGCCACTTCCGATGCCCGCATGAACACGCCAGCAAATAACGCAACCAAGTCCACCTCCGATATCCGTCGCGACTTCCTCGATTTCTTCGCCGCCAAGGGCCATACCATCGTGCCGTCGGCGCCGCTGGTGCCGGGCAACGACCCGACCCTGCTGTTCACCAACTCCGGCATGGTCCAGTTCAAGGACGTCTTTCTCGGTGCGGAGAAGCGCAGCTACGTGCGCGCGGCCGATGTCCAGCGCTGCCTGCGCGCCGGCGGCAAGCACAACGACCTCGACTCGGTCGGCTATACCGCCCGCCACCACACCTTCTTCGAGATGCTGGGCAACTGGAGCTTCGGCGACTACTTCAAGAAGGAGGCCATCGCCTGGGCCTGGGAGCTGCTGACCGAAGTCTGGAAGCTGCCGAAAGAGCGCCTGCTCGCCACCGTCTACCACACCGATGACGAGGCCTACGATATCTGGCTCAACGACATCGGCCTGCCGCCGGAGCGCATCATCCGCATCGGCGACAACAAGGGCGCGCCGTTCGCCTCCGACAATTTCTGGCAGATGGCCGACACCGGCCCCTGCGGCCCCTGCACCGAGATCTTCTACGACCACGGCCCCGGCCACGCCGGTGGCCCCCCCGGTTCGCCCGACGAGGACGGCGACCGCTACATCGAGATCTGGAACAACGTCTTCATGCAGTTCGACCGTGCCGCCGACGGCACGCTGACTCCGCTGCCCGCGCCCTGCGTGGACACCGGCATGGGGCTGGAGCGGCTGACCGCGATCTTGCAGGGCGTGCACAGCAACTACGAGATCGACCTGTTCCAGACCCTGATCAAGCGCGCCGCCGAGCTGACCTCGACCTCCGACCTTGAGAACAAGTCGCTGCGGGTGATCGCCGACCATATCCGCGCCTGCGCCTTTTTGATCGTTGACGGCGTGCTGCCGTCGAACGAAGGCCGCGGCTATGTGCTGCGCCGGATCATCCGACGCGCCCTGCGCCACGGCTGGATGCTGGGCGTGCGCCAGCCGTTCTTCCACAAGCTGGTGGAAACCCTCGACGCGCTGATGGGTGAGGCCTACCCGGTGCTGCGCGACGGTCGCGCCACCGCCGAGCGCGCGCTGCTGGCCGAAGAAGAGCGCTTCGCCGAGACCCTGGACTCGGGCATGAAGATCTTCGAGGACGTGGCCAGCCGCGTCGATGACAAGGTCATCCCCGGTGCCGACGCTTTCCGCCTGTACGACACCTATGGCTTCCCGCTGGATCTCACCCAGGACATGGCGCGCGAGCGCGGCATGAGCGTTGATGTGGCCGGTTTCGATGCGGCGATGGAGCGCCAGAAGGAAACCGCGCGCGCGGCCGGCAAGTTTGGCGGCGGTGTGCAGTTGCCGGCCGAGCTGGTGGCCCAGCTCGCGCCAACCCAGTTCCTGGGCTACGAGGCGCTGGTCGCCGAGGGTCTGACCGTGCTCGCCCTGCTCAAGGACGGGAAGCCGGTCGAGGCGATCGCTGCTGGCGATGCGGCCATCGTCCTGCTCGATCGCACCCCGTTCTACGGCGAATCCGGCGGCCAGGTCGGCGATACCGGCGCGCTCAGCGCTGCCAACGCGGCGTTTGCGGTCGCCAATACGCTCAAGCTCGCCGGCCAGTTCCACGGCCACGTCGGCGTGCTGCAAAGCGGCGCGCTGAAGCTGGGCGATGTGCTTGAAGGCGCCGTCGATGCCGTCCGCCGTGGTGCCATCGTGCTCAACCACAGCGCCACCCACCTGCTGCACGCTGCGCTGCGCAACGTGCTCGGCACCCACGTCCAGCAGAAGGGCTCGCTGGTCGCGCCCGACCGTCTGCGCTTCGACTTCTCCCACTTTCAGCCGATGACCGCCGAGGAGCTGGCCGAAGTCGAGCGCCGGGTCAATGCAGAGGTGCGCGCCAACCACCAAGGCGAAGTGCGCCACATGGGCATGCAGGAGGCGCTGGACTTCGGGGCGATGGCCCTGTTCGGCGAGAAGTACGGCGAGCACGTGCGCGTGCTGCGCTTTGGCCCGACTTCGACCGAACTCTGCGGCGGCACCCACGTCGGCCGCACCGGCGACATCGGCCTGTTCAAGCTCGTCTCCGAAGGCGGCGTCTCCGCCGGCGTGCGCCGTATCGAGGCGGTCACCGGGCAGGGTGCATTGGATTTCGTGACCGAAGAAGAGCAGCGGTTGCACGAAGCGGCCCAACTGCTGGGCGGCAGCGTCGGTGATGTGGCCGACAAGCTGCGCAGCTTGCTGGAGCGGCAAAAGAAGCTGGAGCGCGAAGTCGAGACGCTCAAGGCCAAGGCCGCCTCCGGCGCCACCGCCGACCTTGGGGCGCAAGCGCAGGACGTGGCCGGCATCAAGGTGCTGGCCGCAAGGCTGGAAGGCTTCGACGCCAAGGCCCTGCGAGATGCAATGGACCGCCTGAAGACCCAGCTGGGTGACGCCGTCATCGTGCTGGCTGGCGTAGAGGGTGGCAAGGCCGCGTTGGTGGCTGGCGTGGTCGGCAGTGCACTTGGCAAGGTCAAGGCTGGTGACGTGTTGGGCGATGTCGCCCGTCAGGCCGGCGGCAAGGGCGGTGGCCGTCCCGACATGGCGCAAGGCGGTGGCGAGGACGGTCCGGCGCTGCAGGCGGCGCTTGCAGGGGTGGCGGATTGGGTCCGTCAGCGCGCATGATGCCGTTTGAGAGTGTGATCGGCCGCAGATTCCTGCCGGCGGCCGAGGTGAAATTTTCGGCTACACTGGACTGTCACGCGCTTGTTCGGTACAAGCGGTGTCAAGCTGGAGCGACAGGGGAGTTGCAATGTTGATCTTGACCAGAAGAGTTGGCGAGACCCTGATGATTGGGGACTCGATTACCGTGACCGTGCTCGGCGTGAAGGGCAACCAGGTGCGGATTGGCATCACTGCGCCGAAGGACGTGGCGGTGCACCGCGAGGAGATCTACCAGCGCATCCAGAATGGCGACAGCTTGAAGGATGAAGAAAAATCTTCCTGAGGGTTTGCTCAATCGCCACTGAGCCTGTATCCTTCCCGGCTCGCGATTCGCCTCACGGAGACTTGCCCGAGAGGCCGAAGGGGCTCCCCTGCTAAGGGAGTATGGGGTCAAAAGCTCCATCGAGGGTTCGAATCCCTCAGTCTCCGCCACTTGCGGCGAAACGCGAAAAAACGAGGCACGGCGATGAAGTTTTTGTTGACGTGCCGGCGGAGATGTCCAATAATTCCGCTTCTGCTTTGCGCCCGTAGCTCAGTTGGATAGAGCACCAGGCTACGAACTTGGGGGTCGGAGGTTCGAATCCTTCCGGGCGCGCCATACAAAAAGCACAAGGGTCAATGAGTTAGCGCTCATTGGCCCTTTTGCTTTTGAGGTCGCGCAAAGGATCTGTGCCCATCCTGTGCCCACGCCGTGCCCACCGCCTCACACACAAAAAATCAGACAGGCCCCCGGGCGAGTTCGGGATCAAGCTGCCCGAATTTCCGGACGTCGAAAATCTCAACCTCGACAGATACTTCGCGTCAGTCCGCGATACGGTTTCTTCGCAGGATGGGTGGGGTGTTCTCGAGAACCGCTTCGACAGCTAGCGGGCCCGCAGCAACTCACTCCAGCGCGTCGTATAAGCCGGCGACAATGTCTTCAACACCGGCCGCCACTGGCCATCCTTTCCGCCGATGCGTCGTTCGCCGGGCCGCGCGCCGCCCACTCGCCAGCCCGTGGTGCCCAGCCCCACCGT
>CAUJJG010000072.1 GCA_963205445.1 Pseudomonadota bacterium
CTGGGCGAGCGCGACTGCTCGATGCAGCGCCGCCACCAGAAAGTGGTGGAGGAAGCCCCCGCGCCCGGCATCACGCCCGAGCAGCGCGCCGAGATCGGCAAGGTCTGCGTGGAGGCCTGCATCCGCATCGGCTACCGCGGCGCCGGTACCTTCGAATTTCTGTACGAAGCTGGCCGCTTCTATTTCATCGAGATGAACACCCGCATCCAGGTGGAGCACCCGGTCACCGAGCTGGTGACCGGGATTGATCTGGTGCGCGAGCAGCTCCTGATCGCCGCTGGCCACAAGCTGTCGATCAAGCAGTCTGATGTGGTGCTGTCCGGGCATGCCATCGAATGCCGGATCAATGCCGAGGACCCGGACACCTTCTTCCCCTGCCCCGGCCTGATCCAGCACTTCCACGCCCCGGGCGGCCCCGGCGTGCGGGTGGACTCGCATATCTACGAGGGCTACCGGGTGCCGCCGAACTACGATTCGATGATCGGCAAGCTGATCGTCCACGGCGCAACCCGCGAACAGGCCATCGCACGGATGCGCGTGGCGCTGTCGGAAATGGTCATCGACGGCATCAAGACCAATATCCCGCTGCAGCAGCGCATCCTCGCCGACGGCGGCTTCAACCAAGGCGGGCAAAATATCCATTACCTGGAAAAGCGCCTGGCCGAGCGCAAGGAGCGGGCGCTGTCGATCCTCTGACCGGGCCATTGGCGGCAGGCAAGGCGCCGGATGTCCGCTTTTCGGCGTTTTTGCCGCTATACGGGTCATACCCCGGACCGGAACGACCGCCGCCATGCAACGCCGCCAAGCCCTGTTTCTCGCTGTTGCCGCCACCCTGATCGCCCTGCCTGCCGCCAGCCAGCAGGGCAAGACGCCGCCCACCAACCTCTACATCGACGTCCTGACCCACAACATGGCCGGTATGCCGGACATGGGGGGCATGATGGGAGGCCTGGGGGGCTTCATGGCCCGCAGGATGGGGGGGGCTGAATCCAGCAAACCCGTTTACCCCACCGCACGCACCGGCGGCATGACGGGCCAATATCTCGACATCGCCCTGCACAACGCGCTCAAACCGGGGGTGGAGGCAGACGACCTCGTGCCTGCCGGGCTGCGTCTGGGCAAGGCCCTGACCCTGGTCCCCTTTGAGCCCGGCAAATCCACCGAAGCCGAGACCCCCAGCGGCAAGGTGCCCGATGTCGAGGTCAAGATCACCGAATACTGGGGCTGCGGTGCCAACGTCCGCGCCGGCCAGCCCAAGGTGGCCACCTTCAAGGTGAAGGGCGGCACCATCGATGCCAAGGGCGGCATGCAAGGCGTCAACGTGCAGACCACCGGCAGCCTGTCGCGCGGCCTGTATGTCCCCGACCGCGACATCGACGTCAAGCCCGGCAACGTCTATTGGCCCAACCGGCAATACGGCAAACAGGTTCCCAGCGGGGCACGCCTGGCCGGTGAGCACCAGATCACCGGCAATGGCATCCCGGCGTCGATGAAGTTCCAGATCCAGGACAGCGCCGATTTCATGCCCAAGCTGGCCCTGCGCAGCGAGGGCGACCCGGCCGATGCGATCTACCTTGGCTGGCCGTCGGTGGCGCGTGCACGCGCCTACTTCATCAGCGGCATGCATATGGAGATGCTTAGCCAGAACTCGGTCCACATGACCATCTGGAGCAGCGCCGACGTGGCCGGTGCCGGCAGCGAGCTGCACGCCTATCTGAGTGGCGGCAACATCGACAAATGGCTGAAGCAAAAGATCCTCCTGCCCGCCACCGCCACCAGTTGCCTCATTCCCAAGGGCATCTTCGCCGGCAAGTCAGGCGGCAATGGCCAGACGATGCCCGGCATGCTGATGATGACCGCCTACGGCCCGGAAAGCTGGATCACCTACCCGCCCAAGCCGGCCGACCCCAAGCAACCCTGGAACCCGGAATGGAGCGTGCGCCTGCGCGCCAAGTCCACCGCTACCGCGATGCTGGGAATGGATTTCGGCGGGATGCAGCAGATGGATGGGGAGGATGCGGAAGGACAAGGCCAGCCCCAGCAGAAACGCCCCGGCATGAAGGGCCTGCTGAAGGGCATCCTCGGCGGCTGATCGCCGGCTCCCGTCAGTAACCTGAGAGAATGGCGTGACTCGTCACGCCATACCCCTGACATGCCCTACCTTCAGATCACAGTTCCTTGTACCGAAGCCCTGCAGCCGCGCGTGGAGCGCGCCTTGGAGGACGTAGGGGCGCTTGCCGTGACCTTGCAGGACGCCCATCTCGACGCCGCCGACGAACAAGCCATCTTCGAGCCCGGGGTGGGGGAGCTGCCCCTCTGGGATGAAATGCGCCTGACTGCCCTGTTCCCGGACGGCACCGACGCACTGGTGCTGCTGGCCGCCTTGGACGCGTTCGACCCGGGTCTGGATTGGTCACAGGCGCGCTTCGAGAAAGTGGAAGATCAGGATTGGGAGCGCGCCTGGCTGGACAGTTTCCAACCCATGCGCTTTGGCCATCGCACTTTCATCGTGCCGTGGAACCACCCCTTGCCGGAGGAAGCCGAAGCCCTGGAGGACGCCGCCGTGATCCGGCTCGACCCGGGCCTGGCCTTCGGGTCCGGCACCCACCCCACCACGGCCCTGTGCCTGCGCTGGCTGGATGGCCTGGCCATGGAGGGGCAGCTGCAGGGCCGCAACGTGCTCGATTTCGGCTGCGGCAGCGGCATCCTCGCCTTGGCGGCGTTGAAACTGGGTGCCGGCAGCGCCACCGGAATCGACAACGACCCGCAGGCCATCATCGCCACCGCCGACAACGCCGAACGCAACGCCGTGAGCATTGCGACACACCTGCCGGAAGCCGCGCCCGCCGCCCGCTACCCCATCGTGGTGGCCAACATCCTTGCAACGGCACTGGACGCGCTGGCCGAAGTGCTGGCGGCGCGCGCCGCCACCGGTGGGCAGCTGGCAATGTCGGGCATTCTTGCCGGCCAGGAACCCGACCTGCTGCAACGGTTCTCACCTTGGTTCGACAGCCTTCGCGTCACCCGTGAGGAAGACTGGGTGCGCATCGACGGCCGACGCAATGCTGCTACCGTAGGGCCATGAACCACGCCCCCAGCTTCGCCCTCGACACCCGGCCAACACCTCCGCAGCATCATCGCCATGAATGGTTGGCCGCGGGCCTGCTGGCACTGGCGCTGGCTGCACAACTGGCCTGGCTGCAACGCGACGCACTGGCCGCCAGTCCGCATTTGCGCCCCGGCCTGACAACGGCCTGCGAAGCGCTCGGTTGCACCCTGCCCGCCTGGCACGAACCCTCGGCCTTCACCATGCTGGCCCGCGACGTGATCGCGGTGCCCGAACGCGCTGGCGTGCTGCGTGTCCAGGCCAGCTTCCGCAACGATGCCCGCTGGCCGCAGCCCTGGCCCGAGCTGGTGTTGACCTTGGCCGACGCCAATGGCCGCACCTTGGGCCGTCGGCGCTTCCTGCCCCGCGACTACACGCAAGGCACCCCCGTTCCCGGCCCGCTTGCACCCGGGCAAGCGACCCAGATCGCTTTCGACATCATCGAGCCGGCGCCATCGGTGGTGGCCTTCGATTTTCGATTCGAATGAATCGCATTCCCCCGCATTCCCATGCATCGGTGTGCGCAACCGACTGACAGGCCGATGCTGGCCGCGCTACACTTCGCTGCCTGCCGCGTGACTCGCCGCTGCAGACTTGCCGAGGGACTCGCGTTGAATCTGACCAACAATCGCCCGGACGGACAGCGTGCCCCGCTACGTGAGCACGTCGCCAGCTCCGTTCGCCGCTACCTGCGCGACTTGGACGGCTGTGATACCGACGACCTTTACAGCACCACGCTGCGCGAGCTGGAAATCCCGCTGTTTGCCGAAGTGCTCAAGCACTGCGACGGCAACCAGAGCCGCGCGGCCGCCTTGCTGGGCATCCACCGAGCCACACTGCGCAAAAAGCTGCGGGACTACGGGTTGACGGCATGACCCGTGGCGGCAGCGGAAAGGGCTGGCCGGTATAATTCCCCTTTCCCCATCGCCCCACCTCCCCATGACTGCCCCCCGCTTCGACGGCCCGGCCGTGCACGTGCGCCGCGCTCTTCTGTCCGTTTCCGACAAAACCGGCCTGATCGACTTCGCCAAGGTACTGGCTGCGCACGGCGTCGACCTGCTCTCTACCGGCGGCACCGCCAAAGCGCTGCGCGAGGCCGGGCTTGCGGTGAAGGACGTCAGCGATGTGACAGGCTTTCCGGAAATGATGGATGGCCGCGTGAAGACCCTGCACCCGCTGGTGCATGGCGGCTTGCTGGGCCGCGCCGGCGTGGATGATGCCGTGATGGCCGAGCACGGCATCGGAAAAATCGACCTGCTGGTGCTGAACCTGTACCCATTCGAAGCGGTTACCGCACGCGCCGATTGCGTGCTGGCCGATGCGGTGGAAAACATCGATATCGGCGGCCCGGCGATGTTGCGCAGTGCGGCCAAGAACTTCGCCCGCGTCGCCGTGGCCACCGACCCGGCCCAGTACGCCGGCATCGTGGCCGAACTGAAGGCCAACGCCGGCGCGCTGTCGGCGGCCACCCGCTTCGCGCTGTCGGTGGCCGCGTTCAACCGGGTCGCCCAGTACGACGCCGCCATCAGCAACTATTTGTCCGCCATCACCGATGCCTCCGGCGACCTGCCGGTGCGCAGCGCATTTGGCGGCCAAGCCAATGGCAGCTTCGTCAAAGTGATGGACTTGCGCTACGGCGAAAACCCGCACCAGCAGGCCGCGTTCTACCGCGACCTGTACCCCGCGCCCGGCTCGCTGGCCACCTTCACCCAGCTGCAGGGCAAGGATCTGTCCTACAACAACATCGCCGACAGCGATGCCGCTTGGGAATGCGTGCGTCAGTTCGATCTGCCTGCCTGCGTGATCGTCAAGCACGCCAACCCCTGCGGCGTGGCGGTGGGCACCGGCTGTGCGGATAGCTACGAAGCGGCTTACGCCACCGACCCGACCAGCGCCTTCGGCGGCATCCTCGCCTTCAACACCAAGCTTGATGGTGCAACCTGCAAGACCATTCTGGACCGCCAGTTCGTCGAGGTGCTGCTCGCCCCCGACTACGACGCCGAGGCGCTGGAATACGCCAAGAAGAAGGCCAATGTGCGCGTGCTTCGCATCCCGCTGGCACCGCCGGCCCCGGGCTTCATCGACACCAAGCGCGTGAACTCGGGCCTGCTGCTGCAGACCGCCGACGACCGCGTGGTGACGCGCGACGAGCTGAAGGTGGTAAGCAAGCTGGCGCCAACCGAAGCGCAGCTGACCGACCTGCTGTTTGCGTGGAAGGTGGCCAAGTTCGTCAAGTCCAACGCCATTGTCTATGCCAAGGACAGCCGCACGATTGGTGTGGGCGCCGGGCAGATGAGCCGGGTGTATTCGGCGAAGATCGCCGGCATCAAGGCGAATGACGCCGGCCTGATCGTGCCGGGTTCGGTGATGGC
>CAUJJG010000073.1 GCA_963205445.1 Pseudomonadota bacterium
GGCGACTGGATCACGTCGTCCGAAGCCGGCAGCGGGCGCTATCCGCTGTGCCCGGCCGAGGACAGCTCCTGGCACGGCAGCTTCATCGCCGGCCAGATTGCCGCGGCAACCAACAACGGTGTGGGCGTGGCCGGCGTGGGCTGGGACACGCGGGTGCAGCCGGTGCGCGTGTCGGGCAAGTGCGGCGCCTGGCTGTCGGACGTGGTGGAGGGCATTCGCTGGGCCGCCGGCCTGCCGGTCAGCGGCGTGCCCACCAACCCGACGCCGGCACGGGTGATCAACGTCAGCTTTGGCGGCAGCTCCAGCTGCAACTCGGCCTACCAGACGGCCATCGACGACGCCGGCGCCGCCGGCAGCCTGGTGGTGGTGGCGGCCGGCAACGAAAACGGCGCCCTGACGCGGCCGGCCGACTGTGCGGGCGTGCTGGCGGTGGGCGCGGCACGTCAGGACGGGCTGAAGACCTACTACTCCAGCTACGGCCCCAACGTCGGCATCATGGCGCCGGGCGGCCCGGGCGCCGCCGACACCGGCCCGCGGCTGTATTCCACCTCCAACGCCGGCCTGCGCGGGCCGGGCGAGCACATCTACGACAGCAAGGACGGCACCAGTTTTGCGTCGCCGCTGGCGGCCGGCGTGGCGGCGCTGATGCTGTCGGTCAACCCGGCGCTGACGCCGGCGCAGCTGATCTCGCGCATCCAGTCGGGCGCGCGGCCGTTCCCCAGCAGCGCGGCCTACCCCACCTGCCGCGTCGGCATGCCGGCCAGCAGCGCCTGCAACTGCACCCGCGAGACCTGCGGCCCCGGCCTGCTGGACGCCGAGGGCGCGCTGCGGCTGGCGCTCAGCCCGTCGGCGGTGATCGCGCCGATCGGCAGCGTGCCGGCCGGCAGCACCGTCACGCTGGACGGCCGGGGCAGCGCGGCGGTGGCCGGCGCCAGCATCGCCAGCTACCAGTGGAGCCAGGTCTCGGGTAGCCCGGTCGGCATCCGCGACGCCGGCGCGCCGGTGGCCAGCGTCAGCCTGCCCGACGCGCGCGGCGACTGGGTGTTCCGCCTGCTGGTGACCGACACGCTGGGCCGCTCGGCCGACAACTACGTGACCGTGAGCACCTACCGCGATGGCGATGATGATGAAGGCGGCGGCGCCACCGGCCTGGCCTGGGGCGCGGGGCTGTGGGCGCTGGCGCTGGGGGCGCTGTGGCACCGCCGCACCCGCCGCCGCACGGCCGCCACCAGCTGATGCGGGCGCCGGCCAACACTATTGTTTTGATAGCTGTTGGCGCTTGCCAGACAAGCGCCGGAGCCTGATCTGACCAAGAACGGTCAGGGACTTCCCGCGCACCCGCGTTCCCAATGGCCCATGCCGGATGAGCTCGCTGCGCTTCGATGACCGATGGGTTCGGCGCAGCCGGTGTCATGGGACGTTTTTAGCGTGAAACGGTATCAGGCGCGCTCGGACGGTGCGCCGGTCTCGCGCGCCACGTCGGCCAGGAAGTCGCCCTCGCCCAGCGCGCTGTCGGTGCCACGGCGCAGCCACGGGCCGTAGACGCGGTCGAAGTCGGCCACGATGCGATCGAGCGGCAGGTCGTCGAAGCTGCCGCGCTGCCGGACGTATTCCATGTGCCGGTTGCCGCTGGCGTCGAACGGGTGGTAGATCGAGTCGTGCACGCCGTCGAAGTCGAGCGGCAGCAGGTTGAATTTCTGACACAGGCTGAGGTTGAACGCCGGCGTGGCCTTGCGCCAGGCGCCGTCCAGCCACAGCTCGGTGTAGCCGTGCCAGATGAACAGGTCGGTCTGCATGCTCTGGCGTATGCGCTCGGTGCTCAGGTGGTTGCGCACGTCGGCAAAGCCCAGCCGCGCCGGGATGCCGGCGGCGCGCGCCGCCGCCGCCAGCAGCACCGCCTTGGGCACGCACCAGCCGTAGCCGTGGGCGATCACGGTGCTGGCGCGCATGCCGGCGGGCGACAGGTCGATCCGGTAGGGGTCGTAGCGGAAACCGTCGCGCACGGCGTGCGTCAGCGCCACGGCGCGCTGGCGCTCGCTGGCGCCTTGCGCGTGCTGGCGCGCCAGGGCCTGCACCGCCGGGTGGTCGCAGTCGATGGCGGGCGTGGGCGCCAGGTGGGCGGGGGTGGGGGTGTCGCTCATGGTTCCCATCTTAGGGCGACACTGAACCAGTCCTTCTCGCGCCGCGCATCCCTGGTGTGAAAGGTCTGCGGTGTTGCAACTGCTCGTCATCACCATGGCTGTGGGTGGGCTGATGGAGCTTGCCATCCATCCTCAATCATGGCGAAGGGCGCGCGCCATCGCAGGGACTTGTTCAGCGTCGCCTTGGTGCGCGTGGTTTTCTCTCGCACCACTCGGATTGGCGTCGTCAGTGACCATTGGCCAGTCCCTCTGCCAGCGCCTCAAAAACCACCCGAATGCGCCGGGATGTGCGCAGCTCTCGATGCGTCACCAGCCAGATCGGGAACCTTACGGGCGCCACATCGTCCAGCACCCGGACCATGCCCGGGGTCTCTCGAGCAATCTCGTCCATCATCGCACCGATGCCCAAGCCCTGGCGCACCAGAGCCCAATGGGTCACACTGTGATCCGCGTAGCAGCTGAAGCTGTCTTCGCTCAGATTCAGCCCATGATCGCGCAGGTATGCGAGATACCGGCCATTGCGATCCGACCCCACAAACGGCAGCCCGGCAGCGTCCGTTGCAGTGCGGGGATGGCCGTACGTCTGAACCCAAGATTCAGACGCATAAAAAAGCGCCTGGGCTTCGCGCACCAGGCGGGCGATCAACTCAGGCTGTTCAGGCTTGACGTGGCGGATGGCGATGTCGGCCTCGCGGCGCAGCAGGTCGCTCACGGCGTTGGATGAAATCACCTCGATCGCAATGCCCGGCTCCTGGGCTCGCAAGCGCCGCACGATGACAGGAAGGAGATGGGCCGCCACGGCATCGCTGGCCGACACCGTCACCACGCCGCCCACCGCTTGCGACCTGCCGTTGGCGGCCAAGCCCAGGGCCTCTGCCGCGTTGCCCATGGCACGGGCGTGCTCCAGCAGATCCAGCCCTGTGGGTGTTGGCACCATGGACTTGCCCACGCGCTCGAACAGGGTCACCCCCATTTGCCGCTCGATGGCTGCCACCTGCCGACTCAGCGTGGGCTGGGTCAAGCCCAGCTTGCGAGCGGCAGCAGACAGGGAGCCGCTCTGCGCGGTGTGCAGAAAGGCCTTCAGCCAATTCCAGTCAAGGTCATTCATACATAAATGCATGTATCCACTGCAATTCAAAGCCATTTTCTACGCTTCATTGCATGGATAGCATCTGGGGGTTGCTCGTTGCAAATGCCTGCGATCACCACTTCGGCATGTCCTACGGTCTGCACCCTATGCTCTTGCCTCCCAATACCACGGTCCGTGACACCTCACCTTCGGCCGCATCCCGTTCGGCTTCTGCGTCCAAGGCACGGTTTTGGGACCGCATCGCCCCCAAGTACGCAGCGGACCCCATTGCCGACATGGCGGGGTATGAAACCACATTGCGCCGCGCGCAGGAGCTGCTTTCCCCCCAACAAGATGTGCTGGAAGTTGGTTGCGGAACGGGCCATACGGCGCTGCGCCTGGCTCCCTTCACCCGGCGTTTGATGGCCACGGATGTGTCGGCGGAGATGATTGCCATTGCCTGTCTGCGGCAAGCTGCACAACCCTCGCCGCAACTCACGTTTGCCCTGGCCGATGCCGAGGCCACCGACTTTGGGCGAGCCACCTATGACGCGGTGCTGGCCTTCAATGTGCTGCACCTGACGAGCAATCTGGGTGATGCACTGAAGCCGTTGGTGCATGCATTGCGGCCAGGTGGACTGTTGATTTCCAAAACGCCCTGCATTGCCGAAATGCACCCTTGGATTCCTTACTTGGCTGTACCGTTGATGCGGGCCATTGGAAAAGCGCCGCCCGTACTGTGCTTTGACGCGCAACGGCTGCAATTGACTATGGTGCAGCAGGGTCTGCAGATCGTTTGCGCCGAGCGGCACGGTACGCGGGGCAAGGATACCCGCGTCTTTATCGTGGCCCGCAAGCCGGGCTGAACCGCCCCCCAGTCACGCGCATGTGGCCCGTTGCAAGGCCGCAGGGGCAGTTTTGCCTTCTGGGTTTCTGCTGCGCTGTTGCCGTCATCTTTCCTGGCCACCACTCAACCCCGGTTGACATTTCTCTGCCGATCCCCAAGGAGCCCGTCATGTCTCTCTTCTCCCCTACGCTGCACTCCACCAACCGATCTGGCTGGTCTGGCAATGTGCTGATCGCCATGGCCATCGTTTCACTGACAGCTTGCGGTGGTGGCTCGGACGGCGAGAGTGGCCCACCAGACGGCGGTTCGGGTGGCACGGGGCCTTCCGTGTCGATCGGCGCATTGGAGGGGGATTGGTTGCAGAAAGGATGCGTGAAGGCCGGCGCACAATCCTACAAGCGGACCCTGCGCGTGCGCATCACAGGCCAGACCATCGTTGACTATTTCGAAGGCGTGCTGACCTTCCGTGGCAATGACTGTGCTGGCGCATCGCAAGCTGCTGGGCCAACCAGAACCGGCACGGTGACTTTTGCCCGCTCGGAAGGTTCCCAAGTACTGACCGCTCATTGGGGCGAGTTACGCACCGTCATCGGCACCCGCTCAGGAGCCATCTGGACGCTGCAACCCCAAGACCTGCTGTGCATATTGGGCGACGAGATTCCAACCATTCAGCCCACGCTCACAGCCGTGTCCTCCAGTGTGGCCACCATCCCTGTAGACAACTGCTTTGGCCGCTGACACCGCCCACGCCATGACATCCATTGCATCCAACACTGCCATGAAACCGCGCATGCGCCTGCTGTCCATCGCCCCTATGGCCTGCGTTGTCGCAGCCCAGGTGCTGCTCCCAGGTTGCGCCTCCACGCTTGATCAGGCAGGTCTGGAGCAGCGCACGGCGCAAGCCATAGGGCATTCTGCCGGCCAGTTCACCATCACAGACCAACAGGAGGAAATTGGTGGCCGCGTCAGCTACACCGTCAGCACCAGTGAGGGCGCAACCTACCGGTGCTATCTCTACGGCGCCACGGGTTTCCAAAAGGCCATGAGCTTTGGTCAAACGCCCCATTCCGATGCGATATGCACCGACATGGTCGGCAGCAAGCCCAGCAGCAAACACCAGGCACCAGCGACCGCACCAGAGCAGCCGGGACGCAACCGCGCCAAGGCATGCAATGCTCTGCAGCGCACTGCGGGGCGTTGCTGAATACCGCTGTGCTGACACTCGATCCGATCCATGTTCAACCTTCTGAAACCGGATCAATGGGGGAAATGGCCTTGCGTCGTCCTGGTACTGACACTGGGCTTATGCGGCTGCACGACAGTGCCGGGCGCCGCGATCGAAACGGTGGACGGGCGCAAGGTGGAGTACGCGCAATCTGGGCAGGGCACACCGGTGGTCGTGTTTGAGAACGGGCTGGGTGCCACGCTCGACTGGTGGGCAAAGGTTTGGCCTGATGCAGTGGCCGAAGCACGTTCCTTGGCCTATAACCGGGCCGGTTATGGCCACAGCGATACGTCCCTGGCTCCGCGTGACGGCGCTCAAGTAGTGGATGAGTTGCGAGCATTGCTGCAGGCGCGCAATCTGCCGCCACCGTATGTTCTTGTGGGACATTCTCTGGGCGGCCTGTACATGCAACTGTTCGCACGCAAATTCCCCGACGAGGTGGCGGCGCTCGTGCTGGTGGACTCCACTCATCCTGATCAGTTCAAGGGTGCTGGCAACCCGGATCAGTGGCCCACTTGGCTGAAAGTGGTTCTCCACGCAACGACATCCGAAACGGCAAAGCAGGAACTTGCGGCACTGGATGCCACAGGAGAGCAAGTATCCGGCTTGCCAGTGGCTCCCTCGATGCCCGTATGGGTGCTGAGTGCGCTGCGCGCCACAGGAACGCCTTCAGCGCTGACGGACGACGCGGACAGAAAGCGGTCCAACATTGCCCGTCTGTACCCCGGCTCTGTCCAGATATGGGTGAACAGCGGCCACGCTATTCCTCTGGAAAAACCCGGGGCCGTGGTCAGCGCGATACGGGCTGCGGCGCGCGCGACGCGCGCATCCGGCGCTGCGCGCATGGAACCGCAAGATCGGTAGCCTACAGTCGAGGCAAGGGTGCCCTGCATTGTGAGGGCCACGCTGAAAAAGTACATCACTGACCGGCCAGATGCTTTATGAGTGGATGAAGCTTCGGACCCTCGCCGCAGGAGCCGGCCACGACAGCCAGTTCGAGCAATACCTCCGCCCGAGCAAGCCCGGCATGTTCCTGGCGACGACGGAACAGATCGTGCCATGGCCGGAGCTGTGCGCAGTCACCGAGCCGCACTACCCCATGCCGGCCAATGGACGCCCGCCGGCAGAGCTCGAGCGCATGCTGCGCACGTGCCTTGCACAGCTCCGGATCAGCCCGGTCGATGAGCCTTGCGAGGAGGCGCTGATGGACGGCACGCTGGTACAGGCGCGAGGGCTGAAGGCGGGCACACCCGTGCCGTGATCGGCTTGCCCGGCAGCATGAATGCGGCCTGCCCGAAGTTGACAAGCGGTCAACTGCCGTTTCTGGGGTGAGCCGTTCACCCTGAGCCTATCGAAGGGCGTCGGCAGGCTCAGCCCGAACGGTATTCAAGACCTCCAAAGGCCGAATCATTCGGCCCAGGCCGGCGCCTGCCCGGCACGCCACAGCCGCGGTAGCTCGGCCATGGCACCGAACAGCGCGTGCGCGCCCGCCTCGCGCAGCGCCGGCGCCGCCTCGGGCTGCGGGCACAAGGCCCAGACGGTGGCGCCGGCCGCCACCCCGGCCTGGATGCCGGTGGGTGTGTCCTCGATCACCAGGCAGCGCGCCGGCGGTACCGCCAGGGCGGCGGCGGCCGCCAGGTAGACGTCGGGAAAGGGCTTGCTGCGCGGCAGCTCGTGGCCGCTGAACACGTGCCGGCCGAACCAGTCGGCCAGGCCGGTGTGGGCCAGTTGCAGCACCAGCTTGCCGCGGTCGGCGCCCGAGGCGCAGGCGATGCGCCCGCCGGTCAGCGCGTGGGCGGCGCGCACCGCCTGTGCCGCGCCGTCGATGGGCTGCAGCTGCTGGCGCAACTGGGCGTCGCGCCGGGCGTAGAACTCGGCCATCCAGGCGTCGGTGAGCGGCCGGCCGGTGCGCGCCTCGATCAGCGCCGCCTGGCTGCGCACGGTGCGCCCCATGAAGTGCCGCATGCACTCGGCCAGCGGCATGTCCCAGCCGCTTTCGGCCAGTTGCTGGCGCAGCACGCCGTGGGTGATTGGCTCGCTGTCCACCAGCACGCCGTCGCAGTCGAACA
>CAUJJG010000074.1 GCA_963205445.1 Pseudomonadota bacterium
GCCGCATGCCGCAATGGGTCCGGTTGAGCGACCTGTTAGGCCGCATTTGTGGACGGCTGCCGACCTGGACAGCGATGGCCAAGCACGCCGGCAACACGACCGCGCAAGAACTTGATGCCTTAGCCCACGGACTGGAACGAAGCGGCATGTGGCCCACGCTAACCGAACAAGTGCCACGGTGCAACAAGGGCCGCACCGAAGAACTGACTGCGCGGCGCAGCACGCCGGCGCGAAGCGCCAACCAACCACAAGACAAGGCAGCGTTCGCAAGCTGGCAGGAACCGCACGCCAGAAAACAGCTGCCGGGCCGATGTTCTTGATGGTGCCCGCAGCCGCCTCGACGCCTAGAAGGGCCACCGTGCGTGCCTTGTCTTGCCTTTGAGCGCTGGCCTTGCCAGAAGCGGGCTGACTTTGCCGACCAGTGCGGAAACTGCCGAGCGCGCGCAGAAATGTATTCATTGCCGTTGGCGTGCGGCGCCGGTTCACATATGCGGCCTAACGATTGTGCTATCAGGACCGTTGCGGTATGTGGCTAAAGGACCAGAATGAAATGGCGGGCCTTTAGCCGCATGCCGCAATGGGTCCGGTTGAGCGAATGGTTAGGCGTCGTGCGCCGGTCAAAACTGGCGGAGTATTGTGAATGAAAGAGTCATACGTTGAAGGTTTAGCCAACCACGGCGGCCCCGAGTCATGCGTGTGCAGCGGTAACGCTGTAGGCGAAGCGTTGACAGGGGAAAGTGTGGGCTGGGTATTGAGCCGCGAAATAACCACCCGGCGCGCGAGCGCTGGGATAGATCGGAGTGCCGAGGTGGTGACGCCACATCGAAGGCAACACTGGGAGCACCGCATTGGCGAGGTGCGCCTGGACTCCGCGCGGTCTGAGACCCCAAGCACGCATGGACATACTCTGCACGGGAACCGGGAGATCCCATCGCCTGCTGCGCCCGCTCGGGAGAGCATTGGCGCAGCGCGCATCGTGAAGCCAGTAGGCGTACGACGATGAGCCACGGGGGTGGGAAGTCGGATCGCGGCGTAGTACCGAGGAAGCCGGCGAACAAGGCTGCGGGGGAGAGACCCGCGGCGGCGGAGTTGGTGGAGGGAAGGCTGCGAGCCAAGGGGAATGCTGTTCAGCAGCGCATGTGCCGCAGATCGAGGCGGGCCTATGACGTGGAAACTGCGCTGGACGGCATACGACAGACGGCCAAGGGTCGTCCGGGGGCGAAGTTCACGACCCTGATGCATCACATCTACGAAGTGGAGCGACTGAGGGCGGCGTACATGGCGTGCAAGCGCAATGCGGCTGCAGGGGTGGACGGTCAGACCTGGGCCAGCTACGGGCAGAACCTGGAGAGCAATCTCCTGGACCTGTCGGACCGGCTTGGCAGGGGAGGCTACCACCCGCAACCTGTGAAGAGAGCGTACATCGACAAGACCGACGGGAGTAAGCGCCCCTTGGGCGTGCCCGCACTGGAGGACAAGATCGTCCAGCGCGCATCGGTCGAAGTCCTGAACGCGATCTACGAGCAGGACTTCAGGGGCTTCAGCTATGGATTTCGGCCTGGCAAGAGCGCGCACAACGCGCTGGACGCGGTGGCCATGGGTGTGAGTGCCAGGAAGGTGAGCTGGATACTGGATGCGGATATCAGCAAGTTCTTCGACACGATCGAACACGACTGGCTGATGAAGTTCATCGAGCACCGGGTGGCTGACGCGCGCGTGCTGCGGCTGATCAAGCAATGGCTGCACGCGGGTGTGATGGAAGAGGGGCGGGTCACGCGAAGTGAGTTGGGCACAGTGCAGGGCGGCAGCATCAGCCCGCTGCTGGCCAACATCTATTTGCACTATGCGTTTGACCTGTGGGTTGAGCAGTGGAGGCGGCGCCATGCCAAGAGCGACGTGATCATCGTGCGCTATGCCGATGATTGGGTTGCGGGGTTCGGCAAGCATGTGGACGCGCAGCGCTTCAGGCGCGACGTGGCTGCAAGGCTGAAGGGCTTTGGGCTGACGCTGCACGAGAAGAAGACGCGGCTCATCGAGTTCGGGCGCTTCGCGCGCGAGGACCGAAGCCGCCGGGGGCAAGGCAAACCACAGACGTTTGACTTCCTGGGCTTCACGCATTGCTGCGGCGCCACGCGCCGAGGCAAGTTCGTGGTGCTCAGACTGACCAGTGCCCAGAAGACACGCGCCAAGCTGCGCGCTGTGCAAGAAGAGTTGCGAAAACGCATGCACCGACCCATTGCGGAGCAGGGGATATACCTGCGCTCGGTGGTGGTCGGACACATGCGCTATTACGGCGTGCCACGCAATGGCGCGCGGCTCAAGGCGTTCCGGCTTCAAATCTCCCGGCTGTGGCACCGCGTTCTGTGCCGCCGCAGCCAGGTGCGACAAATGAAGTGGCAGCGCATGGCCAAACTCACTGCCCACTGGTTGCCTCCTATCCGAATATGCCATCCCTACCCAAACCAGCGTCTAATCGTCACCACCCAAGGCGGGAGCCGTATGCGGTAATTCCGCACGTACGGATCTGTGAGGGGGGAGTCAAGCGATTGGCTTTCCTACCTCGTCGCCGTTTGGACCGGACTGAGTAACTGGGCTTTTCTCTGCCAGCCTACCGGTCACGTATTTGTGAAGCACACTGGCAATGAGGGTTTGATATGGCATCCCTTCTTGCATTGCTCTCACCTGAATGTCTCGAAGGTCGCCGGCAGACAGGCGGATGTTAATCCGTTGATCCTTAGTAGCCGTCGCGCGCGCGGACTCGCGAATTTGTTCCAGATCTTCTTTTGTGGCAATGGAAAGAAGCGCTTCAGACTCGAATGC
Source organism: Pseudomonadota bacterium (assembly GCA_963205445.1). GTDB lineage: Bacteria > Pseudomonadota > Gammaproteobacteria > Xanthomonadales > Xanthomonadaceae > Thermomonas. The sequence continues at coordinate 2,821 of CAUJJG010000074.1, forward strand.
TGCGAGCACTTCCTCTTCGTATTTGTCTAGTTTCATTTCGCTACTCCTTGCTTCCAATAAAATCGCGAGTCGCTTTGCGACTAGGAATGATCGTCTTGAGAAAGAGGTAATCTGTCTCTTCAACAAATGGAACCAGATACGCGTACCCGTCTACTCCCACGATCATGATCTTTTGCCTTGGATACTTCGCGGCGTTCGGATGTTGGACAACTTGAAGCAGATCGCCGCTCTCAACTGCTACCGTGATCTGTTCAAACGACACGCCCCGCTCTTGAATGAGCTGTTCGTTCTTGTCGGGATCCCATCTGAATGGCTTCGTCATCTGCGCACTCTAGCAGACTGTGTGCCGTTTGTCTTCATGGTCTTCACCGCTGCCGAGTGGGCCACGGTCGTGAATTGCGACGCCTAACGTTTGAGCTAACCGGACCGTTGCGGTATGTGGCTAAAGGCCCAGAATGAAATGGCGGGCCTTTTGCCGCATGCCGCAATGGGTCCGGTTGAGCGAATGGTTAGGCGTGTATTCGGCGCCCGGCCGCAAATCGCCCCGAAGAAACACGTGAGCGTTGATCGCAGTGCGTTGTTGTGGCAAGGTGGAATGAGGCGCTGGGGAAGGCCGATACCGCAATGGCGCGCAATGCCCGCGGGTTAGGTTGGTCTTGGGTGACGTCATCGACATTGGTGAGTCCGCTTTGGACATCCCGTTTCAGAGATTGAGGTAAGACGACGACTCCCGTACCCGGCGCCCCATTCCGCCAACGGATGATGGAGCAAGGCATGGCACAACGCAATCGCAGTTTCAGCCGATCGGGCCTGAGCTTGATGAACCCTGACGCGGCCGGGGTGGACATCGGCAGTGCCGCGCACTTCGTGGCGGTGCCCTTAGACCGCGACGAAGAGCCAGTGCGAGAGTTTGCGAGTTTCACCGCCGACTTGAATGCCCTGGCCGATTGGCTGGAGCAGTGCGGGATCAAGACCGTGGCGATGGAGTCGACCGGGGTGTACTGGATCCCGCTGTATGAGTTGCTGCAGCGCCGAGGCTTCGAGGTGCTGCTGGTCAACGCCAGGCACGTCAAGAATGTCTCGGGCCGCAAGAGCGACGTACTGGACTGCCAATGGTTGCAGCAGTTGCACAGCTTCGGGCTGCTGCGCGGGGCATTCCGCCCGGATGACAAGGTGTGTGAGCTGCGCTCGATCACGCGCCAGCGAGCGATGCTGCTCAAGAGCCAAGGCCGCCATGTGCAGCACATGCAGAAGGCGCTTACGCAGATGAATATCCAACTGGCCAACGTCATCAGCGATGTGGCCGGCGTGACGGGCCAGAAGATCATCCGTGAGATCGTGGCCGGCGAGCGCGATGCCGAGGTTCTGGCCGCCTACCGCGATGTGCGCATCAAGGCCACGGAGGCGGAAATTGCCAAGAGCCTGCTCGGCAATTGGCGCGCAGAGCACCTGTTTGCGCTCAAGCAGGCGCTGGCGGGGTTTGACTTCTGCGTGGCCCAACTCGCCGAGTGCGACACCGAGGCCGAGCGGGTGCTGCGCGAGCTGCACGCCCACGAGGGCCAGCCGGCCAAGGGCAAGAGGCGCAGCCGCGCACGCAATGCGCCGAAGTTCGACGTGCGCGAGCACCTGTTCAAAGTGTGCGGGGTTGACCTGACGCGCATTGACGGCATCGACGTCAGCACCGCACTGGTGGTGCTCAGCGAAATCGGCGTGGACATGAGCCGATTCCCCACGGTCAAGCACTTCACATCCTGGCTGGGGCTGTGCCCAGGCACCAAGATCAGTGGCGGCAAGATTCTGGGCAGCAAATCAAAGCGAACGGCCAATCGTGCAACCCAGGCACTGAAACTGGCCGCCGCCGCACTGCGCAGCAGCAAATCGGCGCTCGGTGCCTACTACCGCCGTATGTGCGCCCGAATGGATAAGGCCAAAGCCGTCACAGCCGCTGCACACAAACTTGCTCGACTGATTTACGTCATGCTGACCAAGGGCGAGGAATACACCGATCAAGGCCAGCAGTACTACGAGGAGCGCTACCGCGAGCGCGTCGTGCGTCAGCTGGCCAGGCGTGCCCGCGAACTGGGCATGGACCTCGTCGCAACCACACAGCCGGCATGAACACCACCCATACAAATCAACAACTTAGCGTTGTGTTTCTTCAGAGGCCTGCGCCGCGAAGTGATTTGAAAGCAATGCCTGCATACTGATGCAAAAAGGTTCATCACCAGTAAGATCAGGTAATTCCATGGCGGCAATCGCAGCCATTGCATTAGAAAATTTGAGCAAGTCGCAGATTTCTTCTTCGGAATAGTTTGGGCCAACAAAGCTATCTGCGTGACGGCGTGATACTTGAAGGTGACCGCCATGGACATACGTGCTCAGGACCTTCCAAGATTGATCGTGAATTCGCTTGAGAGTTGCGACATATTCACCATCATCATGTCGTTTCAGTTGCTTGATCACTTTGACAGGTTCTGGAGTGTATGTTCCCGCTTCGAACCGTTCGAGAAATTCAGGTGTTGCTACGTATGTCGCCCATAAACCAACTATGCAACCGTCATACATGGGGCGCAAGAGCGCAAATGCTGATCCGATATAATTGTTTTCAACCAGGAGGTTCACAGATCTGTGGTGTTCCAGTACAGCGTCATAGCTTCCCGCTGCAATGTTTCCTCGTAGGTCTTCCGGGGCCAAGCGACTATGGATTAGCTCTGCGATGGACACAGCAAGCGTCTTCGATGCTTGTAGAGTAGCCATGTCGTTTCCTCGCAGGCCTAACGTTTGAGCTAACCGGACCGTTGCGGCA
>CAUJJG010000075.1 GCA_963205445.1 Pseudomonadota bacterium
GGGTCGTAATCCAGGTTGAACGACAGCCAGCGTTCGGCCTGTGCCATGTCCACGCCCTTGCGGCGGGCGTAGTCCGCCACCTGATCACGGGTGAGGCGGCCCACGACGAAATATTGGCTGCGCGGGTGGCTGAAATAAAACCCGGACACACTGGCCGCCGGGTACATCGCAAAGTGATCCGTGAGGATCACACCGGCGTTGTCGGTCGATTGCAGCAGGTCGAACAACACGCGTTTTTCGCTGTGTTCCGGGCAGGCCGGGTAGCCGGGGGCCGGGCGGATGCCGCGGTAGGCTTCGGCGATCAGGGCGTCGTTGTCCAGCGCTTCTTCCGGCGCATAGCCCCAGAATTCCGTACGTACCCGCTGGTGCAGGCGTTCGGCAAAGGCTTCCGCCAACCGGTCTGCCAGTGATTTGAGCAGGATGGAACTGTAGTCGTCGTGTTCGGCGCGAAAACGTTCCAGGTGGGGTTCGATGCCAAGGCCTGCGGTAACGGTGAAACCGCCCACCCAGTCCTGCTTGCCGCAGGACTCGGGCGCGACGAAGTCGGCCAAGCACAGATTGGGGCGTTCCACCGGCTTGTCGGCCTGCTGACGCAGGAACCGCAGCCAGCGCGGCTGGCCATCGACGTGCAGCAACACGTCGTCGCCTACGCTGTTGGCGGGCCAAAAACCGCACACCGCCTTGGCGGTCAACCATTTCTCCGCGACCACCCTGTCCAGCATCGTGCGCGCGTCGCGGTACAGCTCGCTGGCCTGTTTGCCCACCACCGCATCGGTGAGAATGGCGGGGAACTTGCCCGCCAGCTCCCACGCATTGAAGAACGGCGACCAATCGATGCAGGGCACCAGTTCGTCCAGTGGATAGTCCTCGAATACATGGAGGCCCGGTTGTTTTGGCGTCGGCGGGTCGTAATTGTTCCAGTCCTCGAGAAACGGCTGGTTTCTTGCTTTTTCCAAGGTGACGAGCCGCGTTTTGTCGCCGCGATTGCGATGACGCTGGCGGACATCGGCATAGTCGTTGGCGGCGGCTTGTACGAAATCGTCGCGCAGCTCCGGGCTCATCAGCGACTGCGCCACGCCCACCGCGCGGCTGGCGTCCTTCACCCAGATCGTCGGCGATTTGTAGTGCGGGTCGATCTTCAGCGCGGTATGCGCGCGCGAGGTGGTGGCGCCGCCGATCAGCAGCGGCATGGTGAAGCCCTGACGCTGCATCTCGCGGGCGACGTGGCTCATTTCTTCCAGCGACGGCGTGATCAGCCCGGAGACGCCGATCATGTCGGCGTTCTCGGCAATGGCGGTATCGAGGATCTTCTGCGCCGGCACCATTACCCCGAGGTCGATCACCTCGAAGTTGTTGCAAGCCAGTACCACGCCCACGATGTTCTTGCCGATATCGTGGACATCGCCCTTGACCGTGGCCATCACGATCTTGCCGTTGCTCTTGCCGACATCGCCGGTGCGGAGCTTTTCTTCTTCGATGAAGGGCAGCAGCCACGCCACTGCCTTCTTCATCACGCGCGCGGACTTGACCACCTGCGGCAGGAACATCTTGCCGGCGCCAAACAGGTCGCCCACCACGTTCATGCCGTCCATCAGCGGGCCTTCGATCACGTCCAGCGGGCGCTTGGCGGTCAGCCGCGCTTCTTCGGTGTCGTCGGTGACGTACTGGTCGATGCCGTGCACCAGCGCGTGGCTGAGACGGCCGGCCACCGGCAGTTGGCGCCAGGCCAGGTCCTCGACCTTCTTCTCGCCCTTCTTTTTCTTGTAGTTGTCGGCGATTTCCAGCAGGCGTTCGGTGGCGTCGTCGCGGCGGTTGAGCACCACGTCCTCGACCCTCTCGCGCAGCAGTGAGTCGAGCTCGTCGTAGATCGGCAGCGCGCCGGCGTTGACGATGCCCATGTCCATGCCGGCTTTGATGGCGTGGTACAGGAACACGACGTGGATCGCCTGCCGCACCGGCTCGTTGCCGCGGAAGGAAAAGCTGACGTTGGAGACGCCGCCGGAGATATGGCTGTGCGGGAACAGGCGGCGCAGCTCGCGCGCGCCTTCGATGAAATCGACCGCGTAGTTGTTGTGTTCCTCGATCCCGGTGGCGATCGCGAAGCAGTTGGGGTCGAAGATGATGTCCTCGGGCGGGAAACCCACGTCCTCGGTCAGCAGCTTGTACGCACGCGCGCAGATCTCGACCTTGCGCTGCGCGGTATCGGCCTGGCCCACTTCGTCGAAGGCCATCACCACCACCGCCGCGCCATAGCGTCGCACCAGCCGCGCCTGCCGCAGGAACTCGGCTTCGCCTTCCTTCATCGAGATGGAATTGACGATGCCCTTGCCCTGCAGACACTGCAGGCCAGCCTCGATCACTTCCCACTTCGAGCTGTCCACCATCACCGGCACCCTGGCGATGTCGGGTTCGGCAGCGATCAGGTTGAGGAACTCGACCATCGCCTGCTTCGAATCGAGCAGGCCTTCGTCCATGTTGACGTCGATGATCTGGGCGCCGTTTTCCACCTGCTGGCGTGCGACCACCACCGCTTCGTCGAAGCGGCCTTCGAGGATCAGCTTCTTGAACTGCGCGCTGCCGGTGACATTGGTACGTTCGCCGACGTTGACGAAGTTCAGCTCAGGGGTGAGGACCAGCGGTTCGAGGCCGGACAAACGGGCGTGGCGGGGCAGGGGGGTGCTCATGCTGTGGTCTCCTCGGCACCGACCACGGGTACCGCGCGCGGCGGCAGGCCGCGCACCGCTGCAGCTATCGCGGCGATGTGTTCAGGCGTGGTGCCGCAGCAACCGCCGACCAAGTTGATCAGGCCGCTGGCTGCAAATTCGCGCAGCACTTCGGCCATGTCTTCGGGCGTCTCGTCATAGCCGCCAAACGCATTGGGCAGGCCGGCGTTGGGGTGGCAGCTGACGTGGGTATCCGCCACGGTGGCCAGCACGTCGACATGCTGACGCAGGTCTTTGGCACCGAGCGCGCAGTTCAGGCCAATGGCCATTGGTTGGCTGTGGCGCAGCGAATACCAGAAAGCCTCGGCGGTCTGCCCCGACAGGGTGCGCCCTGAAGCATCGGTAATGGTGCCGGAGATCATTACCGGCAGGCGCGCGCCGACCTCCTCGAACACATCATCGATGGCGAAAAGCGCGGCCTTGGCATTGAGCGTATCGAACACGGTTTCCACCATCAGCACATCGGCCCCGCCTTCGATCAGGCCGCGGGTGGCCTCACGGTAGGCTTCGGCCAGTTCGTTGAAGGTGATGGCGCGAAAGCCGGGGCGATTGACGTCCGGCGACAGCGAGGCGGTGCGGCTGGTGGGGCCAAGCACGCCGATCACGAAGCGCGGCTGCTCGGGTGTGGTCGCCTCGATCGCATCGCATTCGGCGCGGGCCAGACGCGCGCCCTCGCGGTTGATCTCGCGCACCAGATGCTGCAGGCGGTAGTCGGCCAGCGAGATGCTGGTGGAATTGAAGGTATTGGTTTCGACCAGGTCAGCGCCGGCTTCCAAATACTGACGGTGGATGCCGGCGATGATCTCCGGCCGGGTCAGCGACAGCAGGTCATTGTTGCCGCGCTGGTCGTGGCCCTCGCAGCCGCAGCCGGGGCCGTGTGCGTGGCCGCCCTCGGCAAAAAGACTGTCGTAGCCCTCGGCAAAACGCGCGCCGCGGTAGTCGGCTTCGGCCAGCTCGTGGCGCTGGATCATGGTGCCCATGGCACCGTCGATGATCAGGATGCGGCGGGCCAGCGCAGCCTGCAGCGCTTCGGCGCGGGCGGGGTCTTTCCACGGCAAGGTGTTCATGCGGCCTCCTGCGGCTTCACGCCGGTCAGTGAGATCACCTCGAAATGCGGCGGGCGACGTTCGCGCGTCACGATGTCGCAATTGGCGATTTCCAGGCCAGCTTTCACGGCGAATTTTTCGAGTTCCTTCGCGGTGAAACCGAGATTGAGGTGGCCATAGGCTTCCACCACCGAGCGATGTTCATGCCGGGCAAGGCTGGACAGCAACAGGCGGCCGCCGGGGCGCAACACGCGCGCGGCTTCGGCCACCGCCTGCGCCGGCTTGGCGGCATAGGTCAGGGCGTGCATCAGCACCACCAGATCAAAGCTGGCATCGGCAAACGGCAGCGCGTGCATATCGCCTTCGCGCACCTCGACATTGTCAAACCGCTTGAGTCGCTCGCTGGCAGCAGCGACCACCCGCTGGCTGGAGTCGATGCAGACGTAACGGTCGGCGTGCGGGGACAGCAGTTCAGCCAGCACGCCGTCGCCGGAGGCGATGTCCAGCACATCGCCCGGCCACAGCAGCGGCAGCGCGGTGCGCGCCAGCGCCTCCCAGGTGCGGCCCGGAGAATAGTGGCGTTCCATGTCGCCGGCCACACTGTCGGCCCAGTTCTGGTCGGCGGCCCGCATCGCCAGCACGGAAGGCACGCGCTCCGCATCCTGGCGCAGCAGTGGGTCGTCACTGCCGGTGCGGATCGATTGCCACAGCATGCGCTGCGCCGGCTCGATCGCGGTGTCTTCGAAGCGATAATAGGCAGATACGCCGGCCCTGCGGTCACGTACCAGGCCAACTTCCTTGAGTTTGGCCAGATGGGTGGAGACCCGGGGCTGTGCCAGCTGGGTGATGGCGGACAATTCCGCGACGGTCAGTTCTTCCCCTTCCAGCAGCGCCAGCAGGCGCACGCGGGTGGCATCGGCGAAGACTTTCAGGTGGGCCGACCAGCTTTCGAGATCCATATATATCTTTTCATCGCGATTTAAAGATAATTGTCCTCCGATGTGCCGTGCTGGTCAAGCAACTTGGTGACTTGGCGCAACTCCCAAAGCAGGTCATTGCGTTTCGTCATTTCTGGCAAGCGGAACGTCGCATCGTGCAGTGTCTGTGGGCGTTTCGCTTCAATGGTGAAAGCGAATTGAAGGGGCTCGCGTCAGGGGCTCCGGTTCCGCTGGCCGCAGGGCTACAATGCGGAAATTTCGGAAGCGACGTAGCAAGGGGTGGCCATGGATTTCGGGTTCAGCGAAGAACAGCTGATGTTGCAGGATGTGGCGCGCCGCATCGCTCGCGAAAAGATCGCGCCCAGCGCCGAGCACCACGACCAGACCGGTGAATTCCCGCTGGCCAACATCCGCGCACTGGGCGAGAACGGCCTGATGGGCATCGAAGTGCCGGCCGAATACGGTGGTGCCGGCATGGACCCGGTGGCGTATGTGTTGGCGATGGTGGAAATCGCCGCCGCCGACGCTGCCCACAGCACGATCGTCTCGGTCAACAACTCGCTCTTCTGCAACGGCATCCTGACTTTCGGCACCGAAGCGCAGAAGCAGAAATACGTGCGTGACATCGCCGAAGGCCGCGAAATTGGCGCCTTCGCGCTGACCGAGCCGCAGTCCGGGTCCGACGCCACGGCGATGCGTTGCAAGGCCGTAAAGCAGGCCGATGGTGGCTATGTCGTCAATGGCAAGAAGAGCTGGATCACCTCCGGCCCGGTCGCCAAGTACATTGTGCTGTTTGCGATGACCGACCCCGACAAGGGCGCACGCGGCATCACGGCTTTCATGATCGATACCGATCGTGCCGGTTTCCATCGCGGCAAGACCGAGCCCAAGATGGGCATCCGCGCCTCGGCGACCTGCGAAATCGAGTTCACCGATTACGTCGTCCAACCGGACGAGGTGTTGGGCGAGGAGGGGCAGGGGTTCAAGATCGCGATGGGCGTGCTGGACGCTGGCCGCATCGGCATCGCCTCGCAGGCCATCGGCATCGCCCGGGCCGCCTACGAGGCCACGATTGCCTATGTCAAGGAGCGCAAGGCGTTCGGGGCCCCGATCGGTACCTTCCAGATGACCCAGGCCAAGATTGCCGACATGAAGTGCAAGCTGGATGCGGCTTTGCTGCTCACGCTGCGCGCGGCATGGCTGAAGGGGCAGGGCCAGCGTTTCAGCACCGAGGCGGCGGTGGCCAAACTGACCGCATCGGAAGCGGCAATGTGGATCACCCATCAGGCGCTGCAGATCCATGGCGGCATGGGCTATTCGAAGGAGATGCCGATCGAGCGCTATTTCCGCGATGCAAAAATCACCGAAATTTACGAAGGCACCAGTGAAATCCAGCGGCTGGTCATCGCCCGTGGCGAAACCGGTCTTCGATAACGACAACGACACACAAGACGGCCGCGCTTCCTGCGCGGCCGTTTCCCTTTGGAGGCTTGAATCCGATGAACACCTCAGTTGAAAGCAGCGCCAACGAACCCATGAAACCCATTCTGGACACACTTGCCAAGCGCGTCGGCAAGGCTGGTGCGGCGGATGCGATTGCATTTGCCAGTGCGCTCTTCCAGCGCATGGATGCCGAAGAAATTGCCAGCCGCAGTGCCGAGAGCTGGGCGGATGTGGCTCTGGCGATGCTGGAGTTTGCGCGGACCCGCAAGCGCGGCAAGTCGAACGTGCAGCTGCTCAATCCTGCCGTGAAGGCCGAGGGGCCAGAGTCGGCGCACACGGTTTTGCAGATCGTCAACGACGACATGCCCTTCCTCGTGGATTCGGTGGCGCTGGCCCTGACCGAAATGGGAATCGGCGTGCACCTGCTGGGGCATCCCATCCTGCACCTGGGGCGCGACAAGGCCGGCAAGCTGGTCAGCATTGGCGAAGGCGCTGCCGAGTCGCTGATGCATATCGAGATCGACCGTCAGCCCAAGGATGCGCTGCCTGCGATCAAGACGCGCATTCTTGGGGTGCTGGAGGACGTTCGCGCGATCGTTGCCGATTGGGAACCGATGCGTGACCGCATGCGCGAGGTGGCCGATGATCTGGCCACCCGCAAGCTGCCGGTGACCGAGGCGGGGCGGCATGAAGCCCAGGAATTCTTGCGTTGGGCGGCTGAAGACCACTTCACCTTCTTCGGCTACCGCGAGTACAAGGTCGAAAAGCAGGGCAAGGAGGATGTGCTGGTTGCCGTGCCTGGGACGGGCATGGGCCTGCTGCGTGGCGAGGACAGTGGCAAGCCGCGACTCTTGAAGTCGATGGCGGCGCACGGCATGCCGCAGTCGGGTTCGGTGGATGCGTTGATCCTCACCAAGACCAATGCCCGTGCCAGCGTGCATCGTCAGGGGTACATGGATTACATCGGCGTGCTGGGGTTCGATGGCAAGGGGCGTGCAACCAGCGAGCAGCGCTTCCTGGGCCTGTACACCTCCAGCGCCTACAACCGTCGCCCTTGGGACATCCCGCTGGTGCGTGAGCGCCATGCCTACGTGATGGAAAAATCCGGCCTGGAGCCCTTCAGCCACAGCGGCAAGGCACTGCGCCACATTCTGGAAAGCCTGCCGCGCGATGAGCTGTTCCAATCGGGTGAGGAGGAGTTGTTCAAGACCTGCATGGGCATCCTCGGCCTGCAGGAACGCGTCCGCAGCAAGCTGTTCCTGCGTCGCGACCGTTACGGGCGATATTTCTCGGCGCTGGCCTACGTGCCACGCGACCGCATGAGCACCAGCGTGCGCCATCGCATCGAAGCCATGTTGCGCGATGCGCTCGGCGGCGAGCGCGTGGATACCAATGTCCAGATCGGTGATTCGCCGTTGGCCCAGCTGCACATCCTGGTGCGTCCTGGTGCCCATGCCGCCGGCATGGAGGCCGTTGATGTGGAGGCCCTGGAAGCAGGGCTGGCGCTGATCGTGCGTGACTGGCGCGATGACCTGCGTGAACAGCTGGTGCGCCGCCACGGCGAGGAAGCAGGCCTGAAGTTGCTGAACCGTTTCGGGCGTGCACTGCCGGCAGGTTACATTGAGGAAGTCAGCCCTGAAATTGCCGCCGATGACGTGGAATATCTGGCGGCACTGGACGGCCCGGACGATCTGCGACTTTCCCTCTGCCTTTCGCATCGCAAGGAGGGAACGCTCCGCTTCAAGCTCTATCGGCCGCTGAAGGACATTCCCCTGTCTGATGCGCTGCCGATGATGGAAAACATGGGCCTGCGTGTCATTACCGAGCATCCCTACCGGGTCGATGCCGAAGGCGGGCTGGTGTACATCCAGGATTTCGAAGTCGAATCCATGCAGGGCGAACTGGATGTCTATTCGATCGACGAGAATTTCGAGGAAGCATTCGCCAAGATCTGGCGCGGGGACGCCGAGAACGATGGCTTCAACCGGTTGGTGCTGGCCGCTGGCCTCTCCTGGCGCCAGGTGGCGATGCTGCGTGCCTACTGCAAGTACCTGTTGCAGACCGGCGTGCCGTTCTCGCAGAGCTATATGGAAGCCACGCTGGTGCGCTACCCGTTGTTGGCGCGGCTGGTGGTGGAGCTGTTCGAGGCCCGTTTCGATCCGGCAACAGGCAAGGAAAGTGCGGCCGAGATCAAGCACGGCATGGAGCAATTCGGTACCCAGCTGAAATCCCTGGCCGCCGGCGATCAAGCGGCGATGGCTGCCTTGCAGGCGCTGGTCGCAGCCCGCTCCGGCAAGCGCGAGCAGCAGATCGACGTGGCACGCAAGACCCTGCTGGGCTTGCTGGACCGTGTGGCCAGCCTGGACGAAGACCGCATCCTGCGCAGCTTCATCGGCGTCATCGATGCGACCCTGCGCACCAACTACTACATCGAGTACAAGGACGGCCTGCGCAAGGATGGCGGCCCTGCTGACTATCTGGCATTCAAATTCGACACCGCACTGGTGCCGGACCTGCCCAAGCCGCGGCCTTACCGCGAAATCTGGGTCTGCGGCCCGCGCGTGGAAGGCACCCATCTGCGTTTCGGGCCGGTGGCGCGTGGTGGCTTGCGCTGGTCGGACCGCCGCGAGGATTTCCGCACCGAAGTGCTGGGCCTGGTCAAGGCACAGATGGTGAAGAACACCGTGATCGTGCCGGTGGGCAGCAAGGGCGGGTTCTACGCCAAGCAGCTGCCCAACCCGGCGGTGGATCGCGATGCGTGGATGGCGGAGGGCATCGCCTGCTACAAGCGCTTCATCAACGGCTTGCTGGACATCACCGACAACTTGAGCGTGGACGGCAAGGTTCTGCCGCCGGCGCAGGTGGTGCGACACGACGGCGATGACCCGTACCTGGTGGTGGCCGCCGACAAGGGCACCGCCAGCTTCTCCGATATCGCCAACGGCATCGCCCAGGCCCACGGTTTCTGGCTGGATGATGCGTTCGCTTCGGGCGGCAGTGCGGGCTACAGCCACAAGGGCATGGCCATCACGGCGCGCGGTGCCTGGGAATCGGTCAAGCACCATTTCCGGGCATTGGGCGTCGATTGCCAGAAGCAGGATTTTACTTGCGTCGGCATTGGCGACATGTCGGGCGACGTGTTTGGCAACGGCATGCTGCTCAGCAAGCACATCCGTCTGGTGTGCGCCTTCGACCATCGCCACATCTTCCTCGACCCGAACCCGGATTCGGCGAAGTCCTTCAAGGAGCGTCAGCGCCTGTTCGATCTGCCGCGCTCCAGCTGGGAGGATTACGACGCCAAGCTGATCAGCAAGGGCGGCGGCATCTTCCCGCGCTCGGCAAAGACCATCGAGATCACGCCGGAAGTGCGCCAGGCCTTGGCGCTTCCCGAAGGGGCCAAGAGCATGGCGCCCAATGAGCTGCTGAACGCGGCCCTGCGCGCGCCCGTGGACCTGCTTTACAACGGTGGCATCGGCACCTATGTGAAGGCCTCCAGCGAATCCCACGCCGATGCCGGTGACCGGGCGAACAATGCCTTGCGGGTTGATGGCCGTGATCTGCGTTGCCGGGTGATCGGTGAAGGTGGCAACCTCGGCATGACCCAGTTGGGCCGCATCGAGGCGGCGCAGGCGGGCGTGCGGCTCAATACCGATTTCATCGACAACTCCGCCGGTGTGGACACCTCCGACCATGAGGTCAACATCAAGATCCTGCTGACGGGCGAGGTGCAGAAAAAGCGCCTGAAGCTGGCCGAGCGCAACAAGTTGATGGCTGCGATGACCGACGAGGTGGCGCAGCTGGTGTTGAACGACAACTATCGCCAGAACCAGACGCTGAGCCTGATGGAGCGGATGAGCGAATCTCGTCTGGGCTCGAAGATGCATTTCATCAGTACTCTGGAATCGCAGGGCCTGCTGGACCGGCAGATCGAATTCCTGCCCACCGATGCGCAGATGGCCGAGCGCAAGCTGCGTGGCCAGGGCCTGACCCGTCCCGAGCTGTCGATCCTGCTCTCCTACTCGAAGCTGGTGGCCTATCCTGAACTGCTGGCGTCGGACGTTCCGGAAGATCCTTACCTCTCCAAGGAGCTGGTGCGCTACTTCCCGGCGCCGCTGCAGGCGAAGTACGCCAAGGCGATGGAGGGCCACCGCCTGAAGCGCGAGATCATCGCCACCGCGGTCACCAATTCCACCATCAACCGCATGGGCGCCACCTTCCTGCTGCGGATGAAGGAAGACAGCGGCCGCAGCATTGGCGAGATCGCCCGTGCCTACACCATCACCCGCGAGACGCTGGATGCGCGCGAGCTTTGGGCGCAGATCGATGCGCTGGACGGCAAGGTGGCCGAATCCGTGCAGGTGGATGCGCTGCAGGTGATCTGGGAATTGCAGCGTGGTTTCACGCGCTGGTTGCTGTCGCGTCCGGGTGCCATCCCGGCCATCACCACGGCGGTTGATCGCTACCACGGCGGGTTCACGGACATCCGTGCCGGCGAAGGCATTCTCCCGCCGTCGCAGCGTCCCGAGTACGAGGCCAGCCGCAAGGCGTGGCGCGAGAAGGGCGTGCCTGCGAAGCTGGCCGACCAGCTGGCAGCGTTGCCTTACCTCGAAGCCAGCCCCAACATCATCGAGCTGGCGCGTGAGCGCAAACAGAAGACGGTGGACGTGGCCAAGGCCTACTTTCGGCTTTCCGATGCCCTGCATGCCCCGTGGTTGCGTGCTCAGATCGATGCGTTGAAGGTGGAAGGGCGTTGGCACGCGGTGGCGCGTGGCGTGTTGCGCGACGAGCTTGCAACGCAGTTGCGCAACCTCACGGCCCAAGTGCTGGCGATGCCGGGCAAGGACGCCGACGCGAAGGTCACCGCCTGGCTGGCCCGCGACGATGCTTCGTTGCGCTTCACCATGGAGATGCTGGCCGAGCTGGCTGCACAGAAGGTGCTGGACTACCCCACCTGCTCGGTGGCGGTACAGCGCGTCGCACAGTTGGCCAATCGCGGCTGATCCTGCGCACGGGTGGCGGGTGGTTTGCAACCCCCGCTACCCGAGCTGGCACAGCCAGCGGCGTGGACGCGCTATCCTCGCGCCATGACCACGCCCCGCCTTGCCTTGCTGGCCAGCCCCGTCGATGAAGCGCAATCCGCCCTGGCCGCCTTGACGGCGTGCCATGGCAACCATGCCCCGCGTGATGCAGACGTGATCGTCTCCCTCGGCGGGGACGGCTTCATGCTGCAAACCCTGCATCGGCATGGCGCGCTGGGCAAGCCCGTGTTCGGGATGAAACTGGGTTCGGTCGGCTTCCTGATGAACCAGTATCGGGAGGAGGACGACCTGCTGGACCGCATCGCAGCGGCGGAGCCGGCGGTACTGCATCCGCTGGAAATGCAGGTGCAGACCGAATCGGGGGCCATCGTCACGTCCTTGGCCTACAACGAAGTATCGCTGCTGCGGCAAACTCGTCAGGCCGCGCATGTCGCCATCGAGTTGAACGGCGAGGTGCGTCTGGACGAGTTGGTTTGCGACGGGGTGATGTTGGCCACGCCGGCCGGCAGTACCGCCTACAACTTCTCCGCCCATGGCCCCATCCTGCCGTTGGGGGCCAATGTGATGGCGTTGACGCCCATCGCCCCTTTCCGGCCCCGTCGCTGGCGCGGGGCGGTTTTGAAATCCGGCACCGAGGTGCGTTTCCGGGTGCTGAACCCGCACAAGCGTCCGGTTAGTGCCACTGCCGACTCGCATGAAGTGCGCGATGTCACCGAGGTGCTGGTACGCGAATCGCGCGACCGCCGCGTGACCTTGCTGTTTGACCCCGAGCACAATCTCGAGGAGCGCATCCTGATGGAACAGTTCGCGGTCTGAGCCGATTCGTGTCGCAACGCCTGCGACACGGATCGGCGACAATGCCGGCATGTCCGAGCCCGTTGCCATCCTCACCATCGCCATCACCGCACGCGCACTGTTCCACATGGAAGACAGCCATGCGCTGTTCGAACGCGAGGGAATTGCGGCGTTTGCCAGCTTCCAGCGGGCAAACGAGGACGTGGTGCTGGCCCCCGGCATTGCCTTCCCCTTGGTGCGGAAGTTGCTGGCCCTGAATGCCGGCGCACCTGCCACGGCGCCGCGGGTGGAGGTGATCCTGCTGTCGCGCAATTCCTCCGACACCGGGTTGCGGGTGTTCAACTCCATCCAGCATCACGGGCTGGACATTCGACGGGCCACGTTTACCGCAGGGGCACCGGTCTGGCCCTACATTCGGCCGTTCGGCGCGCAACTGTTCCTGTCGGCCAATCCCGAATCAGTGCGCAGCGCGTTGGCGGCGGGGGTGGCGGCGGCCACCATCCTGCCGGAAAAGGCCAGCGAGCCGCGCCAACCGCAGCTGCGCATCGCCTTCGATGGGGATGCCGTCCTCTTCGGTGACGAAAGCGAGCGGGTATCGCGGGAGCAGGGGGTGGAAGCGTTCGGCCGACACGAGCGCGCATTGGCCCATGAGCCTCTCTCCGGCGGCCCTTTCCGGGGGTTTCTGTCGTCCCTGCATGCCCTGCAGGCGGCGTTTCCGGCGGGTGAAGATGCGCCCATACGTACTGCCCTTGTCACCGCGCGTTCGGCCCCCGCACATGAGCGTGTGATCCGCACGCTGCGGGATTGGGACGTGCGCCTGGACGAGGCGTTGTTTCTGGGGGGGCGCGACAAGGGGCCATTTCTGCAGGCCTTCGGCGCCGACATTTTCTTCGACGATTCTCCGCAAAACATCGATTCGGCACGTCGCCACGTCGCCGCAGGGCATGTGCCGCACGGTGTGGCAAACGACGGTTGAGGCAACGCTGATCAAGTCAGTGTTGCC
>CAUJJG010000076.1 GCA_963205445.1 Pseudomonadota bacterium
GCGCTGCGGGCGGCGGTGACGCCGCGCACTAGGCTGGTCTATCTGGCCAATCCCAACAACCCCACCGGCACCTGGTATGCCGGCGCGGACTTTGCCGCCTTCCTGCGCGCGCTGCCGCCCGAGGTGCTGGTGGTGGTGGACGAGGCCTATGCCGAATTCGTCGATGCCCCCGACTACGCCAGCGCGCTGCCGCTGCTGGCGCAGCACCCGAACCTGATCGTCACCCGCACCTTCAGCAAGGCCTATGCGCTGGCCGGATTGCGGGTGGGCTGTGCGCTGGCGCATCCGGCGCTGATCGCGGTGATGGAGCGGGTGCGCGAGAGCTTCAACGTCAACGCGGCGGGGCTGGCGGCGGCGGAAGCGGCGCTGGCCGATGCCGCGCATCTGGCCGCGGGCGTGGCCGGCAACCGCGTGCAGCGCGAGGCGTTGAGCAAGGCGCTGCGCCAGCGTGGTCTTGTGGTGTCGCCGTCGCAGACCAATTTCCTGCTGGTGGAGTTCGGCGCGCAGACCGCGGCGATTGAAGCCGGGCTACTGGCGCGCGGGGTGATCCTGCGGCCGATGGGCGGCTACGGGTTGGGCGACTGCCTGCGGATCACCGTGGGCACGGAACCGGAAAACGCGCGCCTGCTGGCGGCGCTGGACGAGGTGCTGGGCGAGGTGCTGGGGGAGGTGCGGGCGTGAGCATGGGCAAGCATTGGCAGGCGCGGGCGGGTACGCCGCTGCGCGGGACACTGGCGATCCCCGGCGACAAGTCGGTTTCGCACCGTTCGATCATGTTCGCGGCGCTGGCCGACGGCGTGTCGAAGATCGACGGCTTTCTGGAAGGCGAGGACACCCGCGCCACCGCCGCGATTTTCGCCCGCCTCGGCGTGCAGATCGAAACCCCGTCGCCCTCGCAGCGGATCGTGCACGGGGTCGGCATCGACGGCCTGCGCGGCTGCGATGCGGCGCTGGACTGCGGCAACGCCGGCACCGGCATGCGCCTGCTGGCGGGCCTGCTGGCGGCGCAGTCGTTCGACTCCACCCTGGTCGGCGACGCCTCGCTGTCGAAGCGGCCGATGCGCCGGGTGACGCTGCCGTTGGCGAAGATGGGCGCGCGCATCGACACCGAGGGCGACGGCACGCCGCCGCTGCGGATCCACGGCGGACAGGCGCTGGTCGGCATCGACCACACCCTGGAGGTCGCCAGCGCGCAGGTCAAATCCGCGCTGCTGCTGGCCGGGCTGTACGCGCAGGGCGAAACCGTGGTGCGCGAGCCGCACCCGACCCGCGACTACACCGAGCGCATGCTCGCGGCCTTCGGCGTGGACATCGACTTCTCCCCTGGCTACGCGCGTCTGCGCGGCGGCCAGCGCCTGCGCGCCACCGACGTGGCGGTGCCGGCGGATGTTTCCTCGGCGGCGTTTTTTCTGGTCGCCGCCAGCATTGTCCCTGGCTCCGAGCTGCGGCTGCGGCAGGTGGGGCTGAACCCGCGCCGCACCGGGCTGCTGGCGGCGCTGCGGATGATGGGCGCGGACATCCGCGAAGAACACGCCGGCGTCCACGGCGGCGAGCCGGTGGCCGACCTGGTCGTGCGCCACGCGCCGCTGCGCGGGATCGAGGTGCCCGAGGCGCTGGTGCCGGACATGATCGACGAGTTCCCGGCGCTGTTCGTGGCCGCCGCCTGCGCCGAGGGGCCGACCGTGGTGCGCGGTGCCGCCGAGCTGCGGGTGAAGGAATCCGACCGCCTCGGGGTGATGGCCGCCGGCCTGCGCACGCTGGGCCTGCAGGTGGACGAAACCCCGGACGGTGCAACGATCCATCCGGGGCCACTGGGCAGCGGGGTGATCGAAAGCTACGACGACCACCGCATCGCGATGGCGTTTGCGGTTGCCGCCCAGCGCAGCAGCGGCGCGGTGCAGATCCGCGATGTGGCCACCGTGGCGACTTCGTTCCCGGGTTTCGACGTGCTGGCGCGTGGGGCTGGGTTTGGTTTGAGCTGAAAGCAGGGCGGGGTGGAAGCCCGCACCCTGCCGGTTGTCTTACGGGCTGGTCACGGCCACGCCGCGGGCCTTGTCTTTGTCTTTTTCGCAGTCGTCGATGTCGGCCTGCGTCATGGTGGCGTAGGGCTTGAAGTCTGGGAGGCTGTTGGCCAGGACCTGCTGGGATTCCAGCAGCGCCGGCAAGCGTTGGCACAGCTTCATGGCCTCGGCTTCAAGTTTCTTGCCTTCTGCTTCCATCTTGGCTTCGAAGGCCTTGTCGCCTTCTTCCCCACCCATGATGGCACCGGCTACGCCTTTCAATGCGGTACCGGCCAGATCAACCCCCTTCGCACCGATTTCCATGCCGGCTTCGGCAATGCCGATGACATGGCTGCGGTATGCGAGCAGGGCCTCACGCTGGGCGGCGTCGGTGGCCACGGCCTTGCCATCGATGAGCAATTCGCCTGTTGGGGTGATCTCGGCCTTTGGCAGACCGGGTTCGTCCTTGCCCAGATGTTTTCTGCCGATCTTGATGCCGTTGTTCAGGCTGAGATTGCCTTCGCGCAACTCCTTGCGGGCTTCAGCGAACGCCTTGTCGAGTTGCTTGGCGACGAATCCCTTGTCAGCCTGGGCTGCGGTTGCTTCCGAGTTTGCAGGTGGCTGGGTGGATTGGGTGCAGGCGAGCAAGGGCAGGCAGGCAATGAGGGCGGTGGCAAGCAGTGAGCGTTGTTTCATGAATCTGTCTCCGTTCAAAGGCTTGCGAAATCGCGTCGCACGTTGGTTTCGCAATTGGCGACGTCACGCTGTTCCAATGTCGCATAAGGGCGGAATTGCGGAAGTGTGGCGGCCAGGCGTTGCTGTGATTCCATCACTCTTGGCAGGATCCGGCAGAGGCCACGGACACGTGGTTCCACCTGTTGTTGCACCGTCTGTTCGATGCGGCGTTCCAGACTGCCGGTCAGTGCACCAAACATCAGGCTGATCCATGACCGGTCAACGGCTGCCAGCGCTGCTTCGGCACTGTCCTGACCGATGTCGATGCCGATTTTTGCAATTTCCACCATCAAGCCCCGATACATCAGAAGCTGACGACGCTGACCGTTGTCGATTTCCTGAGCTTTCCCGTCAATCAGCAGGTCCCCTTGCGGCGTGATGGCGGCTGTCGGTTTCTCCATGTCGTGTCGGTTTGATTTGGGCTTCGCACCGAATTGAAAGCTGTCCTGCAATGTCAGGTTCCCGGTCTCCAACTCCTGTCTGGCCTTGGCCAGCTCGGTCCTGACTTCCTTGCGCGCATCGACAAGCTCGCGGCGGATCTCGGTGTTGATGCCGGTGTCGTCTGCGTTTGCAGGCAAAGCCTGTGCCGTTGTGCCCAAGGTCAGGGAAAGTGCGGCAATGGGCAGGATGTGCTTGATGTTCATGGTCAGCCCCCGGTTTGGAGAAGGTCAGTTGTCGTCGCGCCAGCGGCGCAGGCGGATGGCCATGACGATCATGGCAACGCCGGCTACAACGCCAATCCACAGGTCAGGGGTGGCGAACACGGCGTACATGGACTTCAGCAGCACCAGGTGGTCGGGCTTGGTTGCATGTTCGAGTGCCTGCAGATCCATGGCGCCGAACCAGGTGCCGGGGAACACGCCGCCCAGCAGGCGCGCGACCACGTTCCGCCAGAACCAGCCATCGCCCAGATCAAACGTCCGCATCAGGTCGAACCAGCTCAGGAAGATGCCTGTGAACACTGGAAGCATGATGGCCCACAGGAAGGGCTTGCTACGGGACCAGGCCGAGCACAGCAACAGCCAACCGGCGCTGGGCAAAGCCCACAGTGCGTAGATGGGCAGGGCGGCAACAGCCAGGCCCGCATTGGCCAGCAGATTGCCCGGACTCCACAGCAGGGTGAAGGGATTGCCGTGGTGGATCAGCACGAAGACGCTGAGAATCAGCAGGAAGCCGATCATGCAAGCGATGCCGACGGCCATGGCCATGGCCGGAGCCACCACCAGGGCACTGAGGGCCTTGGCCAGCACGGTGTCGCGGTCGGAGACTGGCAGTGACTTCCAGAACAAAACGCTGCGGTCCTTGCGCTCGTCATACAAGCTGCCGAGGCAGTAGAAGAACACCACAAAGCCCAGCACCAGCATGGGCCAGAACATGGCCGAGGCCGTGCTCAGGCTGATGCCATCGGCCAATTTGGCAAGGTCACCGCTGCTCATCTGGGCGGTCATCGCACCGAAATCCAGGCCGTTGATGCGGACGCCGTCGATATGTATGCCATCGCCTTCGGCCATGCCCTTTCGGGCTGCAAATTCGGCAAACAGCAGTCCCATCAGGGTCAGCACGAGGGAGATGCCGCCGGCGACGACAGGGGCCCAGAAGAACCCGCCCTTGTGTTCCCAATACTCCCGCTTGAGCAACAGCTTCAGTTTGTGCGTGGGGTGCGCCGCGGTCATGGCCGTGCGCGGAGATGCAGCGATGGCGTTCATGCGTAGGTTCCTTTCATGGTGGCGACGAACAGGTCGGCCAGCCCCGGGGTGCGGGTTTCGCCCAGTGCGTCCAGTAGTGCGCGGTCGGCGCCATCGAACAGCATCACGGTCTTGCCGAATGGCAGGCTGCGTTCATCGATCGGGCGCAGGCTGCGTGCGGCGTCCAGCTTGTCGGCGTTGACGAGTACTTCGGTATAACGCTCGCCCAGGGTGTCCATGGCCGAATTCAGCACGACCTTGCCGTCTCGGATGAACATCACGTCGGTCAGGATGTGTTCGATTTCCTCGACCTGATGCGTGGTGACCAGAATGGTCTTTTCTTCGTCGAAATAGTCCTCCAGCAATCGCTGGTAGAACTGCTTGCGGTAGAGGATGTCCAGCCCCAGCGTGGGCTCGTCCAGCACCAGCAGGCGGGCATCGATGGCCATGACCAAAGCCAGGTGCAGCTGCACGATCATGCCCTTGGACATTTCACGGACTTTCAGATTGGGCTTGAGCTGTGTGCCTTCCAGGAAGCGCTGGCATTTGGCGGCATCAAACCTTGGGTGCACGCCGGCGACGAACTCGATCGCCTGCGCCACCGTGATCCAGCGCGGCAACACCGCCACATCGGCGATGAAGCAGACGTCGTTCATCAAGGCATCGCGCTGTGTGCGTGGATCCTTGCCGAGGACCTTCAGCTCACCTTCGAAGGGGATCAGGCCGAGAATGGCCTTGAGTGCCGTGGTCTTGCCGGCGCCGTTGGGGCCAATCAGGCCGACGATACGCCCGGCGGGGATCTCGAAGGCGGTGTTGTCCAAGGCCAGCTTGTTCTTGTAGCCCTTGCGCAGGCCGCGGGCAGTGATGACGGGAGCATTCATGGTGGTGTTCACTTGGGCCCCCACTTGCGCTGGGGATCCAGCAGGTCTTGGATGTCCAGGCCCAATCGCTGGATGCGCTCAAGCACAAGTGGCCATTCCTCGCGCAGGAATCTTTCGCGTTCACTGGCCATCAATCGGGTGTTGGCCCCTTCGGTCACGTACATGCCCAGTCCCCTTCGTTTTTCGACGAGTTGTTCATCCGCGAGCTCCTGGTAGGCGCGCGAGACGGTGATCGGATTCAGTTGGTATTCGGCCGCCACCTGGCGGACGGAAGGCAACGCATCCCCTGGCTTGAGGGCGCCGTCGAGCATCATGGCGACGACGCGTTCCTTGAGTTGGCGGTAGATCGGAGCCCCATCGCTCCATTCAATGGCGGTCATGGCTCAATCCTGTGGCAGGAAGGAAAAGAACGGCATCCGCACCGACTGCCGGGTGCGGTGGAGGGGCGCACCGGCAGACGCGGTACGCAGGTGGGTTCGGGCAGTGGTGGCAGCGTTTGCAGTCGTGGTGTCCGCAACGGTGCTGGCGAACGGGGACGCGTTGCCTTCCAATCGGTCTGCGGGTGTGCCGATCAGGAGAGCGAAGACCAGCAAACTTCCCGAAGACAGTGCGGCGATCAGGGTGTTGTGGAGCTTGCGGTTCATGGTGAACTTCCTGCTCAGGTTGTCGGTGATGTAGGTAACTATAACACTAAATTTTTGACCGTCAAGTTTCATCCCCCCAACTGAAGTCATGGGTGACTGAGGTCATGTAAAACAGGGAAGCGGCGATGAATGCGTGCCGATGGCCGGGATTGCCGGGAGGCAACAGGACAAGGACAATAAGCCGCTTGTGCGTGCTGCGAGCGTTGCGCGCTTTCCCTTGCGATGCGGAGGTTGCCCCCACCATGAAGTCGTCATTGCGTGCACTGGGCATGCTGCTCGTAGCCCTGTTCGCCGGTGGGCATGTCAACGCGCAGACGCCTGCGGAGCTGGGTGAGCGGGACAAGGTTGGATACATGATCGGGCACGACGTAGGCCGATCGATTGGCCCAGGCTTGCCGGATCTCGAATTGGCGGCTTTCCAGCGCGCCGTGGAAAACGGCATGGCAGGCGGCAATCCGCTGTTGAATGACGCGGATGCCAAGCAGACAGGGCAGGCGTTGATGGCGGCGATCGGTGCGCGGCGGGACGGCAAGCCGTTGCCGGCATTGGACCGCACCAAGGCGGGCTTGTTGGTGGGCGCGCGCATTGGTCAGTCGCTGGCCAGCCTGCGTGGTGAGTTCGACATGCCCATGTTCCTGCGCGGTGTGAAAGATGCGGCGACCCCAGGCGCTACGCCGCTGCTGAATGATGCCGAGCTGAGTCGCATACGCACGGCCTTCTCGGCCCGCGTGAGCAAGGCGCGCGAAACCGAACGCCTTGCCAAGGGCCAGGCCGCGCTGGAGGAAGAGCGCGCATTTCTTGCCGGCAACAAGGGCGTCAAGGGTGTCTTCACCACGCCCAGTGGCCTGCAGTACATGGTGCTGCGTCAAGGCAACGGCGTGCGGCCGCGGCCTGGCCAGAGCGTTCGCGTCCATTACGTGGGCACCTTGCTCGATGGCACAAAATTCGACAGTTCCTATGATCGTGGCCAGCCTGCGGAATTCGGTCTGGATCAGGTCATCAGGGGCTGGAGTGAAGGTGTCGCAATGATGCCGACCGGCGCCAAGTACCGCTTCTGGGTGCCGGCCCACCTTGGCTACGGAGAGAAGGGGGCGGGCCCCGCCATCCCGCCCAATGCCACGCTCGTGTTTGAAGTTGAACTGTTGGGCGTTGAATAAGTCCAACCCCCGTTATTCCTTTTCCGGCACTCGCCGGTCCCGTCGCCTTTCTCCTGGAGCCATCACCCGATGAAGCCGTACCTCCGCACCACCGCCCTGGCCTTTGCCACGCTGTTCGCGCTCTCCGCCTGCAAGGCCGAGCAGAAGCCCGTCGACGTGTCCTCCACCGCCACCGAAGCCAACAAGCCGGCGGGTGAAAAGAGCGGCTATCCGGGCCTGCCAACCGAGAAGGAACAGGTCAGCTACACCATCGGCATGGCAATGGGACGGCAGCTGGCCGAGATCAAGGATGAGGTCAATGTCGATACCCTGATCAAGGCCCTTCGGGCCAAGATGGCCGACGAGAAAATGCTGATCACCGATGAGCAGGCGCAGCAGATCATGCAGGCTTTCGGTCAGAAGATGCAGGCCAAGCAGATCGTGAAGATGCAGCAGGAGGCCAAGACCAATCAGGACAAGGGCGACAAGTTCCTGGCCGAGAACGGCAAGAAGACGGGCGTGGTCACCACGGCGTCCGGCCTGCAATACCAGGTGTTGACCCAGGGCACGGGTGCCAAGCCCGCCGCAAGCAGTGGGGTCAAGGTGCACTACAAGGGTACCTTGATCGACGGCACCGAGTTCGACAGCTCGTACAAGCGTGGCGAGCCGGCAACGCTGCCGCTCAGTGGCGTCATCCCGGGCTGGTCCGAAGGTCTGCAGCTGATGTCGGTGGGCAGCAAGTACAAGTTCTGGATCCCCGCCAAGCTGGCTTATGGCGAACAGGCCCCGCCGATGATCGGCCCGAACCAGATGCTGATCTTCGAAGTGGAGCTGATCGACATCGTCAAGCAGCCGGAAGCACACTGATTTTGGATTGTCTGGAAAGGGGCGTATCCGTGCGATGCGCCCCCTTTTCCTTTGCAGTGAAGGCGACAGGAGAAAGAACGCATGCGAGTTTGCATTTTCGGAACCGGCTACGTGGGTCTGGTGACCGGAACTTGCCTTGCGGAAGTGGGACACGACGTGGTGTGCATCGATGTGGATGCCGCCAAGGTCGAGGGTCTGAACAACGGGGTCGTGCCGATTTTCGAGCCAGGCTTGGCGCCGATGGTCAAGGCCAACCATTCGGCAGGGCGGTTGCGTTTCACCACTGACGCTGCTGCCGGCATTGCGCACGGCGAAATCCTGTTCATTGCCGTGGGGACGCCGCCTGATGAGGACGGCAGTGCCGACCTCACCTATGTGCTGGCGGTCGCACGCACCATCGGGCAGCACCTGCAACGGTCGGCGGTCATCGTCAACAAATCCACCGTCCCGGTGGGGACGGCGGACAAGGTGCGAGAAACGATTGCGTCGGCGCTGAGCGGGCGTGACGTGCGGCCGGGTTTTGCAGTGGTGTCAAACCCGGAGTTCCTGAAGGAGGGCGCGGCCGTCGAGGACTGCATGCGCCCGGACCGCATCGTGATTGGTGCGGACGATGCCGCAGCGGTGGAGGCTTTGCGTCGGCTCTATGCGCCATTCAACCGCAACCACGACCGCATCGTGGCGATGGACGTGCGTTCGGCCGAGCTGACCAAGTACGCGGCCAACGCCATGCTGGCCACCAAGATCAGCTTCATGAACGAGATCGCCAACATCGCCGAGCAGGTGGGGGCCGATGTGGAGATGGTGCGCAAGGGCATTGGTTCCGACCCCCGCATCGGTTGGCATTTCATCTATCCGGGGGCGGGTTACGGCGGCTCGTGTTTCCCCAAGGATGTTCAGGCACTTGCCAGGACGGCGCAGCAGCACGGCGTGACGCCGCGCTTGCTGGATGCGGTGGAGGCGGTCAATGCCGCCCAGAAGGGGCATCTGTTCGAGCTGATGGTGCGTCACTACGGCAGTGCTGATGCCCTGCGCGGCAAGACCATCGCCTTGTGGGGCCTGGCATTCAAGCCCAATACCGATGACATGCGCGAAGCCTCCAGCCGCACCCTGCTGGCGCAGCTGTGGGCGGCCGGGGCGCGGGTGCAGGCGCATGACCCGGAGGCGATGGAGGAAACCCGACGCATCTTCGGGGAGCGTGCCGACCTGGTGCTTTGCTCCAATGCTGCAGAGGCCTTGCAGGGGGCGGATGCACTGGTGGTGCTGACCGAGTGGAAACAGTTTCGCAGCCCGGACTTCAGCCGTCTGGTGGCAGCGTTGTCCGATGCCGTGGTGTTCGACGGTCGCAACGTGTACGACCCGCATGAGGTCGAGTCGGCGGGGCTGGCGTATTACGGCATCGGCCGTGGCCGGTCCTTGCGCGGAGGATGAACATGCCAAGCTTGGAAGAACGGTTTGTTGAGCTGGAAACCCGGTTGGCGTTTCAGGAGCATGCCTTGCTGGAGCTCAGTGATGCGGTGGCTGCTGCGCGCAACGAAGAGGCTCAAAATGCGCTTCGGCTGCATCGTGCGCTGGAAGAATTGCGACAATTGCGCAGCGCGATGGCCGCCGGGCCGGTAACCGGTGACGCCGCCAGTGAACCCCCTCCACCGCATTACTGAGCAATCGATCTCACCATGAGCAATTCCCTTCGCGATCAACTGCTGGGCCTGGGCTTCAAGGATGCCCCGAAACCCGCCGCACGCCCCAGGCAGGACCCATCGAAAGCGAAGCAGGCGCCGGGCGGCAAGCCCGCGCAGGCAAGCAAACCGGGCGGCGGCAGGCCACAGTCGCGCGGTCATGTCCACAAGCCACGTTCGCGCGAGGACATCGATCTGGCCAAGGCCTATGCGATCCGTGCGCAGAAGGAGAAGGACGAGCGGATCGAGGCCGAACGTCTGAAGCAGGAAGAAGCGCGCCTGCGCCGCGAAGCCCGTACGAAGCTGGAG
>CAUJJG010000077.1 GCA_963205445.1 Pseudomonadota bacterium
TCCGCCCCCAGGCCGCCCATGCCGGCGTGCTGGAACTGCATCTGCCGGGCGATGGCTTCGGCGCGGGCGCGTTCCTGCGCCTCGGCCTGCGCCACTTCCTCCTCGGTGCGGATCCGGACCCGTGCCAGCAGCGACACGACCTCGCGCTTGACCTTTTCCAGCAACTCCGAGAACAGCTCGAAGGCTTCTTTTTTGTACTCCTGCTTCGGCTGCTTCTGCGCATAGCCGCGCAGGTGGATGCCTTGGCGCAGGTAATCCATGCGCGCCAGGTGCTCCTTCCAGTTCTGGTCCAGCACGTTCAGCATCACGTGCTTTTCGAGCATGCGCATGGTGTCGTTGCCCACCTGCGCTTCCTTCGCTGCGAAAGTTGCGCCAACCGTGTCAAGCACGCGCTTGCGGATCTGCTCGGCGTCCAGCTCCGACTCGTCCTTGTGCAACTGCACCAGCGCCATTTGCACGCCCAGCTCAGCCGCCAGCTCGGCTTCCAGCCCTGGCAGGTCCCACTGGTCGTCCACTGAATCCGTCGGCACGAAACGCTCGACCAGATCGCTCACCACGTCGTGGCGGATGCCCTCGACGTTGTCCTGGATGCTCGCGGCTTCCAGCAGCTCATTGCGCTGGCCATAGATGACCTTGCGCTGGTCGTTGTTGACGTCGTCGAAATCCAGCAGGTTTTTGCGGATGTCGAAGTTGTGCGCCTCGACCTTGCGCTGGGCATTGGCGATCTGCTTGGTGACCAGCGGGCTTTCGATGATGTCGTCTTCCTTCAAGCCCATGCGCGCCATCACCTTCTGCACCCAGTCGGCGGCGAAGATACGCATCAGGTTGTCTTCCAGCGACAGGTAGAAGCGGCTGGAACCCGGGTCGCCCTGACGGCCGGAACGGCCGCGCAGCTGGTTGTCGATGCGGCGGGATTCGTGGCGCTCGGTGCCGATGATGTGCAGGCCACCGGCCGCCTTCACCGCGTCGTGCCGCTGCTGCCACTCGGCCTTGATGCGCGCATTGTCGGCGTCCGTTGCCGCGTCGCCCAGTGCAGCCAACGCCGCTTCCAGCGAACCGCCCAGCACGATGTCGGTGCCGCGGCCGGCCATGTTGGTGGCGATGGTCACGGCGCCGGGTGCACCGGCATTGGCGACGATGTGGGCTTCACGCTCGTGCTGCTTGGCGTTGAGCACCTCATGCGGGATGCCGGCTTCGCGCAGGTTCTGGCTGAGCAGTTCGGAGACTTCGATCGACGTGGTGCCCACCAGCACCGGCTGACCCTTGGCCACGCAGGCCTTGATTTCGTTGGCCACCGCCCGGTATTTGCCCGCGCGGTTGAGGAAGACCATGTCGGAGTGGTCCTTGCGGACCATCGGCCGGTGGGTGGGGATGACCACCACTTCCAGCCCGTAGATGTTCTGGAATTCGAAGGCTTCGGTGTCCGCAGTACCGGTCATGCCCGACAGCTTCTTGTACATGCGGAACAGGTTCTGGAAGGTCACCGAGGCCAGCGTCTGGTTTTCGCGCTGCACCTGCACACCTTCCTTGGCCTCCACCGCCTGATGCAGGCCGTCCGACCAGCGACGCCCCGGCAGGGTGCGGCCGGTGAACTCGTCGACGATGATGACTTCACCGTCCTTGACGATGTAGTCGACGTCACGCTGATAGATGGCGTGCGCCCGCATCGCCGCATTGAGGTGGTGGACGACGTGGATGTTCTGCGCCGCGTAGAGGCTTTCTTCCGGCCCGAGGATGCCGGCCTGGCGCAGCAGCTGCTCGGCATGCTCCTGCCCGACTTCGGACATGTGGACCTGTTTCTGCTTCTCGTCCACCCAGTAATCGCCATCGGCTTCTTCGTTCGCCTGTCGCAACAGCGAGGGCACCACGGCATTGACGCGCAGGTACAGCTCGGGCGACTCGTCGGCGGGGCCCGAGATGATCAGCGGGGTACGCGCCTCGTCGATCAGGATCGAGTCCACTTCGTCGACGATGGCGAAATTGAGGCCGCGCTGGAAGCGGTCTTCCTTCGACAGCGCCATGTTGTCGCGCAGGTAGTCGAAGCCGAATTCGTTGTTGGTGCCGTAGGTGATGTCGCAGCCGTAGGCCGCGCCCTTGTTGCCATGCGGCATGCCGGGGTAGACCACGCCCACCGACAGGCCCAGCCAGTTGTACAGCTTGCCCATCTGGGCGGCGTCGCGACGGGCCAGGTAGTCGTTCACGGTGACCACGTGCACGCCCTTGCCTTCCAGGGCATTGAGGTACACCGCCAGCGTCGCGGTCAGGGTCTTGCCTTCACCCGTGCGCATTTCCGCGATCTTGCCGGCGTGCAGCACCATGCCGCCGACCAGCTGGACATCGAAATGGCGCATGCCGAACACGCGCACGGACGCTTCACGGCACACCGCGAAAGCCTCCGGCAGCAGCTTGTCCAGCGTCTCGCCCTTGGCGATGCGCTGCTTGAACTCCGCGGACTTGGACTGCAGCGCCTCGTCCGACAGCGCCTGCATCTGCGGCTCGAGGGCGTTGATCTTCTTGACGTTGGCGTTGTACTGCTTGAGCAACCGGTCGTTGCGGCTGCCGAAAACACTGGTGAGCAAACTGTTGATCATGGGGGGTGCAATCCCTGGCGGGATGCGCGCCTCGGGCGCGGCATCGAAATTGGACAACGGCAACCGGGCGCGCGCGGCTGCGTGCGTCCGGGAATCGGTTAGTTTAGCTGGAGGCGGCCGGCGACGTATGCAAGCCCCCCCGCCCGTTGTCAGCCGCGTTCGGGCCCGTGCCGCGCCAGCGCGTTGTTGTGGCCAAGGAATTTGCGCGGGTTGACCACCACGCCGTCCTGCCAGACTTCGAAATGCACATGCGCGCCAGTCGAGCGCCCGCTGGAGCCGGCCTTGGCGATTTCCTGCCCGGCACGGACCAGATCCCCCACTTGGTGGGTCAGGCGCGAGTTGTGCGCGTAGCGGGTGATGTAGCCATTGCCGTGATCGACCTCGACGGTATTGCCGTAGCCGGAACGGACACCGGCATAGCTGACCACGCCATCGGCCACCGCCAGCACCGGATCGCCGATGTTGGCCTGGAAATCGATGCCCTTGTGGAACTGGCTGCCGCCGCCGAACGGATCCGCACGACCACCGAAACCCGAGGTGATGTAGCTGCCCGCGATGGGGTCACGCGAAGGCATGGCGCTGTTGTCGAGCTGCCGGTTGAACAGCAGGCTTTCCAGCACGGTCATTTGGGTGTCGGCGTGCCGGTATTCGCTTTCCAGCGCCACCAATCGACCACGCAGCTCGGCCACCGACATGTCGCGGGCGCGGCCGGCACCGCCCTGCCCCACCGGCTTGTCGAAATCGAATTCACCGTCTTGCAGCTGGCCGGCCTGGGTCAGGCGGCTGCCAAGCGCATTGAGGCGGTTCGCCTGCGCCTGCAGCTCGGCCAAGCGCGCCGCCAGCGCGTTCACTTCGCGCTGGGCATCACGCCGCACCTTGTCCAGCTCAGCCTGACGCTCGGCATCCGCGGACTGCATCGCCTCCACTTGCGCCATGCCGATCGCGCTGCGGACGGCGGCACCGCACAGCATGCCAGCCCCCAGCAGCAGCGCCAGCGCGGCCAGCGGGCGACGCATCGCCCACAGACGCATGCGCTGCACCTGCGCGAACGCACGCTTGCGGGTATCGTGTGCCTTGTTGGATTCGATCATTCGCCATGCCTGATTCGCGGTCCCTGCCCCCGAAGGGCGCTGCCCCGCCCGCCGGCCCGCGTGCCGCGCTTGATGCGCTGCTCGCCGGCGCCGCTGGCGGCACCCTGCGTCGTGCACTGTGGCTCGATGCAGTGGACCAATTGCTGCGTCCGCACCTGCCTCCGGGCTCGGCGGCGCATGCGCGCCTGGCCAATGTCCGCGGAAGCAGGCTGGTTTTCGTCGTCGATGCACCGGTGTGGCACGCCAGACTTCGGCTTGCCGCACCTGCACTGCTCGACGCCGCCCGCTCCATCGGGCTCGAAGTGGAGGCCGTGGATGTCAGGACGACCACCCGACCGCTGCAGCCGCAACCGACGACTGCCACGCGCCACACTCCGATGACGGCAGCCGGCAAGGCGGGCTTGGCGGCTGCACTGGCGTTGCTGCGATCGGACGCGCCGGATGGCACGGACAGCGACCGCGAGGCCTGATGCCGGCGGGCACGAAAACCCCCCGCCAAACCGGCCACGGCGCATGCTAACGGCTCAAGCCCGTGATTTTGTTAATCATTTGATAACAAATGGCGCAGAGCGTGCCTGCGGTCACAGATGCACACCTCGCCTTGCGGCGGGCTCAGAGGGCGGGCAAAGCCTCGCCGAAGCGCATGGGCGGCGGCAGCGCGGGGTCATCGAAACTGACCATGTCCCAGGCATCCGTCTGTTGCAGCAGGGCGCGCACCAGCTTGTTGTTCAGCGCGTGGCCCGATTTGACGCCTTCATAGGCCCCCAGAATCGGGTGACCCGCCAGATAGAGATCGCCGATGGCATCGAGCAGCTTGTGGCGCACGAACTCGTCTGCGTAACGCAGGCCGTCCTCGTTCAGGACGCGGAACTCGTCCAGCACGATGGCATTGTCCATCGAGCCCCCCAAGCCCAGATTGCGTTCGCGCATGTATTCCAGATCCCGCATGAACCCGAAGGTGCGGGCACGGCTGATCTCGCGAATGTAGTCGGCGGTGGAAAACGCCAGCTCGACCCGCGACAGCGAGGCCGGAATGGCCGGATGATCGAACTTGACCGTGAAGCCGAGGCGGAAACCCGCGTGCGGCTCGAAACGGGCAAGCTTGTCGCCTTCGCGGATTTCCACGGGCTTGAGAATGCGGATGAAACGTTTCGGCGCATGCTGCTCAACGACCCCTGCCGACTCCAGCAGGAACACGAAGGGGCCGGCGGAGCCATCCATGATGGGCACTTCCGGCGCGGTCAGCTCGACATAGGCATTGTCGATGCCAAGCCCTGCCAAGGCGGACATCAAGTGCTCGACGGTTTGCACTTTCGCCCCGGCCTGGCTCAGGCCGGTGCACAGCGTCGTCTCGGTGACGTGCTCGGCACGTGCGGGCACTTCCACCACCGGGTCGAGGTCGGTGCGGCGAAA
Source organism: Pseudomonadota bacterium (assembly GCA_963205445.1). GTDB lineage: Bacteria > Pseudomonadota > Gammaproteobacteria > Xanthomonadales > Xanthomonadaceae > Thermomonas. The sequence continues at coordinate 5,096 of CAUJJG010000077.1, forward strand.
CACGATGCCGGCATCGACAGGCGCCGGACGCAGCGTCAGGTACACCTTTTCCCCGCCATGCAGCCCCACGCCGGTGGCGCGGATCACGTTTCGGAGGGTGCGTTGTCGAAGCATCGGTTCAGGTTATCACGCAAGTGGCTGAATGCAGGCGTAAAGCAGTGCTCAGCCCGCGCTGGTTGGTTGCCATGAAACGGGTCGGCCGGCAGCGCCGACCGACCGAAAAGCGCGCCGGGTGGACAGCCCGGCGGGCAATGGGACAAGCACATCGACGTTCCAGCATGCCCTTCCACCGTGGCGGAAGGGCGGGTTCTCCTCAGTCCGCCTGACGGCGCAGGAAAGCCGGAATGTCCAAATAGCCTTCGTTCGGCAATTCCGCCGTTGCCGGCGAAGCTTCGACATTGCGACGCAGGGCATTGACGAAGCTGGCCCCCTGGGTCGGCATGTAGGCGTCGGCCACATCATCGATCGCAAGTCCGGTGGTGCCGTCGCGCTTGACCTGGGTATTGATCAGCTGCACCTGCGGACGACGCGGCGCATCGCCACCGTTCTCGTAGCGGAAGTCGCGACGGCCGGTGTCGGCGATCGGCTGCCGCAGGCCAACGGTGGCCGCGCTCAGGCCGGTGGCCACCACGGTCACCTTCACCTCGTCCTGCATCTCCGGATCCAGTGCGCAACCGATCACCACGGTGGCGTCCTCGGAAGCGAACTCGTTGATCACGCGGCCGATTTCATCGAACTCGGACATGGTCAGATCGGAGCCGGAGGTGATGTTGACCAGCACGCCGTTGGCGCCGGCGAGGTTGACGTCGTCCAGCAGCGGGTTGCGGATCGCCGCCTCGGCCGCGGCCTGGGCGCGGTCATCACCGCGCGCGGTGCCGGTGCCCATCATCGCCAGGCCCATTTCACTCATCACGGTGCGCACGTCGGCGAAGTCGACGTTGATCAGGCCGGGGCGCACGATCAGGTCGGCGATGCCCTGCACCGCGCCCAGCAGCACGTCGTTGGCGGCGCGGAAGGCCTGGATCATGGTGGCATTGCGGCCAAGCACGGTGATCAGCTTCTCGTTGGGGATGGTGATCAGCGAGTCGCAGTGCTGGCTGAGTTCCTCGATGCCCTTTTGCGCCACCTGCATGCGGCGGCGGCCTTCGAACGGGAACGGCTTGGTGACCACGGCCACGGTGAGGATGCCCATCTCCTTGGCCAGCTGCGCCACCACCGGCGCGGCGCCAGTGCCGGTACCACCGCCCATGCCGGCGGTGATGAACACCATGTCCGCACCTTCCAGCGCCTTCATGATTTCGTCGCGGTCCTCCAGTGCGGCCTGACGGCCCACTTCCGGGTTGGCGCCAGCGCCGAGGCCCTTGGTGACGTTGCAGCCCAAGGTGAGCTGCTGGTTGGCGCCGCAATTCTTGATGGCCTGCGAGTCGGTGTTGGCGGTGATGAACTCCACGCCGTCCACGCTGCTGTTGACCATGTGCGCCACCGCGTTGCCGCCGCCGCCGCCGACGCCGAACACCTTGATGATCGCGTTGGGTGCCGTCTGATTGATGAATTCGAATTGTGCCATGTCCATGTCCTTTGTCGTTTGATTGTCGCGGTGCGCATCGCGCGTGGGGTGATCCGGTTCACCCCTTCGCGCCCGTGACCGCTTTCGTTATGTTCTGAAGCCGATTTGCCACCCTTTGCCGCAACGCCCCACCCTGCCTACAACCCGCTGAAACACCCTGTTAGAACTCCCCCCTGAACCACCTGCTGAACTTGCCCAACGCCCCCCCCACCTTGCCGGCGGGCCTGCTGATGCGGCGCGGCTGCTCGATCTGGCTGCCCATCAGCAGCAGGCCGACGCCGGTGGCATGCACCGGGTTGCCCACCACCTCACCCAAACCCGACACGTGCTGCGGAATGCCGATACGCACCGGCATCTGCAGCATCTCCTCGGCCAGCTCAACCACGCCTTCCATCTTTGATGCGCCGCCGGTGAGCACCATGCCGGCGCGCACCCGCTGCTCGAATCCGGAACGGCGCAGTTCGGCCTGCACCATTTCGAAGATCTCCTCGTAGCGGGCCTGCACCGCCTGTGCCAGCGCGTGCCGCGGCATGCGGCGCGGCGGTCGGTCGCCCACGCTTTCCACTTGGATGCTTTCCTCGGCGCGCGCCATCTGCGCCAGCGCACAGGCGTACCTGACCTTGATTTCCTCGGCATGTGGCGTGGGCGTGCGCAGCATGTGCGCGATGTCTTCCGTCACCTTGTCGCCGGCCACCGGCAGGTTGGCGGTATGGCAGATCGACCCTTGCACGTACACCGAAATGTCGGTGGTGCCGGCGCCCATGTCCACCAGCACGACACCAAGTTCGCGCTCGTCGGCGGTCAGCACCGCCGTGCTGGAAGCCAGGGATGACAGGATGAGTTCGTCCACCTGCAGGCCGCAACGCTGCACGCACTTGCTGATGTTCTGCGCCGCCGACTGTGCGCAGGTCACCAGATGCGCATGCACTTCGAGGCGCACGCCGGTCATGCCCACCGGGTTGCGGATGCCTTCCTGCATGTCGTCCAGCACGTACTCGCGCGGGATCACGTGCAAGATGCGCTGGTCAGCCGGGATCGCCACCGCCTTGGCAGCTTCCAGCACGCGGTCCAGATCGGCCTGGGTGACTTCGCCATCGCGGATCGGGGCAACGCCGGAGGAGTTCCGGCACTGCACATGGTTGCCGGAGATCGAGGCATACACACTGCGCACTTCGCAGCCGGCCATCAGCTCGGCTTCCTCCACTGCCCGCTGGATGGCCTGCACGGTGGAGTCGATGTCCACGACCACGCCACGGCGCAGCCCGCGCGACTCGTGCGAGCCGATGCCGATGACCTCGATCGGTTCGCCCGGGGCATATTCGCCGACGAGGGCGGTGACCTTGGACGTGCCGATGTCGAGGCCGACGATGAGGGACTTGTCGCCTTTGCGATTCATGTGTTGCTGCCGGGAGCCGTTGTAAGGGTTGCAGGGAGTTTTTGGGTGCCGGGGTTTGCGGCGTCGACCTTCGCCCAGACCAGGGCAAACCCGTTGGTGTAGCGCAGGTCGGCGCGCTGCAGGCGCTGCATCGGGTGGCCGGATTGCAACGCCGGCAGCAAGGGCGCAAACCGTGCCAGCCGCGGCACCGGGTCATTGCGGCCCAACACCACCTGGGTGCCGTCACGCAGGGTGATCGACCAACTGCCGCGACGATCCAGCGCCACGCCGCGAATGCCACCCACGTCGGCCAGTTGCTCGCGTGCCTGGTTGTACAGCGCAACGACTTCCGGCACGCGAGTCTCGGGGCCGTCCAGCAGCGGCAGGCCGGCCGGGACTTGCAGCTTGCGGAGCGGGAACAGGTGGCCACGTTCGGACAGCAGGCGGTCCTGCCCCCAGCGTGCGAACGGACGGAATTCGCGGATGCGCACTTCCAGCACGTCCGGCCAGTGCTTGCGCACTTCGGCACGATCCACCCAATCCAGCTTGTCCACTGCCTGCTGCACGGCCTCCAGATCGACCGCAAAGAAACCGCGCTGCGCGTGAGGCATCACCACGGCCTGCAGTTGTGCGCGATCCACGCGCTGCAATTCGCCCTGCACGCGCAGGGTGCGCAGCGGCCAGTGCGCGCTGCCCCACCAGCCCTCGACCACGGCCACCACCGGCAGCGCCACCAGCGCCACCGCCAGCACCCAGACGAGGAAGCGGGCAACGGGTTTCACAGGGTCTGCTCCAGGATGCGCCAGCACAGGGCTTCGAAGGTCACCCCCAGCTGGTTTGCCGCCTTCGGCACCAGCGAGTGACTGGTCATGCCCGGTGCAGTGTTCACCTCCAGCAGGTACAGCCGGCCACTGGCACGGTCACGCATCACGTCCACCCGGCCCCAGCCCGTGCAGCCCGCCGCCTGGAATGCCGAGAGCGCCAGCGTACGGATCACCGCCTCTTCTTCGTCCTCCAGCCCCGGGCACAGGTACTGGGTGTCTTCGGCAATGTATTTGGCGTTGTAGTCGTACCACGCCCCTTTGGGCACGATGCGGATGGAGGGCAGCGCGATGTCGCCCAAGATGCCGACGGTCAGCTCGTCACCGACGATCATTTCCTCCATCAGCATTTCGCCGCCATAGTCGCGGGCCACCTGCACCGCGGCATCGATGGCGGCTTCATCGGTCACACGGGCCACGCCCACGCTGGAACCTTCGCAGGAAGGCTTGACGAACACCGGCAGACCCAGCTGCAGCGCCGCTGCCCGCAAGTCCGCCCCCGGCGGCAGCCGCACGAAGCGCGGCGTGGGCAGGCCCGCGCTCAACCAGACTTGCTTGGTGCGAATCTTGTCCATGCTCAGGGCGCTGCCCAGCACGCCGGAGCCCGTGACCGGCACTTCCAACCCCCGCAGCAACCCCTGCAGCACGCCGTTTTCGCCATCGCCGCCGTGCAGGATGTTGAAGACGCGGTCGAACTTGCCGTGCACCAATGCGTCCACCAGCGCCGGGATGCCGTCCACCGGGTGCGCGTCGATGCCACGGGCCTGCAGGG
>CAUJJG010000078.1 GCA_963205445.1 Pseudomonadota bacterium
ACATCGCGGTCCAGGTCCAGACGTGCGCTGCGCTGCGGGCGACGCGCCAGCGCCTTGCCATTGTCCAGGTTGCGGGCTTCCATCCAGCCCAACTGGCCGCGCAGCTGCCACTGACCCAGCATGGCGTCGGCGGTCAGCTCAAGGCCGCGGATGCGGGCGTTTTCGACATTGCCCGGCTTGCCCAGGCTGGCACTCCAGGCAATCAGGTCGCTGACCCGGGTCTGGTAGGCATTGGCCTGCACATGCCAGTCGTTGCCGCGACGGGTCAGGGAGAGCTCCGTGCTGCGGGAGGCTTCCGGGCGCAGCAGTGGGTTGCTGTAGCCGGGGTAGTACAGCTCATTGAAGCTGGGGGCCTTGAATGCCGTGCCATGGCTGGCGGTCACCCGCCAGTGCTGGGCGAAATCCAGACCCCAGGCCAGCCCGCCAGTGGTCTTGCCGCCGAATTGGTCATTGTCGTCGCGACGCAGGCTCAGCTGCAGATCCTGTGCGCCGAAATCGCCCTGATACTGCGCGAACACGGCGCGGTTGCCCCGCTTGACCGCGAAAGGGGACCACGGATCGACCACATTGGCCTCATCGCGCAGCCAGTCGAACCCGGCGGTCACGATCTGGCCCTGCGCCACGGTGAAGTCGCCCTGCAGGCTGGCGCTGTCGCGACGCGTGCTGAAGCGGTTGCTGAAGGTCTGGCCGATGAAGTTGGCCGAATCATCGCTGTTGCGGCCGACATGCAGCTTGAGCTGGACCTGCGCTGCCGGTGTCCAGCGCACGCTGCCGCCCACCGTCTGCTGCACGATGTCGGAATTGTCGGCGTAGTCGCCGTCGTATTCGTTGTGGCCTTCGGCGCGGAAGGCGCGGGCATCGAACTGCCAGGCCTCATTCGGGGCGAAATCCGCGCGCAGGCTGGCATTGCTGTTGCGGTAGCCATCGCGGTCCAGGTGGGTGCCCGGTACGATGAAGCAGCCCGCCCCCGCCCATGTGGCGGGGTTGTAGGTGCCCCGGCAGGCATTGATGCCGTCGGTGGCCTGATGGCCCACATCCACACCCACGCCGCCGCGTGCGCCGCGCAGATCCATGCCCGCTGAGGCTTCGCGCAGGTCATGGCTGCCCACCGCGATGCGGCCGCGGCCGCGTACACCCTGGCCCTCGCCGCGGCGGGTGAAGATCTGGATCACCCCGCCGAGGGCATCCGCGCCGTACAGCGACGAACGCGGGCCGCGCACGATCTCGATGCGCTCGATCTGCGACAGTGGCAGGTCCTGCAGCGAGGTCAGGCCGGACGTGGGCGAGCCCACGCGCACGCCGTCGATCAGGAACAGGGTGTGATCCGATTCGGTCCCGCGCAGGAACAAGGTGGACAGTTTGCCCAGGCCGCCCTGATTGACCAGGGTGATGCCGGCGCGGCCGCGCAGCAGCTCCGGCAACGAGCGCGCACTGCTGGCGTCGATCTGGCTGCGGTCGATCACCTCCACCGCGGCCAGTGTGGCATCCACGGTGGTGGGGGTACGGGTGGCGGTGACGACCACCTTGTCCAGATCGGTGGCCTCATCCGGCGCGGCATGCGCCAAGGCCGGCAGGCTCAAGGCCAGAACGAGCGGGGACAGGCGAAGCGGGTTGTTGCGGGACAGCATCGTTGACATCTCCGGCGCGCAATCCCGCGCGCCCTTGTGAGGAAGGGGGCGGCTGCAAAGAACGGAGAATGCGGACGATGGCGATGCGCGCAGACAACGGGCAGGCCGGCGTCACGCAATGCCCACCGCATCGCAACCTGACTGTTCCGGGCCGGTCTCCGGGCTGGCGAGCGGACATCGCGTGATGTCCCGTCTGGCGCCTTCCCATGCCCGCATCGAAAGGATGCAGCCACAGTGGCCGATGCCAGCCTTGTCTCGCTTACCGTTGCGGGGGCAGCGCCGGACTGGATGCACGCATCGTCACCGGCTTCCCGTTTCAATCCGCAGGCCTACGGCCCTTGGATCACCTTGAACCCCGCCATTCTAGCGCAGTTGGCCGCCTGCACCCTGCTCAGGTGTCGGAGCTGGATTCCGAACCGGCATGACGATCATCGTCGAACAGCGCAAAGCCGGGCAGCGGGGCGTCGTCGTGATGGGTGGTGGTCACCGGCGCGGCAACTGGGCGGCCGCGCGGCGGGGGGAGCAGTGCGATGGCAGCCTCGACGGCCTGCACCAGTGCCTGCCGGCGCGCTTCCGGAACGTCCTGCCAGTGGCAATCCAGCAAGGCGCCTTCCATCGCGTAGATCAAGGTCAAGCTGGGTTTGAAGCCGGCCCGGCGCACCTTCATGTAGGCCTCGACCGTGCCGATGGCGGCCAGATCCTCCAGGGACCGCAAGCCCACCTGGCGCAGCCAGGCGGCGGATTTCGGGCCGATGTTGCGCAGTTTGCCGCTCATGCCAGTGCTTCCAGAAAGATGGCGGCGAGGCCTTCCATGCCGGCCTGGTCGTCGGCATCGAAGCGGGCCGGCAGCGGGCTGTCGATGTCGAGCACGCCAATCAGTGCGTCCCCGCGCACCAGCGGGATCACCAGTTCCGAGCGGCTTGCAGAATCGCAGGCGATATGGCCGGGGAAGGCATGCACATCGTCCACGCGCTGCGTGGTGCGCAGGCGTGCGGCAGCCCCGCACACGCCCTTGTCCAAGGGAATGCGCACGCAGGCCGGCAAGCCCTGGAAAGGGCCCACGACCAGCTCGGTGCCATCGAAGAAATAAAACCCCAGCCAATTGAAACCGGGCAGGGCGTGGTAAACCAAGGCTGCAAAATTGGCGGCATTGGCGATACGGTCTCGCTCGCCTTGCAGCAGGGCGCGTGCCTGCGCCTGCAGCTGGGCATATTGGTCCGGCTTGCTGCCGGTCAGGGGGGCGGCCTTGAAACTCATGGGGCGAGTGTAGCAATGCGCCGCGCATACGTCCGATTCCGGGCGTCCGGTACCATGGCGAAGCAGCTTCAGGAGGTGTGGTGTTTTCGATTTACGTCACCGGAACCGATACCGGCATCGGCAAAACCTTGGCCAGCACGGCATTGCTGCATGCGTTGGCAGCCCATGGCGTGCGCGCTGCGGGAATGAAGCCCGTCGCCAGTGGCTGCAGTCATGCGGCGGGTGAATGGAAAAATGACGATGCCCTGGCTTTGCAGGCGGCCGGCATGCCCGGGCTTGTTTATGCCGATATCAATCCCTATGCCTTGGTGCCCGCAGTGGCGCCGGAGCTGGCGGCGCGGGATGCTGGCATCGAGGTGCAGCTGGCGCCAATTCTGTCGGCATACGCGCGTCTGGCGGAACAGGTGGATGCGCTGGTCGTCGAGGGGGTCGGGGGCTGGGCGGCGCCACTGTCATCGGCATTGATGCAGGCGGATTTGGTCCGCGCACTGCGTCTGCCGGTGATTTTGGTCGTGGGCTTGCGGCTTGGCTGTCTGAGTCATGCCCTGCTGTCGGCGCGCGCAATCGCGGCCGATGGTCTGCATCTGGCGGGCTGGATCGCGTCGCAAGTGGACCCGGACATGGCGCGGGTCGAAGACAATCTGGACATGCTGCGGCAAAGGTTGCCGGCCCCTTGCTGGGGTGTTCTTCCGCATGCGTCGAATATGACGCCGGAAGCGCTGGCGGCTTGCCTGCGCATACCGACCATGCGATGAGGGGGCGTGCCGGGCCCCTTGGCGGGCGTCCCGGGGGTGCCCCGCGCCGGGCTTGGCGGCACCTGACAAGGCAGGGCCGCCAAGATCAGGCTTGGATTACTTGATCAGAAACTCTTCAAGCGTACGGCCATTGGCCAATTCGGCCGCCAGCCAGCGCGGTGCGCGACCGCGGCCGCTCCATTCGTCCTTGGCATTGGCCGGATTGCGGTATTTCGGCGCAACCTTGCCGAGGCTGCGGCCCTTGGCGGCCTTGCGGGCCTTTTTCGGGGCCGGTGCGGCCACGTTGTTGCCCGGCTTGCCAAACAATTCTTCAAACGTCCACCCGGTGGCCTTCAGGGCCTTGGCGACCGCGGCCTTGGCCTGAGCGGCCGGCTTGCGCTTGGCCAGCACTTTCTTGCGCTTGTTGGCGCGGGCAATCAGGGTTGCGAGCTCTTGCGGGCTCATGTTGTCGATATTCATGGTCATGTCTTTTTTGATTGTTCGGATGAGTTTGTCTGACATCCAATCCATGGATGTCGGGATAATACGCATGTTTTTATCGAGATTCCAAGAGTTGCGCCGAAATCTTGAATGCCTGGATTCAGGGAAGCAGTTTTGCCAGCAGGGTTTCCCGGTCGAGATTTTCCGATTCCTGGGCACTGCGCGCGCGATATTCAAACGTGCCCGCTTCGAGGCCGCGGCCGGAAACAACGATGCGATGGGGGATGCCAATCAGTTCGATGTCGGCAAACATCGCGCCCGGACGCAGGCCGCGGTCATCGAGCACGCAATCCAAACCGGCGGCCTGCAATTCCGCAAGCAGCGCCTCGGCTGCCGTGACGATGGCAGCGTCGTTTTTCGGATTGATCATGCAGATGGCCACCTGCCACGGCGCCATGGCGGCGGGCCAGCGAATGCCGGCTTCGTCATGGTTTTGCTCGATGGCGGCGGCCACGATGCGGGATACCCCGATGCCATAACAGCCCATCGCCGGATTGACGGCCTTGCCGCCGGCATCCAGCACCGCGCACTTCATCGCCACGGAATACTTTCGGCCCAGTGCAAAGACATGGCCTACTTCTATGCCGCGGCACAGCGCAATCTTGCCTTGGCCGTCCGGTGAGGGGTCTCCCGCCACCACATTGCGCAGGTCGGCGATTTCCGGCTCCGGCAAGTCGCGGCCCCAATTGACGCCGGCAATATGGAAGCCGGGTTTGTTGGCACCCACCACGAAATCGGCCATGACCGCCACGCTGCGATCCGCCAGCACACGGATGGGTTTTGCCGCACGCAGCGGCCCGAGGAAACCGGGCTCGCTGCCAAGGTGGTCGGCGATTTCCGCTTCCGTGGCCAGCCGATAGTCGGCCATCCCCGGGAGTTTCGCCAGCTTGATTTCATTCACCACATGGTCGCCCCGCACCAGGGCCAGGACAAACTGCGGGTTGTCTTCGGCATCCATGCCCATCAGGGCCACGGATTTGACTGTGCGCTGCAGGGGAATGCCCAGCAGGGCCGCAACGTCCTCGCAGGTTTTCTGGGTCGGGGTTTCGACGTCGCGCAGGGGCTCGCTGGCGGCTGCGCGGCTGCCGACGGCAATGGCTTCCGCAAGCTCGACGTTGGCGGCGAAACCTGACGCATCGGAATAAGCGATGGAATCCTCGCCGGAATCGGCCAAGACATGGAATTCGTGCGAAGCGCTGCCGCCAATGGCGCCGGTATCGGCCGCCACCGCGCGAAACTTCAAGCCAAGCCGGGTGAAGATGCGTGAATACGTGTCGTACATGTTGCGGTATTCGGCATGCAGCGATGCGTCATCGGCATGGAAGGAATAGGCATCCTTCATGATGAATTCGCGTGCGCGCATCACCCCGAAGCGTGGGCGGATTTCGTCGCGGAATTTCGTCGTGATCTGGTAGAAATTGACGGGCAGCTGCTTGTAGCTGGAAATTTCCTGGCGGAAGAAATCGGTCACGGCCTCTTCGGCGGTGGGGGTGAAGCAGTAATCCTGCTCCTTGCGGTCCCGGATCTTGAGCAATTGCGGGCCGAACTTTTCCCAGCGGCCGGTTTCTTCCCACAGTTCTTTCGGCTGGATCGAAGGCATCGCCATTTCGATGGCCCCGGCGTTGTTCATTTCCTCACGCACGACGGCTTCGACCTTGCGCAACACGCGCAGGCCCAGCGGCGACCAGGTATAGAGGCCGGCGGCGAGTTTGCGGATCATGCCGGCCTTGAGCATCAGCTTGTGGCTGATGATTTCGGCGTCGGCGGGGGTTTCCTTTTCGGTGCGAAGGTGGAAGCGGGACAGACGCATGCGGGGATTCACGGGCGGAAAACCCGCATTCTGCCATGTGCGGCCCCCTGCTTCAGGGGCGGTCGCCGTGGATCTCGATGCCTTCCTTCGGTGTTCGGCTGACGCGCTCGTAGCGGCGCCCCTTCGGTGGGTCCTGGGTCACCTGCAGATGGCCGGCATCATCACGCCAGCGGTAGAGCGTGTCGGCACGTTCCGCGCGAATGGCCGCCGCTTCGGCTTCGGCGGCGCGCGCGCGCTCGCGGCGGGGCATTTCGGTATTGAGCCACCACCAAGCCGTGGCGGCCAAGGCCACGGCAAGCAGCACCATGCCCAGTTGCTTCACTTGCTGGCCGGCGGGCAATACGCCTTGACGGCGGCCTGGTTCAAGTCGAGCTGTGCCTTGCGCTCCTCCGCGCTCATGTTGCGGTCGGCCTTGCCGTCGCCATTGGTGTCCATGCCGACCGCATCTGCACCTTGCAGGCGTTGCAGGTTGCTGCGGGCATTGGTGCACTGCTCGCTCTCGTCGGCCTTGGCTGGCGCGGCTTCGATCGAGGTGCCGGTGCGAACGTCAATATCGCGCGATTTATGTGCCTGCGAAGGCGGCGTGTCGGTGTAGTGGGTGACGCCCTGGGCATCCTTCCACTGATACACGCGCTGCTGCTGGGCGCCGGCTGGCGGCGCGGCGGCCACGAAGGCGAGGGCAACGAGACAGGTCTGAAGGGGGGTCATCGGGGCGCTCCGGGGGGAATATTGCCGATTGCAGCACTGCGACGGCGTCGCTGCAACCCCGTACACTGGGACACATGGACGAAAACAGCACACCTGCCGCCCGGCCGCGTGGCCGTGGCATCTACCTTTTGCCGAATCTGTTCACCACCGGGGGCCTGTTTGGCGGGTTCTTCGCCATCATTGCCGCGTCGCAGGGGCGCTTTGAGGCGGCTTGCGTGGCGATTTTCGTGGCCGCCGTTCTGGACGGGCTGGATGGCCGAGTGGCACGCCTGACCAATACCCAGAGTGAATTCGGCGTGCAGTACGACTCATTGGCCGACTTGATCAGCTTCGGCATGGCGCCGGCCATGTTGATGTACCACTGGGCGTTGGTGGCGCTGCGGCTGGATGGCGTGACCCTCGGCAAAATCGGCTGGCTGGCGGCGTTCCTGTATGCCGCGTGCGCGGCACTGCGGCTGGCCCGCTTCAACAGCCAGGTGGCCGTGGTGGACAAGCGCTGGTTCGTGGGCTTGGCCAGTCCGGCCGCGGCGGGGCTGGTGGCCAGCTTCGTTTGGGTGTGTCAGGAATTCGGCTGGACCGGGGAGTCCCTGCGCTATGGCGCACTGTCCCTCACCGTGCTCGCCGGGCTGCTGATGGTCAGCCGCATCCGTTACAGCAGCTTCAAGGGCGGTGGCAGTGGGCCCAAATCAGACCGCGTGCCCTTTTTCGCCTTGCTGATCGCGCTGGTGGTGCTGATTGCGCTGTGGATCGCCCCTGCGGTGACGCTGCTCACCGCCAGCACCCTGTATGCCTTGTCCGGCCCCTTGATGTGGCTGCGCCGGCGCTGGGGTACGAGTGGAGACGTGGCGGGGTGAGCTGGGATCCGTTTCAGCGCGCCGCGCTGGCCGAGCTCGGCCATGTTGTGCTTTGCCCTGTTGCAGGGCCGGCCGCCGTGGGCGCGGCGGGCGCGGAGCGTGTCGATGCGGCCATGTTGGCCCGCTTGGCCATGGCCGCTGGCATTTCGATGGATGCACTGCGAGGGCATGCCGACGTGGTGGCGCGGGCTGCTGCCTTGCGCGGGAATGCGGGGGAAAAGCGGGCGCTGTGGCCCCGCTTGCGCAGCTTGCGAAGGGCTCGACAATGAACGCGCAGCCCGGTGCCATCGCGCCTGCAGCGGTGTCGCTGCGGCCGATGCGCGTCACCGACCTCGATGCGGTGATGGCGATCGAGTTGCAGGCCTATCCCTTTCCGTGGACGCGCGGCATCTTTCGCGACTGCCTGCAAGCCGGATATGCCCTGTGGGTGTTCGAACGTGGGCAGACATTGCTGGGGTATGGCGTACTGAGCGTGGCTGCCGACGAGGCGCATGTGCTGAACCTGTGCACCGCGCCCGGCAATGAGGGGCAGGGGCTGGGGCGCCGGATGCTGGCGGCGTTGTTGAAAATCGCACGCGCCAACGGGGCTTGTCGCACATTCCTCGAAGTGCGGCCGTCCAATCATCGGGCCATCACGCTGTACGAGCGCAGCGGCTTCAATGAAATTGGCCGCCGTCCTCGCTACTACCCCGCGCACGCCGGGCGCGAGGATGCCATCGTGATGGCCATCGAGCTGCTGGACTGAAGCAGGCCGGCGTGATGGTGCCGGGCAGGCCGTAGAATGCCGCCATGGACATCTACAAAAGCTTCACCCTGGAAGCGGCCCACCGCCTTCCGAATGTGCCTGCCGGTCACAAATGTGCCCGTCTGCACGGGCACTCGTTCCGCATCGAACTGCAGGTGTCCGGCGAACCGGATGCCCATGCCGGCTGGGTGATGGA
>CAUJJG010000079.1 GCA_963205445.1 Pseudomonadota bacterium
CGGCACCGTGGTGACCGGCCGCATCGAGCGCGGCGTGATCAAGGTGGGCGAGGAAATCGAAATCGTCGGCATCCGTCCGACCCAGAAGACCACCGTCACCGGCGTGGAAATGTTCCGCAAGCTGCTGGACCAGGGTCAGGCAGGCGACAACGCCGGTCTGCTGCTGCGCGGCACCAAGCGTGACGACGTCGAGCGCGGCCAGGTGCTGTGCAAGCCGGGTTCGATCACCCCGCACACCGAGTTCGAAGCCGAAGTCTACGTGCTGAGCAAGGACGAAGGCGGCCGTCACACCCCGTTCTTCAAGGGCTACCGTCCGCAGTTCTACTTCCGTACCACCGACATCACCGGTGCGGTGCAGCTGCCGGAAGGCGTGGAAATGGTGATGCCGGGCGACAACGTGAAGATGACTGTCGCCCTGATCAACCCGGTGGCGATGGACGAAGGTCTGCGCTTCGCGATCCGCGAAGGCGGCCGTACCGTCGGCGCCGGCGTGGTGGCGAAGATCCTGAAGTAATGAAAGTGGGTCCGGGGCTTGCAAAGCCCCGGACCCACCCGTTAGAATGCTTGACCCTCGCGCAATGTGAGTTGCCGTAGGGTTGCGAAATGAAGTACAGGAAGTGCTTCGTGTTCGCCAGACAGGGAGATGTCGCGTGGCAAGGCCTCGTCCGTTCCGGAATTGTCCGGAGCATATCGGCGGGGCCTTTCGGCGCGTTCATCCAATCTGTTTGGTGGATGTGCAGGAAGCAGCAAGTTTCATGGTGTATTTCGTTGTATTCACGGGGCGTGGCGCACTTATGCCGTCATGCCTGTCGCTCTTTAGAACATGAGGCATTCCTCCCATGGCGGACCAGAAGATTCGCATCCGGCTGAAGGCGTTCGATCATCGTCTGATCGACCGTTCGGCCAGCGAGATCGTCGAGACGGCCAAGCGGACCGGCGCGCAAGTGCGCGGCCCGATTCCGCTGCCGACCAAGATTGAGCGTTACACCGTGCTGGTGTCGCCGCACGTCGACAAGGACGCGCGCGACCAGTACGAAACCCGCACGCACAAGCGCGTGCTTGACATCGTCGACCCCAACGACAAGACCGTGGACGCGCTGATGAAGCTCGAGCTCGCGGCGGGCGTTGATGTCCAGATCAAGCTGACCTGAGGAGACCGAAGATGAGCGCGAAGAAGTATTCGCTCGGCATCGTCGGTCGCAAGGCCGGTATGAGCCGTATGTTCACCGAGGATGGGAAGTCCATCCCCGTGACTTTGATCGAGGCGACGCCGAACCGCATCACCCAGATCAAGACTGTGGAAACCGACGGCTACTCCGCCGTGCAGGTGACCGCGGGCGTCAAGCGCGCCAGCTTGCTCAGCAAGCCGGCTACCGGTCACCTGGCCAAGGCCAAGGTGGAAGCGGGTCGCGGCCTGTGGGAGCTGCGCGTCGAGGCCGACCAGATCGGTGGCTTCGAAGTGGGTGGCGAGATCAAGGCCGACATCTTCAGTGAAGGCCAGATCGTCGACGTCCAGGGCGTGACCAAGGGCAAGGGCTTCCAGGGCACGATCAAGCGCTGGAACTTCAAGATGGGTGATGCCACCCACGGTAACTCGCTGTCGCACCGCTCGCCGGGTTCGATCGGCCAGCGTCAGACCCCGGGTCGCGTGTTTCCGGGCAAGAAGATGGCGGGCCACATGGGTCATGTCACCCAGACCACGCAGAATCTGCAGGTCGTGAAGGTTGACGCCGAGCGTGGCCTGATCGCCGTGCGTGGCGCGGTCCCGGGTGCGCCGGGTGGCGACGTGATCGTGCGCCCGACGAGCAAGGGAGTCTGATTCATGGAACTCAATATCAATGGCAGCGCCAGCAAGCTGGCAGTGTCTGAGGCGGTGTTTGATCGCGCTTTCAGCGAAGACCTGATTCATCAGGTGGTTGTGGCCTACCGCAATGCCGGTCGTGCCGGTACCAAGGCGCAGAAGACCCGTTCGGAAGTCAATGGCACCACCAAGAAGTCGAAGAAGCAGAAGGGTGGCGGTGCGCGTCACGGTGCCCTGACCGCGCCGATCTTCGTCGGCGGTGGCGTCACCTTCGCGGCCAAGCCCCGCAGCTTCGCGCAGAAGGTCAATCGCAAGATGTATCGCGCGGCGATCGCATCGATCCTGTCTGAGCTGAATCGTCAGGGCCGGATCACCGTGGTTGAGTCGTTCGACGTCGAAGCTCCCAAGACCCGCGGTCTGGTGGCGAAGTTGGCTGAGCTGAAGGCCGGCAAGCGCCCGCTGATCGTCACCGAGGATGCCAACGACAACCTGTACCTGTCGGCTCGCAATCTGCCTTACGTGCAGGTGCGTGACGTGCAGGGCCTGGATCCGGTTGCGCTGGTCGGTGCCGACACCGTGCTGGTGACCGCCGAAGCGGTGAAGAAGATCGAGGAGTGGCTGGCATGAGCGCCGCAAACCTGTATGAAGTGATCCGTGCGCCGCGCGTCTCCGAAAAGACCGCGCGACTGCAGGAAGTCTCCAACCAATACGTCTTCGAAATCGCGAAGACTGCCACCAAGGCCGATGTGAAGGCTGCGGTTGAGCAGATCTTCAGCGTCAAGGTCGAAGCGGTGAACGTGGTGAACGTGAAGGGCAAGTCCAAGACCTTCAAGTTTCGTCAGGGTCGCCGCGGTGACTGGCGCAAGGCGTACGTCACCCTGGCCGAGGGCCAGGCGATTGACGTGATGATGGCCTCGGCCTGAGGAACCCGTCCATGGCATTGATGACATTCAAGCCCACTTCTGCTGGCCGCCGCTCGGCGGTTCGCGTGAAGACCCCGGACCTGCACAAGGGTGCGCCGTACGCGGCGCTGGTCGAAAAGCAGGGCAAGACTGGTGGCCGCAACCACCATGGCCGCATCACCACCCGTCACATCGGTGGTGGTCACAAGCAGCATTACCGTATCATCGACTTCAAGCGTGACAAGGAAGGCATTCCGGCGCGCGTGGAGCGGATCGAATACGATCCGAATCGCACGGCGCATATCGCGCTGCTGTGCTATGTCGATGGCGAGCGTCGCTACATCATCGCCCCGAAGGGGTTGAAGTCCGGTGATCAAGTGATTGCTGGCAGCGATGCACCGATCAAGGCGGGCAACACCCTGCCGCTGCGCAACATCCCGGTGGGTTCGACCATTCACTGCATCGAAATGAAGCCCGGCAAGGGCGCTCAGATCGCTCGCGCCGCTGGTGCTGGCGTGCAGCTGGTGGCTCGCGAAGGCGTTTACGCCACCCTGCGTTTGCGCTCCGGCGAAATGCGCAAGGTGCCGTCCGAATGCCGTGCCACCATTGGTGAAGTCAGCAATGACGAGCACGGTCTGGAGAAGCTCGGCAAGGCCGGTGCGGCCCGTTGGCGTGGCGTCAAGCCGACCGTCCGCGGTGCCGCCATGAACCCGGTCGATCACCCGCACGGTGGTGGTGAGGCCAAGGCTGGCCAGGGCAACCCGCATCCGGTCACCCCCTGGGGCGTGCCGACCAAGGGTTACAAGACCCGCAAGAACAAGCGCACCCAGCAGTTCATCGTGCGCGATCGCAGGAGCTAATCGGCAATGGCACGTTCTCTCAAGAAAGGCCCGTTCATCGACCACCACCTGCAGAAGAAGGTGGAGGCCGCGGGCAGCAGCAAGAAGCCGATCAAGACCTGGTCGCGCCGTTCCACCATCCTGCCGGAAATGATCGGGTTCACCATTGCCGTCCACAACGGCAAGAACCACGTCCCGGTGCTGGTCAACGAAAACATGGTTGGCCACAAGCTTGGCGAATTCGCCGTGACCCGGACGTTCAAGGGTCATGGTGGCGACAAGAAGAGTGGGAAGTAAGGAGATGACCATGGAAGCGAAGGCAATCCTGCGCACCGCGCGCATCTCCCCGCAGAAGGCTCGACTGGTCGCTGATCAGGTTCGCGGCCTGCCCGTGGCCCGCGCTCTCGACCTGCTGAAGTTCTCGGACAAGAAAGCGGCCGGCATGATCTACAAGGTCGTGTACTCGGCGGCTTCCAATGCCGAGAACAACAACGGCGCCGATGCGGACGCACTGAAGGTCAAGACCATCATGGTCGATGAAGGTCCCGCGTTGAAGCGCTTCATGGCGCGAGCAAAGGGCCGTGGCACGCGCATCGTGAAGCGCACCAGCCACATCACCGTGGTCGTGGGCGAGGGCAAGTAATCATGGGTCATAAAGTCAATCCGATCGGCATCCGCCTGGGCATCGCCAAGGACTGGAACTCCAAGTGGTACGCCGGCAAGAAGCAGTTCGCCGATTTCCTGGCGGGCGACCTCAAGGTTCGCGACATGCTGCGCAAGAAGCTGGCGCAGGCGGGCATCAGCAAGATCCTGATCGAGCGGCCGGCCAACAATGCGCGCGTCACGATTCACACCGCCCGTCCGGGCGTGGTGATCGGCAAGCGTGGCGAGGACATCGAGAAGCTGCGCAAGGACGTGTCTGACGTGCTCGGCGTGCCGGCGCACATCAATGTCACCGAAGTCCGCAAGCCGGAACTCGATGCGCAGCTGGTGGCCGAGTCCATCGCCCAGCAGCTGGAGCGTCGCATCATGTTCCGCCGCGCCATGAAGCGCGCGGTGGGCAACGCGATGCGTCTGGGGGCACTGGGCATCAAGGTCAACGTGGCTGGCCGCTTGAACGGTGCGGAAATCGCCCGTTCCGAGTGGTACCGCGAAGGTCGCGTGCCGTTGCATACCCTGCGTGCGGACATCGATTACGGCTTCGCGGAAGCGAAGACCACCTACGGCATCATCGGCATCAAGGTGTGGGTCTACAAGGGCGAAATCTTCGATTTCACCCAGATCGGTCAGGAAAAGCAGGACGATACCCCGGCGCCGCGTGGCGACCGTGAGCGTCCGCGCGGTCCGCGCCGTGATCGTGGCGACCGCGCCGACCGTGGCGAAGCGAGGGAATAAACCATGTTGCAACCCAAGCGAACCAAATACCGCAAGGTCCACAAGGGCCGCAATGACGGGCTGAGCTGGAGCGGAAACGCGGTCAGCTTCGGCGAGTTCGGTCTGAAGGCAACCGCCCACGGCCAGCTCACCGCCCGTCAGATCGAGGCCGCGCGCCGTTCCATCAGTCGTTACGTCAAGCGTGGCGGCAAGATGTGGATCCGCGTGTTCCCGGACAAGCCGATCACCAAGAAGCCGATCGAAGTCCGCATGGGCTCCGGTAAGGGCAACGTGGAGTACTGGGTCGCCCTGATCCAGCCAGGCCGCATGATCTACGAGATCGAGGGCGTGAGCGAAGAGGTGGCGCGTGAAGCGTTCCGCCTGGCCGCTGCCAAGCTTTCGGTCACCACCCAATTCGTGACCCGGACGGTGCGCTGATGGAACTCAAGCAACTGCGTCAGAAGTCGGCGGACGAGCTGAAGACTCACCTGGTTGAACTGCAGAAGGAGCGCTTTGCGCTTCGCATGCAGAAAGCCACCGGCCAGCTGCCTCCGTCCAAGACCAACGAGCCCCGCCGCGTGCGCCGCGAAATCGCTCGCGTCAACACGCTGCTCGGTGCGCTGCAAAGCAGCGCGGCGAAGTAAGGAACGGCAGACATGACAGAACAGACCAAGAAGCTGCACACGGTTGAAGGCCGCGTTGTCAGCAACAAGATGGACAAGACCGTGACGGTGCTCGTTGAGCGCCAGGTCAAGCACGCGCTGTACGGCAAGTACATCCGCCGCTCGACCAAGCTGCACGCACACGATGCCGACAACGCCTGCAATGAAGGTGATGTCGTCCGCGTGGCGGAATGCGCGCCGATGTCCAAGACCAAGAACTGGCGGGTGGTGGAAATCCTCACCCGTGCCGCCGAGTAAGCAGGAGAGACAGCCATGATCCAGATGCAGAGCTTTCTCGATGTTGCCGACAACTCGGGTGCCAAGGAATTGATGTGCATCAAGGTGCTGGGCGGCTCTAAGCGCCGTTATGCCGGCATTGGCGACATCATCAAGGTGTCGGTGAAGGAAGCGATTCCGCGCGGCAAGGTCAAGAAGGGCGACGTCTATGACGCCGTCGTGGTGCGCACCCGCAAGGGCGTGCGCCGTGCCGACGGCTCGCTGATCCGTTTCGACGGCAATGCCGCCGTTCTTCTGAACAACAAGCAAGAGCCGATCGGTACGCGCATCTTCGGGCCTGTGACCCGCGAGTTGCGTACCGAGAAGTTCATGAAGATCGTTTCGCTCGCGCCTGAAGTGCTCTGAGCGGAGGAAGGAAACCATGAACCGAATCCGCAAGGGTGACCAGGTGGTCGTGACCACCGGCAACAAGAAGATCAAGGGCCAGATTGGCGAAGTGCTGCGCGTTGATGGTGAACGCGTGTTCGTTTCCAACCTGAACCTCGTCAAGCGCCACACCAAGCCCAACCCGCAGGCCGGTCAGGCCGGTGGTGTGGTTGAGCGCGAGGCGTCGATCCACATTTCCAACGTGATGCTCCTGAACCCGGCGACGGGCAAGGGTGAGCGCGTTGCCACCAAGGTGTTGGAGAATGGAAAGCGCATCCGCGTATTCCGCTCCAGCGGTGAGGCCATCTGACATGACCACCCGACTCGAAAAGTTTTACAAGGAAGAAGTGGTGCCGAAGCTGATGCAGCAGTTCGGCTACGCCAATCCGATGCAGGTTCCCAAGCTCGTCAAGATCACCTTGAACATGGGCGTGGGCGAAGCCGCGACCAACAAGAAGGTGCTCGAAAACGCCGTCGCCGACATGACCAAGATCTCCGGCCAGAAGCCGGTGGTCACCAAGTCGCGCGTATCGGTGGCTTCGTTCAAGATCCGTGATGGTTGGCCGATCGGCTGCAAGGTGACCTTGCGTCGTGCCCACATGTACGAGTTCCTGGACCGTCTGGTCAACATCTCGCTGCCGCGCGTGCGCGACTTCCGCGGGGTGTCCGGCCGTTCATTTGACGGCCGCGGCAACTACAACATGGGCGTGAAAGAGCAGATCATCTTCCCGGAGATCGACTTCGACGCCGTTGATGCGATGCGCGGCATGGACATCGCCATCACCACCACCGCGAAGACCGATGCCGAGGCCAAGGCCCTGCTCGAGGCCTTCCGCTTCCCGTTCCGCAACTAACAGGACACGTCATGGCCAAGACTTCCATGATCAACCGCGAAGCCAAGCGTGCCAAGCTGGCCAAGCAGTTTGCCGCCAAGCGCGAAGCCCTGAAGAAGGTCATTGCCAGCCAGGACGCCTCGTACGAGGACAAAATGGCGGCCGCGACCAAGCTGCAGAAGCTGCCGCGTGACTCCTCCCCGTCTCGCCAAACCACCCGTTGCGCCCTGACCGGTCGCCCTCGTGCGGTTTACAGCAAGTTCGGCCTGGGCCGCAACAAACTGCGTGAGCACACCATGCGCGGCGACGTGCCTGGTCTGCGCAAGGCAAGCTGGTAAAAAACCTGCTACACTGATCAGCTTCCTGCCGCGCAAGTGTCGGGAGGCGAGAACTGGCCCTGCAGCAATGTGGGGCTTTGTTCGCAAGAAGCGTCGCTTGCGACGTCCACAAACAGACAGATTTTCGCGAAAGCGGATATCGGTGCTACTCATCAGGTGAATCCAAATGAGCATGACTGATCCCATCGCCGACATGCTGGTGCGCATCAAGAATGCCGCCGCTGTTGGCAAGCCGGCGGTAAAAATGCCCTCATCCAAGACGAAGGTCGCGATCGCTGGCGTCCTCAAGGAAGAGGGTTACATCGCTGATGCCCGCGTGACCCAGAACGGCGCCAAAGCCGAGCTTGAGATCGCGCTGAAGTATTTCGAAGGCAAGCCCGTGATCGAGACCCTCAAGCGCGTTTCGCGCTCGGGTCTGCGTCAGTATCGTGGCAAGGCAGATCTCCCGAAGGTCCTCAATGGCCTCGGCGTTGCCATCATTTCCACCTCCAAGGGCATCATGACCGATACGCAGGCGCGCCAGCAGGGCGTCGGTGGCGAAGTCCTGTGCATCGTGGCTTAAGGGAGTCCAGACCATGTCTCGAGTCGCCAAGAAGCCCGTCGCCCTGACCAAGGGTGTCGAAGTCAACGTCCAGCCGGATTCGATCAGCGTCAAGGGCCCGAAGGGTTCGCTGAGCATTGCCAAGCCGGCGGGTATTGAAGTCAAGATTGAAGACGGCAATGCGCAGCTGTCCTCCAGTGATGCATCGCTGGTGCCGTTGACCGGCACCCTGCGCGCCATCGTCGCCAACATGGTGCACGGTGTCTCCACTGGTTTCGAGCGCAAGCTGGAGCTGGTTGGCGTGGGTTACCGTGCCGCCATGCAGGGCAAGGATCTGAGCCTGTCGCTCGGCTTCTCGCATCCGGTGGTCTTTGTTGCCCCGGAAGGCATCACCATCAGCACCCCGACCCAGACCGAAATTCTGGTTGCTGGCGCCGACAAGCAGATGGTGGGTGAAGTTGCTGCCAAGATTCGCGGTTACCGTCCGCCTGAACCCTACAAGGGCAAGGGTGTGAAGTATTCCGACGAAACCATCATCCGCAAGGAAGCCAAGAAGGCCTAAGCGCACTCTCGCAACATGCGCGCCTGCGTGTGCGGATGTTGCAAGGGTAGCCCGACCTTCAGCTTTCGGAGAAGAGAACCATGGAAAAGAAGATTGCCCGCCTGCGTCGTGCCAAGTCCACGCGCTCGCATATCCGCGAACTCGGCGTGCCGCGCCTGTCGGTGCTGCGCACCGGCCAGCATCTGTATGCTCAGTTGTTCACCGCCGACGGTGCCAAGGTGTTGGCTTCGGCTGCAACTGTCGAGGCGGACCTGATGTCCGGCTTGAAGAACGGCAAGAACAAGGAAGCGGCCGCCAAGGTAGGTCAGGTCATCGCCGAGCGCGCGAAAGCGGCTGGGATCGAGCGCGTTGCGTTCGATCGCTCCGGTTATCGCTATCACGGGCGTGTCCAGGTTTTGGCCGACGCCGCCCGCGAAGCCGGTCTGCAGTTCTGAGTCTTGAAGGCATGGGGCTTCGGCCCCATGCCTTGCTTTCGTAGCTTGCCGATGCAAGGTGCATCGGGCATTGCGCTCGGTTTCGGACGCGATGAAACACCTGCTTCAATCCACAACCATAAGCGGCAAAGCCGCAAATTCCCTCAATCATCGAGATTTCGAAATGGCAGAACAACGCGAACCCCGCGGCCGCGATCGTGGTCCCCGCGAGGAAAAAGTCGATGACGGCATGATCGAAAAGCTGATCGCCGTCAATCGTGTCAGCAAGACCGTCAAGGGCGGTCGTCAGTTCACCTTCACTGCGTTGACCGTGGTGGGTGATGGTGCCGGCAAGGTCGGTTTCGGTTATGGCAAGGCGCGCGAAGTGCCGGTCGCCATCCAGAAGTCGATGGAAGGCGCCCGCAAGAACCTGCGTTCCGTCGATCTGAATAACGGCACGCTGTTCCACGCAGTGAAGGCTGGCCATGGTGCGGCCCGCGTGTACATGCAGCCGGCTTCCGAGGGTACTGGCGTGATCGCCGGTGGCGCGATGCGCGCCGTGCTGGAAGCTGTCGGCGTGAAGAACGTGCTGGCCAAGGCTGTCGGCTCGCGCAACCCGATCAACTTGGTGCGCGCCACGGTCAAGGGTTTGGAGGCGATGGCTTCCCCGTCCCGCATCGCTGCCAAGCGTGGCAAGAAGGTGGAGGATCTCAACCATGGCTAATGAAAAGACCATCAAGGTCCGTTTGGTCAAGGGTCTGCGTGGCACCCAGTCGCGCCACCGCTTGTCCGTCAAGGCGCTGGGCCTGGGCAAGCTCAACAGTGTCCGCGAGCTGAAGGACAGCCCGCAGGTGCGCGGCCTGATCAACCAGCTGCATTACCTGGTCAAGGTCGAGGAGTAATCGCATGAAGCTCAATACGCTCAAGCCCGCCGAAGGTGCCCGTCAGGAGCGCACTCGCGTCGGCCGTGGTATCGGTTCCGGCCTCGGCAAGACCGCGGGCCGTGGTCACAAGGGTTCGTTCGCGCGTTCCGGCAAGGGCAAGATCAAGGCTGGCTTCGAAGGCGGCCAGATGCCCATGCAGCGCCGTCTGCCCAAGATTGGTTTCGCTTCAAAGATGGCCAAAGACACCGCTGAAGTCCTGCTGTACAAGCTGGACACGCTGCCGGCTGGCGAGGTGGACTTTGCTGCGTTGCGCGCGGCCAAGCTGGTGCCCAGCACCGCCAAGCGCGCCAAGGTCGTTGCCAAGGGTGAAGTGACCAAGGCATACGTGCTCAAGGGCATCGCGGCCACCGCCGGCGCCAAGGCTGCGATTCTCGCCGCCGGCGGCAGTCTGGCGGAGTAACTGACGCATGTCGGCCACTCCAGGCGCACTGGCAGGTCTGATGGGGGCGGGCAAGTTCACCGAACTTCGCTCGCGCCTGTTGTTCGTGATTGGGGCGCTGATCGTCTACCGCATCGGGAGTTACATTCCGGTGCCCGGCGTCAACCCGCAGGCGATGCTGCAGTTGATGGAAGGCCAGAAGGGCACCATCGTGGACATGTTCAACATGTTCTCCGGTGGTGCGCTTTCGCGTTTCAGCATCTTTGCGCTGAACGTGATGCCGTACATTTCGGCGTCCATCGTCATGCAGCTGATGGTGCAGGTGTTGCCCAGCCTGAAGGCGATGCAGAAGGAGGGTGAGTCCGGACGTCGCAAGATCACCCAGTACTCGCGCATCGGTTCGGTGTTTTTGGCGATTTTCCAGTCCGCGGGCATCGCGATTGCGCTGCAGGGACAGGGCGCCGCCAGTGGTGTTCCGGTTGTCTACAATCCGGGGCCGGGTTTTGTGTTCACGGCAATGGTGTCGCTGACCGCCGGCACGGTGTTCCTGATGTGGCTGGGTGAACAAGTCACGGAGCGGGGTATCGGCAACGGCGTGTCGCTGATCATTTTTGCCGGTATCGTGGCGGGGCTTCCGGGCGCCGTGCTCAATACTTTGCAGCAGGCCAACAGCGGCGACATGCAGTGGATCACTGTGTTCGTGATCCTGGCAATCGTTCTGGCGGTGACATGGTTCGTGGTGTTCATGGAAAGTGGGCAGCGTCGAATTACGGTCAACTACGCCAGACGCCAGGGTGCGCGCGGCGGTTATCAGAATCAGAGCTCATTCTTGCCGCTCAAGCTGAACATGTCGGGTGTGATTCCGCCGATCTTTGCATCGTCGATCATCATGTTCCCGGCCACCGCTTCGACCTGGTTTGGCCAATCGGGCAGTCCCGGTACGGTGTGGCTGCAGAAGGTGAGCCAGATGCTTTCGCCGGGCGAGCCGCTGTACTTGGTGATGTACGCGGCAATGATCATCGGTTTCGCGTTCTTCTACACGGCGCTGGTGTTCAACTCGCAGGAAACCGCAGACAACCTCAAGAAGTCTGGTGCACTGATCCCGGGCATCCGCCCCGGCAGGGCAACGGGTGAATACATCGATGGCGTGTTGACGCGCTTGACGGCAGCGGGTTCGCTGTACTTGGTTCTGGTCTGTCTGTTGCCGGAATTCCTCCGGACCGATCTCGGGGCATCGTTCTACTTCGGCGGTACGTCGCTCTTGATCGTGGTGGTGGTGGTGATGGACTTCATTGCCCAGATCCAGGCGCATTTGATGTCTCATCAGTACGAGAGCCTGTTGAAGAAGGCAAATCTCAAGGGGCGCGGCGCCCGCTGATTGGCGGCGCTGTTCCCTGCCGCACTTGGCGGCATGGTTTCAACCGCTGGTTCGACGAAGGCACGAACCAGCAACTGGGCGACCCGCGCGACGATCCCGCGCGTGGGTGGCTTCGGGCCGATCCGCGCACCAGAGTAGTGCGCGGGCAGGCAATCCCCGCAGGGGCTTGCGCTGCCAGTCCGAGGCCGTCGCCGGAGCATGGGCACACTCCCCATGCCGGGTCTGGGCGCAGTATGGCCTTGACTTCCTCACAAGTCGGGATTGGGTTACAATTCCACGTTTCCCACGTCGAACCGCTCGGTTCGGCGTCATTTCGTTTATCGGAGATCGCCTTATGGCGCGTATTGCAGGCGTCAATCTGCCTGCCCAGAAGCACGTCTGGGTTGGGTTGCAAAGCATCTACGGCATTGGCCGTACCCGTTCCAAGAAGGTTTGCGAATCGGCCGGCGTCAATTCGTCGACCAAGATTCGTGACCTGTCCGAGCCGGAAATCGAGCGCCTGCGCGCCGAAGTCGGCAAATTCGTGGTTGAAGGCGACCTGCGTCGCGAAATCGGCATGGCCATCAAGCGCTTGATGGACCTGGGCTGCTACCGCGGCCTGCGTCATCGTCGTGGCTTGCCGCTGCGCGGCCAGCGTACCCGCACCAATGCGCGTACCCGCAAGGGCCCGCGCAAGGCCATCAAGAAGTAAGGAACAGACATCATGGCCAAGCCTGCTGCAACCAAGACCAAGAAGAAGATCAAGCGCGTTGTCACCGACGGCATCGCCCACGTCCACGCTTCTTTCAACAACACCATCATCACCATTACCGACCGTCAGGGCAATGCCCTGAGCTGGGCGACTTCGGGCGGCGCGGGTTTCCGCGGTTCGCGCAAGTCCACCCCGTTCGCTGCCCAGGTTGCCGCCGAAAAGGCAGGCAAGGCTGCGCTCGACTACGGCGTGAAGGCGCTGGAAGTGCGCATCAAGGGCCCGGGTCCGGGCCGCGAGTCCGCCGTTCGTTCGCTGAACAACGTCGGGTACAAGATCCTCAACATCATCGACGTGACGCCGATCCCGCACAACGGGTGCCGTCCGCCGAAGAAGCGTCGCGTCTAAGGGGGCGATAAGAAATGGCTCGTTATATCGGTCCCACCTGCAAACTCGCGCGTCGTGAAGGCGCCGACCTGTCGCTGAAGTCCCCGGCCCGTGCTTTGGATTCAAAGTGCAAGCTGGAGCAGAAGCCCGGCCAGCATGGCGCCAATGCGCGCAAGGGCAAGCTGTCCGATTACGCCACCCAGCTGCGTGAGAAGCAGAAGGTCAAGCGTATCTATGGCCTGCTGGAGCGTCAGTTCCGCAACTACTACAAGAAGGCCGCAACCAAGAAGGGCAACACGGGCGAAAACCTCCTGCAACTGCTGGAGACCCGTCTGGACAATGTTGTCTATCGCATGGGTTTTGCCGTTACCCGTCCTGCCGCGCGCCAGCTGGTCAGCCATCGCGGCGTGACCGTCAACGGCAAGTCGGTCAATTTGCCGTCTTACGCGGTGAAGGCCGGTGACGCCATCGCCCTGTCCGAGAAGGCTGCGCGTCAGCTGCGCGTCAAGGAGTCCCTGACGGTTTCCGAGCAGATGAATCTCTCGCCGTCTTGGGTCGAGGTTGATTCGAACAAGTTCGCCGGCGTGTTCAAGGCCGTGCCGGACCGCGCGGACCTGCCGAGCGACATCAACGAAGCGCTGATCGTCGAGCTGTACTCGAAGTAAGCCATTGCCATCGGCCTGCGCCCAGTGCGCAGGCCTGCAGGAGATTCCACGAATGACGGTTACCGCCACCCAAGTGCTGCGTCCGCGCGGACCGCAGATCGAGCGCATCACCGACAACCGCGCCAAGGTCGTGATCGAACCGCTGGAACGCGGCTACGGCCATACCCTCGGCAATGCGCTGCGCCGCGTGCTGCTGTCCTCGATCCCGGGCTTCGCGATCACCGAAGTCGAAATCGACGGCGTGCTGCACGAATACACCACGGTTGAAGGCCTTCAGGAAGACGTGCTCGAAGTCCTGTTGAACCTCAAGGATGTCGCCATTCGCATGCACAGCGGCGACTCGGACACCCTCGAGCTGAAGAAGCAAGGCCCCGGCATCGTCACCGCCGGTGACATCAAGACCAGTCACAACGTCGAGGTGCTCAACCCCGACCACGTGATCGCCAATCTCACCAAGGACGTGGCGCTGAACATGCGCCTGACCATCAGTCGCGGTTTCGGCTATCAGCCGGCTGCTGCCCGTCGTCGTCCGGACGAAGAGTCCCGGACCATCGGCCGGCTGATGCTGGACGCTTCGTTCTCGCCCGTGCGCCGCGTTGCGTATGCGGTGGAAGCTGCCCGCGTCGAGCAGCGCACCGACCTCGACAAGCTGGTGCTGGATATCGAAACCAATGGCACGATCGATGCCGAGGAAGCCGTGCGGACCGCTGCAGACATCCTCAGCGATCAGCTGTCGGTCTTCGGTGATTTCACCCACCGCGAACGCGGCGGCGCCAAGCCGCAACCGACCGGTGTGGATCCGCTGTTGCTGCGTCCGATCGATGATCTCGAGCTGACCGTGCGTTCTGCCAACTGCCTCAAGGCCGAAAGCATCTACTACATCGGTGATCTGATCCAGAAGACCGAAGTGGAGCTGCTCAAGACCCCGAATCTTGGCAAGAAGTCACTCACCGAGATCAAGGAAGTGCTGGCGCAGCGCGGTCTCTCGCTGGGCATGAAGCTGGAAAACTGGCCGCCGGCCGGCGTTGCCTCCCACGGCATGATGGGGTGAGGCGGCGCGCTGTTCGAACTGCCTCGTTGGCAGTTTGAGCGGTTTGAATCCCGCGTTCATGGGCGTGGGTCGGGGACGTCGCGGTGACAACCGCGACGTCAGCCCGAAGATGCGACAAGCAATACCACCGACGAAGACAAACCTCGCGGTGATCTGATCCAGGGAATGGGTCAGTCAGGGCCAACCGCAGTCCGCAGCAACAACGCCTGGAAGGCGACAGCGATTTACAGCAGCAACAATTTTCACTTCAAGGAATCCAAGTCATGCGTCACCAGAAATCCGGCCGCAAGTTCAACCGCACCAGCGCCCACCGCAGTGCGATGTTCTCGAACATGGCGGCTTCGCTCATCAAGAATGAACTCATCCGCACCACCCTGCCGAAGGCCAAGGAACTGCGTCGCGTCGCCGAGCCGCTGATCACGCTGGCCAAGACCGACAGCGTTGCCAATCGTCGCCTTGCCTTCTCGCGCCTGCGCGACAAGGAAGCGGTGGGTACCCTGTTCACCGTGCTTGGCGCGCGCTATGCGCAGCGTCCGGGTGGTTACCTGCGTATCCTCAAGTGCGGTTTCCGCGCCGGCGACAACGCGCCGATGGCCTACGTGGAGCTGGTGGATCGTCCACAGGCCGCCGAATAAGCCTGTCTGGATCGAAACAACAAAGACCCCGGGGCAACCCGGGGTTTTTCGTTTTGCGGATGACTGCGCGATAATCGGGAAGAGTCCACAAAGGCACAGGCATGAATCCGTTCCGCTGGTCGTTTCGCAGTCAGTTCTTGTTGGGTTTCACTTGCTGTGCCACCTTGCTTGGCTATGCCTTGTTCGTGCAGTTCCAGTTGGGCATCCAACCCTGTCCCTTCTGCATTTTTCAGCGCATTTGCTTTGCAGTTTTGGGGCTGGTGTTCCTGCTGGGTGCCATACATGCCCCGCGTGGGCCGGGTGGGCGCAAGGTTTGGGGTGGTTTGGCGTTTTTGGCATCGGTTGCGGGCATGGGGTATGCGGGCCGTCACAGCTGGGTACAGCTGTACCCGCCCGAACTGCCCAGCTGCGGGCCTGGGTTGAATTTCATCGTTGAACAGCATTCTTGGCTGGGCGCAGCCCGTCGGGTGCTGCAGGCCACGGGGGATTGCAGCAGTATCGATTGGCAGTTCCTGGGGCTGAGCATGCCCATGTGGGCCTTCTTGTGGTTCCTGGGGTTGGGCCTGGGGGCGGTGTATGCGGGATTCAAACGCCGGCATGCGCATATGTTCCGAAGGTAACGGTTGCGGGCGGGGAATTCTGGCGGGATGATGCAACGCAACAGACCTCCAAATTCCGAACATGACTGCTGCCGCTGCTGCATTGCCTCAAGCTCCGATGATTGCCACCGATAACGCATGGGCACCCGAAAGTTGGCGTGGCAAGCCGGCGCTGCAGATGCCCACCTATCCGGATGCAGCGGCGTTGGCATCAACTCAGGCCGAATTGCGTGCCTTGCCACCGTTGGTGACCTCGCGCGAGATCCTCACGCTCAAGCAGCAGTTGGCCGAGGCCCAGGAGGGCAAGCGCTTCCTGCTGCAGGGCGGCGATTGTGCGGAAACGTTTGCCGAATGCAGTTCCGACACCATCACCAATCGGTTGAAGGTGTTGCTGCAGATGAGCCTTGTCATGGTGCACGGGATGAAGATCCCGGTGGTGCGCGTGGGACGTTTCGCGGGGCAGTACGCCAAGCCGCGTTCCGCGGATACCGAGACGCGCGACGGGGTGACGCTGCCCAGTTACCGTGGCGACATCGTCAACAGCCCGGATTTCACCGCAGAAGCGCGTGTCCCGGACCCGCGCCGGATGATCAAGGCGCATGCGCGGTCGGCGATGACCATGAACTTCGTGCGTTCGCTGATCGACGGCGGGTTTGCGGATTTGCATCACCCGGAGTTCTGGGGCCTGGGCTGGGTAAATCAATCACCGCATGCCGCCGAGTACCAGCGCATGGTGGCCAACATCGGGGATGCGGTGCGGTTCACGGAAATCCTGGTGGGCCGCAAGATGCAGAGCCTGAGTCGCGTGGATTTCTACACATCGCATGAGGCGTTGCTGCTTCCTTACGAAGAGGCGCAGACCCGGCAGGTGCCGCGCGCCGATGGCTGGTTCAACCTCAGCACGCATTTCCCCTGGATCGGGATGCGCACCGCGGCGCTGGATGGCGCACACGTCGAGTATTTCCGGGGCATCGAGAACCCCATCGCAGTCAAGGTGGGACCTTCGGTGACGCCTGATGCCCTGCTGCGCGTCTGTGACGCGCTGAATCCTGACAACGAGCCCGGACGTTTGGGTCTGATCCATCGCATGGGTGCCGGCCAAATTGCCGAAAAGCTGCCTGCACTGCTGGACGCGGTGAAGCGCGAGGGGCGGCGGGTGCTCTGGATCTGCGACCCGATGCACGGCAATACCGAGTCCACCAGCAACGGTTTCAAGACGCGCCACTTCCGCAACATCCACCGGGAGATCGAACAGGCGTTCGACCTGCATGATGCCGCGGGAACGCGCTTGGGCGGCGTGCATCTGGAACTGACCGGTGAAAACGTCACCGAGTGCCTGGGTGGTGCGCGGCAGCTGACCGAAGTCGATCTGCAGCGCGACTACCGAAGCACCGTGGACCCGCGCCTGAATTACGAGCAGGCACTGGAGATCGCGATGCTGATCGTCCGCAAGCGTGGCGCGATGGCCGACTGAGCGCGCCCGGCTTGCGCGGGCACGCCCGGTGCGCTTCAGCGTGCGCTGTAACGGTGGACTTCGTCCACCAGTGCAGCCACGTGGTCGGGGTTCATGTCAGGTGACATGCCATGGCCAAGGTTGAAGACGTGGCCGTCACGGCTGCCACCGTTGCCATCCCGGTAGCTGTCAAGCACGTTGCGTACCTGCGCCCGCACTGCGTCGGGTGAGCCGTACAGCATCGCCGGGTCGAGGTTGCCCTGCAGGGCAACGCGGCCGCCGTTGCGGCGGGCCGCGTCTTCCATTGTCACGGTCCAGTCCACGCCGATGGCGTCGGCGCCGCTGTCGAACAATGCATCCAGATGCGGCGCATTGCCCTTGCCGAACAGGATCAGCGGTACCGCACCGCCCTTGAAGGCCGCTGCGATGCGGGCCAGATACGGCAACGAAAATTCGCGGTACATGGCAGGCGACAAGGTGCCGCCCCAGGTGTCGAACACTTGCAGGGCCTGTGCGCCGGCGTCGCGCTGCGCCGACAGGTAGGCGATCACCGCTTCGGTGACGATACCGAGCAGCTTGTGCATCGCTGCAGGTTCGTTCAATGCCAAGGCCTTGACCTTGCCGTAGTTGTCGCTGCCGCCGCCTTCGACCATGTAGCAGGCCAGGGTCCACGGGCTGCCGGAGAACCCGATCAACGGGATTTTCGGGTCCAGCTCACGCCGGATCAGTCGGACGGCGTCCATGACATAGCGCAGGCTGCTGCCCATGTCCGGCACCGCGAGTTTGCCGATGTCGGCCACGCTGCGCACCGGGTGCTGAAATTTCGGGCCTTCGCCATCGACAAAATACAGACCCAGGCCCATGGCATCCGGTACGGTGAGGATGTCTGAAAACAGGATGGCTGCATCAAGATCAAACCGGCGCAGCGGTTGCAAGGTGACCTCGCAGGCAAGCTCCGGCGTCTGCGCCATCTTCAGGAAGCTGCCGGCGGCGGCTCGGGTGGCGCGGTATTCCGGCAGGTAGCGGCCGGCCTGGCGCATCAGCCAAACGGGCGTGGCATCCACGGATTCACGGCGCAGCGCGCGCAGAAATCTGCCGTTGCGGGCGGGGTCGTTGGTCTGAGGTGTGGACATGGGGGGCTCCAGTGGCGCGCGTCATGCCCGCGAAGGCGGGCACCCGGCGTCTTTCGAAGGTGGCGGAATTCGAGCGTTTCCGGATCCGGCGTGGGTGCAAAGGCGCAGGCGGTTCATCGGGGGGCATCGATGCCTTGCGCGAACATCAGCTGAAAACCTTTCTTCAGCTGCGCGTCGCGTTCTTTTTCCAGCGCGGCCAGCGCACTGGCCTGATCGGGATACAGGGACTTGCGCAGCGTACTGCGGCCACCCGTCTGGCCGCTTTCGCGCAGAAACTCCCAGCCGCCCAGCAGATCTGGCTGGAGCTGGAGTTGGACGAAGCGCGGTGCTTCGTGGCCGTTGGGGCGTTGCTGCAGCAAGAGGCGCATTCCGCAATTGTAGCCGGATGCGGGCGGCTGCCTCGCTGTGGCGCCGAGGGAATGGATGCCGTGCGTCAGCCCAACACGGCCAGTACCGTTTCGTGGGGCACGTCGGCCACCACCCGGGCGACGCCGGGGCCATCCCAAAGCACGAAGCGCAACCCGCTGGCCTGCGCTTTTTTGTCCAGGTACATCCTGGCCAGCAGCGCGGCGGGTGACAGGCCGGCGGGAACCTGCGTGGGCAAGCCGAAGCGTGCCAGCAGCGCCTGCAAAGCATCGGCATCGTGCTGCGACGCCATGCCCAGCGCGGCGGAGAGCCGTGCCGCCAGCACCATTCCCACCGCCACGGCTTCGCCGTGGTTGAGGCCGTCACCATAGCCCTGCTCGGCTTCGATGGCATGGCCGAAGGTGTGGCCGAAGTTGAGCAGGGCGCGTTCGCCATGCTCCAGCGGGTCACGCTCGGTGATCGCAGCTTTGTGCGCGCAGCTGCGGGCGATGGCGGTCGCCAGTGCGGTATCGTCGCCTGCCAGCAATGCCGGGCAGTGGGCGTCCAGCCAGCGCAGAAAATCGGCATCGACGATCGCACCATACTTGATGACTTCCGCCAACCCGGCGCGCAGTTCGCGTGGAGGCAGGCTGCGCAGCGCGGCGGTATCGGCGATCACGGCGCGCGGTGGATGGAATGCGCCGACCAGGTTCTTGCCCTGGGGGATGTCCACCGCGGTTTTGCCGCCGACCGAGGAGTCCACCATGGCCAGCAGCGTGGTGGGAAGCTGCACGCAGTCGATCCCGCGCATCCAGCAGGCAGCGGCGAAGCCGGCCAGATCGCCCACGACGCCGCCGCCGAGTGCGAGTACGCAGGCGTCACGGGTGGCGCCGTGTGCGGCAAGTGCATCGATCACGCTGCCGAAGTTGGCAAGCGTCTTGTGTGCTTCGCCGGCGGCGATGACATGATGGGCAACCCGCAGATCCGGTCGTGCAGCGAGCAGGGCGGCGGTGACCCCGTCGGCATACAGCGGCGCGACATTGGCGTCGCTGACCAGCAAGGCGTGACGGCCGCGCAGGGTGTGTGCCAAGCGGGCGCCGTCGCCAAGCAGGCCCGGGCCGATGTGAATGGCGTAGGGCGCGGTGCCGCCGACGGCAACGGTTCGTGTCGTCGTGTTCATGCCGGAGAGTCTTGGAGTGCATGCAGCCGATGCGCCAGCGCTGCCGGGGCGGCCTCCGCTGTCAGACTGCTGGTATCAAAAATCAGGTGTGCGCAAGCGCGATACAGAGGTTCGCGCTGCGCCTGGAGACGCGCCAAGGTCTGCGCCGGGTCGTCGGTTTGCAGCAGCGGGCGGGTGTTGTCACCGGACAGGCGCTGCAGCTGCAGCGCGGCGTCAACCTGCAGATAGACCACGATGGCGGATTCACGCATTGCTGCGCGGTTGTCTTCGCGCAGTACGGCGCCGCCGCCACTGGCGATCACGGCAGGCGCTTCTGCCAAGGCCGCGACCAAGGCACGCGCCTCGTGTTCACGGAAGCCCGCTTCACCCTCGGCAGCGAAAATCGCCCGAATGTCGCAGCCTGCGGCTTGTTCGATACGGGCATCCAGGTCCACGAAGCTTCGTCCCAGCAGCGCGGCCAGTGCCCGACCCAGCGTGCTTTTGCCGCTGCCCATCGGGCCGACCAAGACGATATGAGGGGAGTTTTGCATTGCAGCATGCTAACAGTCGGATGCGCTTCTGCCTCGCTCGCGCGACAATAGGGATATGACCATGTTGCCCACCGACATTCTGAACACCTTCGAGGCATTGTTCGCGGAAGCGCAAGCCGCTGGCGAACCTGACCGCACCGCGATGACGGTGGCGACGGTCGATGCCGAAGGCCGGCCTTCCGCACGCATCGTCCTGCTCAAGGCGCATGACGCCAACGGTTTTGTGTTCTACACCCATCTCGACGGCCGCAAAGGGCGCGAACTGCAAGGCAACCCGCAGGCCGCGCTGCTGTTCCATTGGCCGAAGGTGCGCGGCGGCGTGCAGGTGCGGATCGAAGGGGAGGTCGAGGTCGTCTCTGCTGCCGAGGCCGACGATTATTTCGCCAGTCGCCCGCGCGGCAGTCAGATTGGGGCTTGGGCCTCAAGGCAATCAGAGTCTTTGGATGCGCGGGAAACCTTCGAGGCGAGGTTGGCCCGGTTTGAAGCCGAGTTCGAGGGCAGGGAAGTGCCGCGGCCTCCGCGATGGAGCGGATTCCGGCTGCGGCCGCGTGTCGTGGAGTTTTGGTATGCCGCCAATTTCCGCCTGCACGAGCGCCAGCTGCACGAACGCGATGCTGACGGCCGTTGGACGCAGCGAATGCTGTATCCCTGACGCCTGCCGTGCAGGCCTCAGTCGTTGGCGGCAGAGAGTTCGGCGCCGCGCACGCGTGCCGCGTGGATGGCAACGTTGACGAGCTCCCGGAAGCCACCCGCCTCGAATGCTTCGATCGCCGCTTGGGTGGTGCCATTGGGTGAGGTGACGCGCCGGCGCAGTTCGGCGGCTTCGACGCCGGATTCTGTCAGCATGCGCGCTGCCCCCAGCAGGGTCTGCAGCGCCAGCGTGTAGGCGTCATTCGCCGGCAGGCCCTCGCGGATGCCGGCATTGGTCATCGCCTCGGCCAGCAGAAAGAGGTAAGCCGGGCCACTGCCTGACAGGGCGGTGACTGCATCCATCTGCGCTTCATCGGCAACCCAGACGGTTTTCCCGGCAGCGGCCAGAAGCGACTCGGCCAAGGCGCGTTCGTCCGCATGGATCGTGCCAGCGGCGTACAGGCCGGTGATGCCTGCACCCAGCAATGCGGGGGTATTGGGCATTGTGCGGATGACCCTGCAGCCGCCCCCCAGCCATTTATCCAGCTGCGTGGTGGTGATCCCGGCGGCGATGGAAATCGCCAGTGGCCGCGCTGCGCGTGCGGCGTCCGCAAGGCTTTCGCAGACGGGGCGCATGACCTGCGGCTTCACGGCGAACACCCAAGTGGCCGTGCCTTGGATCGCCTGCCCGGCCTGTTCAAACACCGAGACATCAAAGTCACTGCGCAAAGCCTCGCGCAGGGGCGGGACGGGCTCGGCCACGTGGATCGTGGCCGGGTCTCGTCCTTGCGCCAGCAATCCGCCAATCAGGCTGCGTGCCATGTTGCCGCCGCCGATGAAGGCAATGGGATGGGCCATGCTCAGGTTCCTTGTCGTTGCGGGCGCGGCCCGAACAGGGCGCTGCCGATGCGGACCATGTTCGCACCTTCTTCGATGGCCTCGCGATAGTCCTCGCTCATGCCCATTGAGAGTGTGTCGATTTCGGGGTGTGCTTTGGCCAAGCCATCAAACAGCGTCGACATGGCACGAAAGGCGTTTCGACGCTGTTGCATGTCGGGCGCAGGCGCAGGAATGGCCATCAGCCCGCGCAGGCGCAGGCGTGGCTGTGCGGCGATGGCGGCCGCCAGTGTTTCGACGTCCTCCGGACGGCAGCCTTGTTTGCTGACTTCATCATCGATGTTCACTTGGATCAGCACGTTCAGCGGCGGCAGATCGGCAGGGCGGAAGCGTGCCAGCAACGGCACCAGTTTTGCGCGATCGATGGTCTGAACCCAGGCGAAGGCGCGTGCGGCCAGGTCGGCTTTGTTGGATTGCAGGTGGCCAATCAGATGCCATTCCAAGGATTGGGCATGGAGGGCTTCGATCTTGGGCAAGGCTTCCTGCACGTAATTTTCGCCGAATGCCCGCTGGCCTGCGGCAGCCATGGCGGCGATTTCGAGGGCGTCCCGGGTCTTGGATACGGCCAGCAGGCGTGGCGTTGGCCTGCTTGTGCGCGACCTTGCGTTGTCCAGAGAGGACAATGTGGCGTGCAAAGCCTCGGCGGGGGAGTTGTAACGGGCGGTTTGCGGCACGGTGGTTGAACGCTGGCATGCAAGGCGCTCATACTGCCTGCGGGGTGCGGCCAATGCCAGTCACGGGCAGGGCGCAGGACAATTCATCAACGCACGGGCGGGGACACGCATGGATATCGCCGAACTATTGGCATTTTCGGTCAAAAACAAAGCATCGGATTTGCACCTGTCGGCAGGGCTGCCGCCGATGATCCGCGTGGATGGCGACGTGCGCCGCATCAACATCCCGGCACTGGACCACAAGCAGGTGCACGCGCTGGTGTACGACATCATGTCGGACAAGCAGCGCCGCGATTTTGAAGAATTCCTTGAAGTGGACTTCAGCTTCGAGATTCCCAGTCTTGCCCGCTTCCGTGTCAACGCGTTCAACCAGAACCGCGGCGCCGGCGCGGTGTTCCGCACCATTCCTTCGGAAGTACTGACGCTGGAAGACCTCGGCTGTCCGCGCATCTTCAAGGAACTGATCGAGCAGCCGCAGGGCCTGATCCTCGTCACCGGCCCCACCGGTTCCGGCAAGTCGACCACGCTGGCGGCGATGATCGACCACATCAACAAGAACGAATACGGCCACATCCTCTCGGTCGAGGATCCGATCGAATTCGTGCACACCTCGCAGAAGTGCCTGATCAACCAGCGCGAAGTGCACCGCGACACCCACGGCTTCAACGAAGCGCTGCGCAGCGCCCTGCGTGAAGACCCGGACATCATCCTGGTCGGCGAATTGCGTGACCTTGAAACCATTCGCCTGGCGCTGACCGCGGCGGAAACCGGTCACTTGGTGTTCGCCACCCTGCACACCAGCTCGGCGGCCAAGACCATCGACCGTATCATCGACGTGTTTCCTGCCGGCGAGAAGCCGATGGTGCGCTCGATGCTGTCGGAATCGCTGCGCGCGGTGATCGCGCAGGCGCTGCTGAAGAAGGTTGGTGGCGGCCGCACCGCGGCTTGGGAAATCATGGTCGGCACCCCGGCCATCCGCAACCTGATCCGCGAGGACAAGGTCGCGCAGATGTATTCGTCGATCCAGACCGGCCAAGGCGCCGGCATGCAGACCCTGGACCAGCACCTGCAGGAGCTGGTCAAACGCGGCATGGTCACGCGCCATCAGGCACGCGAGTATGCCAAGGACAAGCGACTGTTCGAATAATTCCGGAGTCACGCCATGAGCAGCATCGATTTCACCTCGTTCCTCAAGCTGATGGCGCACCAGAAGGCGTCCGACTTGTTCATCACCGCCGGCATGCCGCCGTCGATGAAGGTCAACGGCAAGCTCAGCCCGATCACCCAGAACCCGCTGACGCCGCAGCAGTCGCGCGATCTGGTGCTGAACGTGATGACACCGCAGCAGCGCGAAGAGTTCGAAAAAACCCACGAGTGCAACTTCGCCATCGGCGTGTCCGGCGTGGGGCGGTTCCGTGTATCGTGCTTCTATCAGCGCAACCAGGTCGGCATGGTGCTGCGTCGCATCGAGACCCGCATCCCGTCGGTGGAAGAGCTCAATCTGCCGCCGATCATCAAGTCGCTGGCAATGACCAAGCGCGGCATCATCATTTTCGTGGGTGCCACCGGTACCGGTAAGTCCACGTCGCTGGCGTCGATGATCGGCTATCGCAATGCCAATTCCACCGGGCACATCATCACGATCGAGGACCCGATCGAATTCGTGCACAAGCACGAAGGTTGCATCATCACCCAGCGCGAGGTCGGCATCGACACCGACAGCTGGGAGAACGCGCTGAAAAACACCCTGCGTCAAGCGCCGGACGTGATCATGATCGGCGAGGTGCGCACCCGCGAGGGCATGGACCACGCCATCGCCTTTGCCGAAACCGGCCACCTGGTGCTGTGCACCCTGCACGCCAACAACGCCAACCAGGCGATGGACCGCATCATCAACTTCTTCCCGGAAGATCGCCGCAACCAGCTGCTGATGGATCTGTCGCTCAACCTCAAGGGCGTGGTCGCGCAACAGCTGATCCCGACCCCCGACGGCAAGTCGCGACGGGTGGCGATGGAGATCCTGCTGGGCACCCCGCTGGTGCAGGACTACATCCGCGATGGCGAGATCCACAAGCTGAAAGAGATCATGAAGGAGTCCGTGCAGCTGGGCATGAAGACCTTCGACCAGAGCCTGTTCGAGCTCTATCAGGCTGGTGAGATCAGCTACGAGGATGCCCTGCGCTACGCCGACTCGGCCAACGAGGTGCGTTTGCGCATCAAGTTGGCGCAGGGGGGGGATGCCAGGACGCTGGCCCAGGGGCTGGATGGGGTGGAAATCGCCGAGGCGCGCTGAGGCGCGCTGTTCGGAACGGCCCAACGGTCTGGTCCACGCTAGAATATGCGGCATGGACGCGGACGCTCAACATTTCGGCAATCACCTGTTGATTGCCTTGCCGTCTCTGCATGACCCCAATTTTGAACGCAGCGTCACCCTGATCTGCCAGCACGATGGCGAGGGCGCGATGGGCGTGATGGTCAACCGCCCGTCCGATTACACCGTCGGGGAAGTGCTGCAGCAGATGGGGGTGCCCTGCAGCGATGCGACACTGCAGGCGCAAATCGTGCTGGCCGGTGGCCCGGTGCACCCGGAGCGGGGCTTCGTTCTGCATGGGGGGGATCGCGCCTGGGACTCCAGTCTCGTGGTCGGCGACGGGTTGTACCTGACCACCTCGCGCGATGTGCTGGAGGCGATGGCGCGCGGCGAAGGCCCGGTTCGCGCGCTGGTGGCGCTGGGCTGCGCCGGCTGGGGCGAGGGCCAGCTCGAGCAGGAGCTGATCGACGACAGCTGGCTGCTGGTGCCCAATCGGCACGACGTCCTGTTCGACCTTCCGATGGCGCAGCGCTGGCAAGCCGCCGCCGGCAGCATCGGCATCGACCTGCTCAACCTCGCCAGCCACAGTGGCCACGCATGAGTGATGCCGCTGCCGTTGACTTCGCTGCAGGGACGGTGCTGGGCTTCGACGTGGGCGCGCGCCGGATCGGGGTGGCGGTGGGCAATGCGCTGACCGGCAACGCCACGGCGATCGCCGTCATCGATGTCCATGCCGCCGGCCC
Source organism: Pseudomonadota bacterium (assembly GCA_963205445.1). Lineage (GTDB taxonomy): Bacteria > Pseudomonadota > Gammaproteobacteria > Xanthomonadales > Xanthomonadaceae > Thermomonas. Next base: position 25,551 of record CAUJJG010000079.1, read on the forward strand.
GGATTGGCCGCATTTCGAAAAACTCCTGCGCGAATGGCGTCCTGACGGACTGGTGGTGGGTGACCCCATGACCTTGGACGGCGGTGATCAGCCGATTCGCAAGGCTGCGCGTGCATTCGCAGAGACGCTGCGCAAGCGCAGCGGGCTGCCGGTGGCGATGATCGACGAACGCAACAGTTCCCAGGAGGCCGCGCGCAGGTTCGCCGCCGCACGTGCCGCAGGGACCCGCAAGCGGCGTGACGCCGAGGTGTTGGACGCGTTGGCGGCGGCAGTCATCGTTGAGCGTTGGCTGGCTTCTCCGCGCGATGCCGCGGCCCTCCCCTGATTCACTTTCCATTGATCCCAGACCCCATGACTTCGCAAGCCCCGGACCGCCTTTCCCACTTGTTGGATCTGCAGCGGTTGAGCGCTGCCCAGATGGATTCCCTCCTGCGACGTGCGCAGGCCTTCGCCAGTGGCGGGCAGGCACCTCAAGCGCTGGCGGGAGTGGCCGTGTGCACGCTGTTCTTTGAGCCTTCGACGCGAACACGGCTCAGTTTCCAGTTGGCGGCCCAGCGGCTGGGCGCCCATATCCTCAATTTCGATGCTTCCACCTCGTCGGTGACGAAGGGGGAAACCGATCTCGATACCTTCCGCAACATCGAGGCAATGGGGGTGCGCGGCTTCGTGGTGCGGCACAAGGGCGATGGTGCGGTTGCGGCGCTGGCGGCCGCTGCCAAACCTGGCGTGGCGTTGCTCAATGCTGGCGACGGCCGCAGCCACCACCCCACCCAGGGGCTGTTGGACATGCTGACGTTGCGGCAAGCCAAGGGCGAGGATTTCTCGCGCATGAAGGTGGTGATCGTCGGTGACGTGAAGCATTCGCGCGTTGCCCGCAGTGATCTGCATGCGCTGCGCGCGCTGGGCTGCGGCGAGATCCGGGTGTGTGGGCCGCAGTCACTGCTGCCTGAGGACGACACCTTGCACGGCTGCGTGGTCAGTCAGGATTTTGACGCCGCACTCGAGGGCGTGGATGCGCTGATGATGTTGCGTCTGCAGCGCGAGCGCATGGCAGAAGGCCTGGTTGAATCGCTGGAGGACTACCACCGCGACTACGGCTTGACCGAAGCGCGCCTGCGTCGCGCAGCGCCGGACGCGATCGTGATGCACCCGGGGCCGATGAACCGTGGGGTGGAAATCACCGACGCCGTCGCCGACGGCCCGCAGTCGCGGGTGCTGAATCAAGTTGGCAACGGCGTGGCGGTGCGGATGGCGGCGCTGGAGATGCTGCTGGGTTGACGGGAAGATCTGCCTCTGCCGATCCCGCGGGGAATCGGCGAGAGGCGATCACGTCACCGCAGCAATACCAGCGTGGCCAAGCCGAGGAAGGTGAAAAACCCCATCACGTCGGTGACCGTCGTCAGGAAGATGCTGCTGGCCAGTGCCGGATCATAGCCGGCGCGCTTGAGCGTGACGGGCACCAGCACGCCGGCCAGCGCCGCGAGTACCAGATTGCAGGTCAGCGCGATCGCGATCACCAGCGACAGCCCGAGGCTGTGAAACCAAAGCAGCACGATCAGGCCGAGGATGGTGCCCAGCACGATGCCGTTGAGCAGGGCGACTCGTGCTTCCTTCCAGAGCAGTGGCTTGATGTTGGAGGCACCCACCTGGCCCAGCGCCAGCCCGCGCACCATCAGCGCCAATACCTGGGTGCCGGCATTGCCACCCATGCCGGCCACGATGGGCATCAGTACCGCCAGCGCCACCAGTTTGTCGATGGTGCCTTCGAACTGGCCGACCACGCTGGCGGCGAGGAAGGCAGTGGCGAGATTGATCGACAGCCAGATCAGGCGCCGGCGCATGGCGCGCCAGACCGGGCTGAACAGGTCTTCGTCCTCGTCGAGGCCAGCGGCCGACATCACTTGATGCTCGGCTTGGTCGCGAATGATGTCGACCACGTCATCGATGGTGATGCGGCCCAGCAGGATATTGTTGTCGTCCACCACCGGCGCGGAAATCCAGTCGTGGTCGGAGAATTTGCGGGCGACTTCGTCTGCGGTTTCGTCGACGTCGATGGCTGGCTGTTCGTCGTCGAGCAGTTGGTTGATCGGGGTGCCGGCCTCGTGGGTGAGCAGCGCCTGCAGCGCGATCCGCCCAAGGTATTGGTGGCGCTTGCTGACCACGTACAAATGGTCGGTGTGGTCGGGCAGTTCGCCGCGCAGGCGCAGGTAGCGCAAGACGACGTCGATGGTGGTATCGGCCCGTACCGTCACCACGTCCGGGTTCATCAGGCGGCCGGCGGTGTCCTCGGCGTAGGACAGGACCTGTTCGAGGCGCTCGCGATTTTCGCGATCCATCGACTTCAGGATTTCGTCGATCACCGTGTCCGGCAGGTCCTCCACGAGGTCGGCCAAGTCGTCGATGTCGAGTTCGGCGGCAGCGGCGACCAGCTCGTCGGGATCCATGTCCGCGATCAGGCTTTCACGCACCTCGTCACCGACGTGCAACAGCACCTCACCGTCATCTTCCGCATCCACCAACCCCCAAACCACGCTGCGTTTCGCGGGGGGCAGGGATTCCAGCAGGTTGCCGATTTCCGCCGGCGACAGGGTGTTGACCAAGCGACGCACCGGGCCCAAGCGGCCGCTGTCCAGTGCATCGGACAGCAACCGAAGCTGGCGCGCAGGCTTGTCGTGGCGGGTTGCTTCTGCCATGTGGGCTTCCGGCTGGTGGGGAGGCACGCAGCGCGTCGCGACACGCAGGCACCCGATCAGATATTCATGATGTGCGCATTATCGCGCTTGCCAACGCAGGGGGCCAGCATGCGGGCGTTGCATTGCCGCCGTGCGTTTACGGTGGCGCGATCGACCGCGCGTCCAGCCAACGCTCGATGGCGGTACGGCTGCGAGCGCGCAACAAGGCAGGTGCGGCGCCGCGAAGTTGCCCGAGGTGGCTGCTGCGTATGGCCCGACGGACTTCCAGCAGGGTGGCGGGGTGCAGGCTGAGCTCAGTCAGGCCCAGCGACAGCAACAGCGGCACGAATACCGGGTCTGCGGCGATTTCACCGCAGACGGTGACGGGAACGGCGTGGCGCTGGGCAATCCGGACGACATCGCGCAGCACGCGCAAGACGGCCGGGTGCAGCGGTGAGTAGAGGGCATTGAGTGCATCGTTGGTGCGGTCGGCGGCCAGCAGGTATTGCACGAGGTCGTTGGTGCCGATCGACAGGAAGTCGCAGTCGCGGATGAAACTGGAGAGCGACAGCGCCGCGGATGGCACCTCGATCATCGCCCCGAGCGGAATTCTCGCGGCCATGCCATGTCCTTCGGCCTGCAGTTCTGCCCGCACGGCATCGAGGGTGCGGCGAACCAGGGCGATTTCCTCGCCGCTGCTGATCATCGGCACCAGCACGCGCACCGGGCCGTAGCCAGATGCCCGTACGATGGCGCGCATCTGCGTGTGCAGCAGCCCCTCCCGGGCCAGCGACAGACGCACGCCGCGCAGGCCCAGTGCCGGATTGGGCTCATCCTTCAGGGCCAGGCCCGTCTTGTCGGCCTTGTCGGCACCGAGGTCCAACGTGCGGATGGTGACCGTGCGCCCCGTCATTGCCAGCACGGCATCGCGATAGGCGCGGAACTGGGACGCTTCATCGGGCAGCTCGCAGCTGCCGAGAAAGAGAAATTCGGTGCGATACAGGCCGACGCCGGCAGCGCCCAGGGCATGGGCTTCGATCACGTCCTCGCGGGTTTCCGCGTTGGCCCACAGCTTGATGTCCACGCCATCCAGGCTGCGGGTGGGTTCGCGGCGCAGCCGATTGAGCTGGCGTCTTTCTTGCCGTGCCTGCGCCACGCGGGCGTGGTGGTCTTGCAGGTCGGCGGCGTCGGGCTCCAGAACGATCTGGCCGGTGGCGCCGTCGATCACCAGGACGTCGCCGTCGTTGGCCTTGATCAGCGCCTGCGGAGCACCGACGATCAGGGGCAGGTGCAGGCTGCGGGCGAGGATTGCGCTGTGGGACAGGGGGCTGCCACCGGCGGTGATGACGCCCACCACGCCCTGTGCCTGCAATTGGGCCAGTTCGGCCGGTGCCACGCTGTCGGTGACCAGAATCTCGCCGGAGGCACCTTGCAGTTCTGCACGATGACTGTGCAGGGAAGCGTGCAGGCGGCCGATGACCTGGTCGATGTCGTCGATCCTGCTGCGCAGGTAGGGATCGTCCATGCCCTCGAACACCGCTGCGATGCGATTGCGTTGCAGGCGCAGCGCATAGTCCGCGGCATACAGGCCGCTGCGGATGAGGGTTTCGATCCCGGAAAGCAGCTCCGGGTCGTCCAGCAGCAGGGCGTGCAGGTCGAGGAACTCACCCACTTCCTGTGCCAGCGCGCCGTGCAGGCGGTCTCGCAGCTCCCGCATTTCATGACGGACTTCGGTGACGGCATCGTGGAAACGGGCTGTCTCCGCTTCCACGTCCTCCGGCGCAATGCGGACTTCCTCGATGTCCAATGCGTGCGGCAGGCGCACGCGGGCCCGTCCGAGCGCGCTGCCACGCGAGGCGGCGGTGCCGGACAGGAGCTGACGCATCAGCTGTCCTCGTCGAAGCGGCGTTCGAACAACGCACTGACCGCATCGGCGGCGGCTTGCTCGTCCTCGCCATCCACGCGCAACACGACTTCCGAACCCGGGCCGGCAGCGAGCAGCATCACGCCCATGATGCTCTTGGCGTTCACCTCGCGACCACGCGCTTCCAGCGTGGCTTGGCTGCGGAATGTCGAGAGCAATTGCACCAGCTTGGCAGTGGCGCGCGCGTGCAGCCCGAGCCGGTTGCAGATGACGAGTTCGCGACGAATCACGTGCGGCCTCCCGCGTGCGGGGGTGGTGGGGTTGTTTCAGGCATCATCGATGATCGCTCCATTGCGGGCACCAGCGGCAGCGACCGCCGGCAGGGCATCCAGATCCAGTTCCGCGTAATTCATGACCCGCAGCAGCATCGGCAGGTTCAACGCCGACACGCGCCGGACGGGCGTGCCTAGCCGCGCAAGGCGCGCGGCGATGTTGCTGGGGGTGGCGCCGTACAGATCGGTCAGCACCAACACGCCATGGCCGCCATCGACCTTGCGCAATGCGGCACTGGCCTGGGGCAGCAGGAGGTCTGGGTCACCATCGAAGGGGATCTCGAATGCGGCACAGGCCAGCGGCAGCCGGGACAACAGGCGCGTGGCCACGGACAGCAGGGTGCTGCCAAGGCCTTCGTGGGTAACGAGCAGGATGCCGACGGACATGCCACAAACTTAACAGACATGGATGACGCGCTGGAAGCGCTGCGCCGGCTATGAGGTCAGTCCAGCTCGCGATGATGGGTGGCTACCTCGTTCCAACCCTGCTGGCGGCAGTGCGCTGCCATGCGTTCGGCAAGATAAACCGAGCGATGCCGACCGCCGCTGCAACCGAAGGCGATGGTGGCGTAGCTGCGGGTCTCGGAGCGCAATTTGGTCAACCAGGTGTCGAGGAACTGCTGCACTTGGGTGAAATAGAGGGCGACTTCCTGCTGTGCATCCAGATAGGCACGCACTTCGGCGTCGCGGCCCGACAGCGGGCGCAGCTGGGCATCCCAGTGGGGATTGGGAAGCACCCGGGCATCGAAAACGAAGTCGGCATCAGCCGGCACGCCATGGCGGTAGGCGAAGGACTGGAAAAGCAGGGACAGGCCGGTGCCGGACAGGCCGAACTCGTCCAGCACGCGCCGCCGCATCTGGTGGACGTTGAGGTCGCTGGTGTCGATCAGGATGTCGGCGATCTGGCGCAGCGGGCGCAGTGCCTGGCGATCCAGCGAAATCGCGTCGGCCAGCACCAGACCGAGGTGGCTGAGCGGGTGACGCCTTCGGGTGTCTGCGTAGCGGCGCAGCAGCACGTCGTCGCGCGCTTCCAGGAACAGCAGCCGCGGATTGGCCCCCATCGCGCCGATCTGGGACAGCGCCACGGGGACATCGGACAGATTGTCGAGATTGCGGGCGTCGATGCCCACGGCGACTTTGTCGGGGGACGACTCGCTGGCCTGGAGGCGACGCACGAATTCGGGCAGAAGGTCGGCCGGCAAGTTGTCGACGCAGTAATAGCCCAGATCTTCCAAGGTGTGCAGCGCCCCCGACTTGCCGGAGCCGGACATGCCGCTGACCACCAGCATCGTGGGGGTGCTGGCGTTCATTGCGTCGAGCGTTCCAGGAAATGGCTGTGGCGGGCCATGAAGGCCGCGGCCGGGTCGATGCCCTTGCTGCGCAGGATATGCATGCGGGTGGCGGCTTCGGTGAGCACGGCGAGGTTGCGTCCTGCCATCACCGGGATGGTGATCATCGGGACGTCGAGATCCAGCACGCGTCGTGTGCCGAGATCGCCGGTGAGGCGCTCCATGCCGGTGGCGCTGGCTTCCAGCGAGGGCTTGCTCAGATGCACGATCATGCGCAGGTACTTGTTCCGCTTGACCGCGGTGTCGCCGAACATCTGGCGAATGTTGAGCACCCCGAGGCCGCGCAGCTCCAGCATGTCCTGCAGCAGTTCAGGGCAGGCACCATCCAGCACGTCGGGCGCGATCTGGGTGAATTCGGGCGCATCGTCGGCAACGAGGCGATGGCCGCGGGTGACCAGCTCCAACGCCAGCTCGCTCTTGCCAGACCCGGACTCGCCGGTGATCAGCACGCCAATGGAATAGATTTCCATGAACACGCCATGCAGGGTGACCCGGGGTGCCAAGGTCCGGGCCAGTACGTATTGCAGGTGGTTGAGGAGTTCATGCCCACGCCGAGGGGAGACCCAGAGCGGCGTGTCGGTTTCTTCCGCGGCCTCGCGCAGGTCCTCCGGGCAGGCTTGGTTTTTGCTGATGACCAAGGCCAGCGGACGGTAGTCGATCAGCTTGTGGATGGTTTCCCAGCGTTGGCGGGCATCGAGGCCATCCAGCCATTCCAGCTCCTCGCTGCCGAGGATCTGCACCTTGTTGGGGTAGATGGCGTTGAGGTAGCCCGCCAGCGAGGGCCGGCGGGCTACGGTATCCACCGATTCCAACACGCGTTGCCCGCCGCTGGCCTGGCCCGCCAGCCAGCGCAGCGCCAATCGCTCCTGCTGGCTGGCGAACAGTTCCGCTGCGGTGATGCGGGCAGCGATCACGGTCGCGGCCCCGGTGCCGGAAGCGGTGTGGCGGGGGTCATTCCAGTGCGCCGCTCTTGGCCAACCCATCTCCGCGGCGCCCTCCGGTGAGCTTTTCCTTGTGCTTGACCAGCTGGCGGTCGAGCTTGTCCACCAGCAGGTCGATGGCGGCGTACATGTCCTGGCCGGTTGCATCGCTGTGCAGCGTGCGCCCGGACAGGTTCACGGTGGCGATGGCCTTGTGGTTGGGTTTTTCCAGTGCGAGTTGCACCCGAATCTCACAGTCGTGGTCGATCCGGCGCCCGAGGCGCTCGAAGCGGGTTTCCACGTAACTGCGCAGGGCCGGGGTGACGTCCATTTGCTGGCCGTAGGTTTCGATCTGCATCTTGACCTCCTTCGACAAAAGGCCGCGGGCGGGTTGCCTGCGGCGGGGCACGCAACGGCGTCAGCCGATGCGCACGCGTTCATGGGATGCCGGGATTTGCAGGGCTTCGCGATACTTCGCCACCGTCCTGCGGGCAACCGGCACCCCTTCCGACTTCAACGTATCGGCTAAGCGGGCATCGGACAAGGGCTTGCGTGGGTTCTCGTTGGCCACCAGTTGGCGAATGCGGTCCTGGATGGCCGTGCTGGAAGCGCTACCCCCTGTGTCGGTATCGATCCCGGAAGCGAAGAAGTCGCGCAGAGGGATGGTGCCGCGTGGCGTGCGCACGTATTTCCGGGCGACCGCACGCGAGACGGTCGATTCGTGCATTTCCAGGGTTTCGGCGACTTGGCGCAGCGTCAGTGGGTGCAGCGCCTGCGGCCCGAATTCGAGGAATGCGGCCTGCTCGCGCACCAGGCAGCGCACGACGCGCAACAAGGTGTCGGCGCGGGACTCCAGGCCTTTCAGGAGCCAGCGTGCCTCCTGCAGGCGGCCGCGCAGGTAGTCTGCGTCCGTCGCCGCGGCGTGGCGGATCATCTGTTGGTAGGCGCGCTGGATGGAGACACGGGGCAGCGCGCCCGATGCCAGCGCCACCCGCCACAACCCCTGCTGGCGCCAGATGACGCAGTCGGGAGTCACGTAAGTGCCCTCGGCGAGGACGCCGTGCTGCGAACCTGGGCGCGGATCGAGGCTGCGCAGGAGGTGGACGGCGGCTTCGGCTTCCTCGCGGGGGCAGCGAATGATGTCGCAGACCCCGTCGACGCCAAGCTTTGGCAGGCGTGGCAGCAGGTCGCGGGTGATCTCGATGGCCGTGGCCCGGCCATGCGTTTCATGCGGAAGGGCTTGCAGCTGCAGGCGCAGGCACTCGCCGAGGTCGCGAGCCCCTACGCCGACCGGGTCGAATTGCTGGATGCGATGCAGGACCGTCAGGGCTTCATCCTCGTTGACGTCCAGCTCGGGGCGAAGGCTGTCGAGCAGGGCAGGCAAGGCTTCACGCAGGTAACCGTCGTCGTCGATGGCGTCGATCAGGGCCACGCCGAGGCGCAGGTCGCGCTGGCTGAAATGCCCAAGATGCAGCTGCCAAAGCAGATGGTCCTGCAGGGTTTCTTCTGCGGCCGGATGCTCGATGTCGTCGATATCGTCATTGTTGCCGCTCGGCCCGACCCGTTCCTGCCAGGTGTCGGCTTCGCGATCCCAGTGTTCGTCGGTCAGCCTGGTGTCAGTGTCCGGGGCGATGTCGGCATCGGCATCGGAGGGGGCGGCGTTTCCGTCGTCGTGCGCTTCAGTGGGCGTATTTTCCGCCCAGTCCAGCAGCGGGTTGCTGGCTACGGCGTCTGCCACTTCGGCTTCGAGTTCGGCTGTCGACAGCTGCAGCAGCCGGATCGCTTGGCGCAGCTGGGGCGTCAGGATCAGGTGTTGCTGCGTGGAAGGGGACAGGCGAGGCTTCATCTTGGCCCAGCATATCGCCTGTGGCGAGGAATGAAACCCGTGTCGCCGCGGTTGTGCGTCAGAGGCGGAAGCCTTCGCCCAGATACACCCTGCGGACGTCCTGGTTTTCCAGCAGCGCAGCAGGCGAGCCCTGCGCCAGTACGCCGCCATCCGCAAGGATGTAGGCGCGATCGCAAATCCCCAGTGTTTCCCGCACGTTGTGGTCAGTGATCAGCACGCCGATGCCCCGTTGCTTGAGATGGCGCACAATGCGCTGGATCTCGTTGACGGAAATGGGGTCGACGCCTGCAAAGGGTTCGTCTAGCAGGATCATGCGCGGGTTGCCGGCCAGCGCGCGGGCGATTTCCACCCGGCGGCGCTCTCCACCGGACAGGCTGGCCCCGGCCTGATCGGTAATGTGGCCGATCTGCAGTTCATCCAACAGGACGCTGAGCTCGTGTTCGCGGCCGTCTTCGTCCAGATCCGGGCGAAGCTCCAGCGCCAGGCGAAGGTTGTCGGCGACACTCAACTTCCGGAAGACCGAGGGCTCCTGCGGCAGGTAGCCCAAGCCGAGGCGTGCACGCGCGTACATCGGTTGGCTGGTGATGTCGTTGCCGTCCAGCAGGATCCGGCCGGCATCTGCGGGCACCAGCCCCACGATCATGTAGAAGCAGGTGGTCTTGCCTGCGCCATTCGGGCCCAGCAGACCCACCACTTCGCCGGCGTTGAGGCTCAGGCCGAAATCCCGCACGACCTCGCGCTGTTTGTAGCGCTTGCGCAGCCCCTCGGCGACCAGCATCAGGGCGCGCCCTTCGGCAGGATCCGCATCTTGACGCGGCCACCGCCCTCGCCGCCGCTTTGCAATTGGCCGGTCTTGAGGTTGTAGACGACGCGCTCGCCGTTGAGGCTGCCGCGATCCTGATGGATCACCACGTTGCCGGTGAAGACCATGGATTCGGTGCGCAGGTCGTAATCGACGTTGGCGGCGCTGGCGTTGATGCGGTCGCCATCGTCCATTTCCTGTTGCAGGGTCACGCCACCGCTGAGCAGGGCGCGGCTGGGTTCGCCGCCGGCCTGGTGGATCACGGCCTTGGCGGCGTTCACCTTCAAGGTGCCCTGCACGATGCTGACGTTGCCGGTCAGAGTGCAGCTGGCGTTGGCACCCATGCCGTCGCAATCGCTGCGGTTGGCGTCGATGTCCATCGGCTTGTTGCGATCACTGCTGCGAGCGATGGCAACCCCGGTAGAGAGGGCGAGGACAACAGCCAGCAGGCTGGCGATGGTTTCACTGCTGCGGGGCATAGTGGGCGCGGACCTGTGAAAGTAGGGAGACATGCTGACGATCGAGATTGGCTTGCATGCCGACGCCGCGCATTGTAAGCCCGGGCTGGGTGATGGTCACTTCCGCGCCGGTTCTGGCCAGGTGTTCGCCCAGCACGAGGACCAGGGATTCCGTGGCAATGCGGGTGGGGGGCGGGGCATTGGCAGGGCTGGTGGCAATCACGTCGCCCGTCAGCTCCAGCTGTTCGCCACCTGCCGGCACGAAGCCGCGCTGGGCTTGCACATCCCAATAACGGCCCTGCCTGTCCGGCACCTGGAAGCGTGGCGTGGCGAGGGTCAGCGTTTTGTCGGCCGGGTCACGCTGGAGCATTGGGCCATGCAGGGTGAAAGACTCTTTGCCCTGCTTGTCCAGCGAGGTGATCTCGTAGTCGCGCAGGACGTAGTCTGGCCGAGCGTGCAGCAGGCCATCTTCGGCCCGATGCGACATCCGCCACACCGACCAGCCGCTGGCGATGGCGGCCAGCAGCAGGCACAACGTCAGGCCGATGCGCCAGTTCATGGGTGTTCCCCATGGGCGAGGATGGCCTCGACCTTGCCCTGCGCCTGCAGCAGTAGGTCGCAGGCGTCACGCGCAGCCCCTTTTCCGGCGCGGCGCGGCGTGATCCAGTGCGCGACATCACGAACCCAGGGGTGTGCATCGGCGGGGACGATGGCCAAACCGACACTGCGCAGCGTGGCCAGATCCGGCAGGTCGTCACCCATGAAGGCGACCGCCTCCATGCCGATGCCGAGCGAGTCAGCAATCGCGCGCATGCGGGTCAACTTGTGCGGTTCGCCGACATGCAGGTGCGGGATCTTCAAGTCCCGACCGCGAGCGCTGGTGACCGGGCTGTGGCGGGCGCTGACCAGGGCCGTGGCGATGCCCGCGTGGCGCAGCAGCACCAGTCCCATGCCATCTTGCACATGGAAGCATTTGGATTCCTGGCCGTCGCTGCCGTAGATCAGGCCGCCGTCGGTGAGGGTGCCGTCGACATCGAAGCCAATCAGGCGGATGCGTGCGGCGCGGGCAAGCAGATCGGTTGGGTGCGCAGGCATCGACATCACACTACCCGCGCCCGCAGCAGATCATGGATGTTGAGGGCGCCCACCAGATGGCCTGCCGCATCCACCACCAGCAGGGCGTTGATCTTGTGGGTCTCCATCAGCTGTGCGGCTTCGGCGGCCAAGGCGTCGGCAGAGATGGTGCGCGGTGCGCGGGTCATCACCGTGTCGATGCGGGTGTTGCGCAGGTCCACCTGCGCATCGTCGAGGCTGCGGCGCAGGTCGCCGTCGGTGTACAGGCCCAGCAGGCGGTCGTTCGCATCGACGATGGCGGTCATGCCCAGCCGCTTGCGGCTGATTTCCATCAGGGCTTCGCTGATGCTGGCCTCGGGGCGAACGCGCGGCACGTCGTCGCCGACGTGCATCACGTCGGTGATATGCAGCAGCAGGCGACGGCCCAGTGCCCCCGCCGGGTGCGAGCGGGCGAAGTCATCGGCGGTGAAGCCGCGGGCTTCCAGCAGCGCGATGGCCAGCGCGTCGCCCATCGCCAGACTGGCAGTGGTGCTGGAGGTCGGGGCCAGCCGCAATGGGCAAGCTTCCTGGGTGACCTCGATATCGAGGTGGATGTCGGCCTCTTGGGCAAGCGTGGAGGCGGGGCGGCCGGTCATGGCGATCACCGGGTTGCCCTGGCGCTTGAGGGCCGGCAGCAGCAACAGGATCTCGTCGCTTTCTCCGGAATACGACAGCGCCAGTACGACATCTGCATCGGTGACCATGCCAAGGTCGCCGTGGGCGGCTTCGCCGGGGTGCATGTAGAAGGCCGGGGTGCCGGTGGAAGCCAGCGTTGCCGCGATCTTGCGCGCGATGTGGCCGGACTTGCCCATGCCGGTGCAAACCACCCGGCCAGAGCAGGCCAGCATGGCGCGGCAGGCCTTGCTGAAGGCACCATCGATGCGTTTTGCGACTTCTGCCAGAGCCTCCCGTTCGAGCGCAAACACGCCGCGGCCGGTGGCAGCGAAATCGAAGCTGTCCGCAAAGGGGGATGAGGCAGGGGCCACGGCCGGTTTCCGCTAAACTTGGTCGTTCATTTTACGCGAGTCTGCCTGCCTGCCCATGAACGCCGAAACCATACGCCAGTTGATCGAAGCCGGATTGCCCGATGCCCGCGTGGACGTGCGCGGCGAAGATGGCGTGCATTTCGAGGCCGTCGTGGTCAGCGCCGCTTTCGCCGGCAAGCTGCCACTGGCCCGCCATCGCATGGTCAACGCCACCCTGGGCGAGTTGATGGGGCGCGAGATCCATGCATTGCAGTTGAAGACCCTGACGCCCGCGGAGGCGGAGGCCTGATGCAGAAGATCGTGGTCGAAGGCGGTTGCCGGCTGGAGGGCGAGGTGCGCATCTCCGGTGCCAAGAACGCGGTGTTGCCCATTCTGTGCGCCACCCTGCTGGCGGATGCGCCGGTGCGGGTTACCAATGTGCCGAGGCTGCACGACGTGTTGACCACGGCCAAGCTGCTGGCTGGGCTGGGGGCTGGCGTCGTCCACGAAGGGGATGTGCTGACGGTGGACCCGCGCAGCGTGTCCAGCCATGTCGCCCCGTATGAATTGGTCAAGACCATGCGCGCTTCGGTGCTGGTGCTGGGGCCGCTGCTGGCCAAGTACGGCGAAGCCGAGGTCTCCCTGCCAGGCGGGTGTGCCATCGGCTCGCGCCCGGTGGATCTCCATATCAAAGGCCTGCAGGCACTGGGCGCCGAGATCACGGTCGAGCACGGTTTCATCAAGGCGCGCAGCAGTGGCCGCCTCAAGGGGGCGCGCCATGTGTTCGGGATCGTCAGCGTGGGCGCCACCGAAAACGTGCTGATGGCGGCGGCACTGGCCGATGGCACGACGGTGCTCGAAAACGCGGCGATGGAGCCGGAAATCGTGGATCTGGCCGATTGCCTCAATGCCATGGGGGCCAGAATTGCTGGCGCCGGCACACCGCGCATCGTGGTGGAAGGCGTTGAGCGCCTTGGCGGTGCCGAACATGCCGTGGTGGCGGACCGCATTGAAACAGGCACGTTCCTGGTGGCGGCAGCCATGACCGGCGGCTGCATCACCGTCACCCAGGCTCGTCCGGATACCCTGGATGCGGTGCTGGACAAACTGCGTGAGGCGGGTGCCGAGATCACCTTCGATGGCGATCGCATCACCCTGGACATGCACGGCCAGCGGCCGCGCGCGGTCAACCTCACCACCGCGCCGCACCCGGCCTTCCCCACCGACATGCAGGCGCAGTTCATGGCGCTGAACTGCATGGCCGATGGCGTGGGGGTGATCAACGAAACGATCTTCGAAAACCGTTTCATGCACGTCAACGAGCTGTTGCGTCTTGGGGCCGACATTCGAGTGGATGGGCACACCGCGGTGGTCCGTGGCGTCGAGCAGCTCAGCGGTGCGCCGGTGATGGCCACCGACCTGCGCGCGTCGGCGTCCCTGATCCTGGCGGGTCTGGTGGCGGACGGCGAGACCGTGATCGATCGCATCTACCACCTCGACCGCGGCTACGAGAACATCGAGGCCAAGCTGTCGGCATTGGGCGCCCGCATCCGTCGGGTGGACTGAGCGTCTGGCCGGGCAACTTCGCTATTCTGCTTCGGCAGGCGGCTCGCCTGTTTCCTCAGGAGTGGCAAAGCCGTGAGCGAAGCCCATGTATTCGTCATTGGGATTTTGCTGGCCTGGCTGGCCGGTATTCGGGTCTACCTGACCGTGCTTGGGGTCGGTGTGGCCGGGTTGATGGGATGGGTGGCGTTGCCGCCGGCCCTGCAGGTGGCCGAGTCGGGTTGGGTGTTGGGCACGGCCGGCGCGCTGACGCTGGCGGAGTTCTTCGCCGACAAGATTCCTGGCGTGGATTCGGTTTGGGATCTGCTGCAGACGGTTGTCCGGGTGCCTGCCGGGGCTTTCCTCGCGGCTGCAGCACTGTCGCCGGATGGGCAGCTCGGCCCTGGCATGCTGGCGGCAGGGGCGGGGACGGCGCTGTTGAGTCATGGCCTGAAATCGGGCACGCGGGGGTTGCTGAACACGTCGCCGGAGCCCGTCAGCAACTGGCTGGCCTCGTTGCTGGAGGATGGGCTGGTGGTAGCCGCCCTTGCCTTGATACTGGCCCACCCGTGGCTTGCCCTGCTGCTGGCGGTGGGCCTCAGCGTGAGCGCAGCACTGGTCGTCTGGTGGGTCTGGCGCTTGCTCTGGCGCGGCGTGAAACGGCTCGCCGCACCACGGCCCGTCATCGACGGTTGACGTGCGCGGTTCAGCGCGCCCAGTCGAGGGTGCCGTTGACGACGAAGCTGGCATGGCCGCCTGACCAGACATGGCCATCGGCATCCACTGTGAGGACGAGGCAGGCATCGTGGCCTACCTCCCGGCCTTGGCTGACCCGATACGTGCCCGCCACGCCCGGGAGGGCATTTCGTTCGGCCAGCCAAGTGGCCAAGGTGGCATTGGCAGCCCCGGAGGCGGCGTCCTCGAAGCGTGCGGGGGCGCCGACGAAGGCGCGAGCCGCAATGTGGTAGCCAAGGGCATTGCTGCGGGCGTAGGCAAACAGGCCCATGCTGTCACTGGCTTCGGCAAGGGCAGCAACCGCATCCCAGTCGGGTTGCATGCGGCGCAGCTGGGATTCGTTGGCCACCTCCACCAACCACCAGCGGCGGCCACCATCCATCAGCACCGGCGGAAGATCACCCAATGCGAGGAAGACGATCGCCGGGGCAAGGCGCGCGTCATCCGCGGTTGTCACTTCCTTGACGCTGGCACGCGGGGTGCGCACCGCCACGGTTCGGTCGCTGCCTTCCCCGTGCACGCGCAACGGGAGTAAGCCCGCGATGCCTTCCTGCACCAGCAGCCCGTCGCGGGGCGAGACCAGGCCAGCTTGCAGCAGGGCATGCGCCGTCCCGACGCTGGGGTGGCCGGCGAAAGGTACCTCGCGGCGTGGGCTGAACATGCGGATCTGGTAGCTGGCTTCAGCAGAACGGGCCGGGAAGACGAACGTGGTTTCGGGCAGGCGAGTCCAGCGTGCGATGGCCTGCATGTCCGCATCGTCCAAGCCCTGGGCATCCAGGACCACGGCCAAGGGGTTGCCGTCACCCGGGCGGGAGGCAAACACGTCGAGTTGCTGGAAGGGGTAACGCATCGGGCCGTGCGCATAGGGGGGCGGGGAGCGCAGGTTACCAGCCCGGCTCAGGCGGGGCGCCCGCGGCGTGGGCGTCTTGTGGTATCCGCACACGGAAACGGCGGCCCGGGTGGGCCGCCGTCGTGGTGTTCCGACAGGTTTACTCTGCCGAAGTTGCGCTGGCATCCGCCGCGGTTGCTGCGGGTGCATCCGGGGCCGGGTTTGCTTCCGGCGTCGCGTGCATCACCGGCGCGTTGATGGCCGCAGGTGCAGGTTGCGTGTCGCCGGTGTTGACCGGCAGCAACGGCACGATCAGCAGCGCCACGATGTTGATGATCTTGATCAACGGGTTCACGGCGGGGCCTGCGGTGTCCTTGTAGGGATCGCCGACGGTGTCGCCGGTGACCGCGGCCTTGTGCGCCTCGGAACCCTTGCCGCCGAAGTTGCCGTCCTCGATGTACTTCTTGGCATTGTCCCAGGCGCCGCCGCCGGTGGTCATCGAGATCGCCACGAAGATGCCGGTGACGATGGTGCCGATCAGCAGGCCGCCCAGCGCCTCCGGCCCCAGCAGCAGGCCCACCACCACGGGAACAGCAACCGGCAGCAGCGAGGGCAGGATCATCTCCTTGATCGCGGACTTGGTGAGCATGTCCACGGCCTTGTCGTACTGCGGCTTGCCGCTGCCGTCCATGATGCCCTTGATCTCGCGGAACTGGCGGCGCACCTCCTCCACCACGCTGCCCGCCGCACGGCCCACGGCTTCCATCGCCATCGCGCCGAACAAGTACGGGATCAGGCCGCCAATCAGCAGGCCGATGATGACCCGGTGATCGGACAGGTCGAAGGCGAATTTCATGCCGCCGTTGGCTGCTTCCAGGTTGTGGGTGTAGTCGGCAAACAGCACCAGCGCGGCCAGTGCGGCCGAGCCGATCGCGTAGCCCTTGGTGACGGCCTTGGTGGTATTGCCCACTGCGTCCAGCGGGTCGGTGATGTTGCGCACCTCCGGCGGCAGTTCCGCCATCTCGGCGATACCGCCGGCGTTGTCGGTGATCGGGCCGTAGGCATCCAGCGCCACGATCATCCCGGCCATCGACAGCATCGAGGTGGCGGCGATCGCGATGCCGTACAGGCCGCCGTGCAGATAAGCGAACCAGATCGCCAGACACACCGCGATCACCGGCAGCGCGGTGGACTTCATCGACACGCCCAGACCGGCAATGATGTTGGTGCCGTGCCCGGTGGTCGATGCTTGGGCAACGTGCTGCACCGGCTTGTACTGGGTGCCGGTGTAGTACTCGGTGATCCACACGATCAAGCCGGTCAGGATCAGGCCGATCAGCGCGCAGACATACAGATTGAGCGCGCCGTGCTGATTGTCGCCCATCAGCGCGGTGGTGATCGGGTAGAACGCGATCGCCGCCAACACCGCCGAAATGATCACGCCCTTGTACAGCGCACCCATGATGTTGGGCTTGTCACCGCTGACCTTGACGAACGCCGCGCCGATGATCGAGGCGAGGATCGACACCCCGCCCAGCACCAGCGGATACAGCACCGCATTGTGCCCGGCGCTGGCCGTCATCAGCCCGCCCAGCAGCATGGTGGCGATCACCGTCACGGCGTAGGTTTCGAACAGGTCAGCGGCCATGCCGGCGCAGTCGCCTACGTTGTCGCCCACGTTGTCGGCGATCACTGCCGGATTGCGCGGGTCATCCTCGGGGATGCCGGCTTCGACCTTGCCGACGAGATCCGCACCGACGTCGGCACCCTTGGTGAAGATGCCGCCGCCCAAACGCGCGAAGATCGAAATCAGCGAACTGCCGAAGGCCAGGCCAACCAGCGCGTGCAAGGCTTCCTCGGGCTTGGCATTGAGGTAGCCGGTGAGCAGTGCGTAATAGCCGGCTACGCCCAGCAAGCCCAAGCCGACCACCAGCATGCCAGTGATCGCGCCACCCTTGAAGGCCACGTTCATTGCCGGGCCCATGCCGCTGCGCGCGGCTTCGGCGGTACGGACGTTGGCACGTACGGATACGTTCATGCCGATGTAGCCGGCGGCCCCGGAGAGCACGGCGCCAATTGCAAACCCGATGGCGGTATGCCAGTTCAGAAAGACGCCGATCAGCAGCAGCAGGACGATGCCGGCGACGGCAATGGTGGTGTACTGACGATTGAGATAAGCCCGGGCCCCTTCTTGGATGGCGCCGGCGATTTCCTGCATACGCGGGTTGCCAGCGGGCTGCTTGTTGATCCACGCGGCCGCCCACAGGCCGTAAGCGATTGCGACGATGGCGCAGGCAAGCGCCAGGACAAGACCGTATTGCTCCAGCATGAACCCCTCCCCGGGTCTTCAAAAGGAATGAACGGATCGATGTTGCGCGTGACGATGGTGCAGGACGCGCTCCGACTATCGCACAGACGCATGCAAAGTGGCGGCCCCGGCAAGCAGGTTCCGCGCCATGCGCGCAGGATTCAGGTGATGCATGCCACGCTGCGCGTTTCTTGAGGGGGTTGGAGGCGCGCAATGCTGCGAATGCACATGGTTCTGGTGGCTGGCGTGCTGGCAGGCGGCACTGTCTGCGCGGCCGAGCCGCCCCCGGAAATCGCGCGTGGGCCATATCCTCCGCAGGCTTTGGGCGTACCCCATACCGTGCGTACCTTGCCGGAAGCCTGTGTGCGCATCGACGGGCGGTATGCAAATGATCCGGGGGCGCCTTATGTCATCACCATGGTGCGCACCCGTGAGCGTTGCCAACCGCGTGCGGGCGTACTGGATGCGGTTGCCGCGAAGCCTTCTGCGGCTGCCGGGTGGATTCTCAACGATGTGATCCGCGTGCCCAGTGCAGCGTGTCCAGGCCAGCGTGCCGTGTTGCGCGTCTGGCGCAAGGATTTCCAGGCCGCGCCCCCGCAGCGAGATGCGCAGGGCCGTGCCAGGATCTACTTGAAGGAGAGCCTCGATGCGGCTCGTGCCGGCAAGCTCAAGACGGTGCCAGCTTTCACCGTGGAGATGACGATGGAAGGGCGGCGCTGCGATTGAGGGTTGTCAATCCGGCACGGTCACACGCTTGAGCTTGCTTCCCGCGCCGGTCTTGATCGTCACCGCTGACTTCGTGCAACCGAACGTGCTTGCCACCAAGGCCACCAGTTCGGCATTGGCCTTGCCGTCGACGGGGGCTGACTTCAGTTGCGCCAGCCAAGTGCCGTCCGCTTGCTGCGTGAGTGCGGAAACGCGGGCGTTGGGCTTGGCCTTGATGTGCAGGATCGGCATGCGCACAGGATCGCATGCAGGCGGTGTTCTGGAAAACGAAACGCCCGGCAGTGCCGGGCGTTCGTGGGTGCAACGCGTTGGGGGAGATCAGTCGCCCACCTTGAGTCGGCCGCCCTTGCCGAGGCCGCCTTGCACCTGTTGCGGCTGGTAGTTGCGCATGGCGCGCACCAAATTGTTGTAGGCATTGGCGAATGCCGCAGCCAAGGCCTTGCCTTCAGGGGTGTTGGTGTAACCGCCCAGCGCACCGAAGCCCGAGCTGCCGCCGCCACCGATGCCCAGGCCGAAATCGGTCTTGGTGGCATTGCCTTGGGCCACGCCGATCTGCACGCCAGAGCGGTTGTCGATCATGGTCAGCATGGTTTCGGCTTTCTTGAATTTCAGACCACCAACCACCGCCCCTACTGCGCCCAACTTTCCGCCGAACGCACCAAGT
This sequence comes from Pseudomonadota bacterium, assembly GCA_963205445.1. Classification (GTDB taxonomy): domain Bacteria; phylum Pseudomonadota; class Gammaproteobacteria; order Xanthomonadales; family Xanthomonadaceae; genus Thermomonas. The sequence continues at coordinate 44,676 of CAUJJG010000079.1, forward strand.
ACGCCGCCGATGCCGCCGGCGTTGCTCTGCGAGAAGTTGATGCTGGGATTCAGCGTGTAGTCGGCAGCCACCATCTGGCCCTTGCCGAAGTCGCTGCCGTCGCGCAGCTCGCCGCTGTCCATCAGCGCGCGCTCCTGCATCATGTTGCGCATGGCGCGGCCGCGCTCGACCACCACGAAGCAGTTGGACTGCTGGATCAGCATCCGGATGACCGGGATGGTGGACGGCAGGCGCAGGTCCGAGGTCAGGTAGCGATACCAGTCGCCTTCCTGCTCCTCGACGACAGCCACGGTGCCCAAGGTCTCGTCGCAATGTTCGAGGTTGATCGAAGCGCCCGAAGAGTTGGCACCGGCCGCCGCACCCTGCGGGTCGTTCTTCTTGCTGCGCTGCGCCTGGGCCGGCGCGCAGACGACAGCCAAGCCAAGGGCCAGCGCAGTGACAGTGAGTGCGTTTTTCATGGGTTGCATCCTGTTGGGTGAAGTAGTTTTACGAAACCTGGTTTCCAGCGGGCGCCCGAGCGAGGAACGGGGACGTGGATCCCATTATCGGTGAAACGTGAATCCGTGGCTTACCCCGGACATGTGGGGGGTCAATTCCCGGTTGGGAGCGTGCCACCACGCCCCAGCCCCCCTTCCACCGTCTGGGTTTTGTAATCCCGCATGGCGCGCACCAGCTTGTTGTAGCCGTCTGCGAAGGCGGCGGCCAGAACTTTGCCTTCCGGTGTGCTGGTGTAGCCCCCCAAGGCACCAAAGGTGCTGCCGCCGCCTGCACCGAGCAGATCGAACTCCGCCTTGGTGGCCCGACCTTGCGCGATTCCGATTTGCACGCCGGAACGGTTGTCGAGCACCACCAGCATCGTTTCCGCCTTCTTGAACTTGAGTTTTCCTGCAATCAGGCCGAGCGCCGAGAATTTGCTGGAAATTTGCCCGATCAGCGCGCCTAGGCCGGCAGCATCCCGTTGCGAAAACACGATGACAGGGTTGATGGTGTAGTCGGCTGCCACCATTTGCCCTTGCCGGATGTTGCTGCCACGGCGCAACTTGCCGCTTCTCATCAAGGCGCGCTCGCGCTCGATGCTTTGCAGGGCTTTGCCGCGTTCGACCACCACGAAGCAATTGGATTGCTGAATCAGCATGCGGATGACCGGGACCGTCGATGGCAGGCGCAGATCCGTCGTGAGATAGCGATACCAGTCGCCATCCTGCTCTTCGACGACCGCCACGGTGCCCATGGGTTTGTCGCAACGCTCCAAGTTCGTGTCGACACCCTGCGCGTTGGCGCCGGCTGCCGCGCCGCTGGGGTCAGGCTTCTTGTCAGTCCATTGCGCGGTCGCAGGCAGCGACAAACAGGCAAAGACCAAGGTGATGCATGGGAGAACAGCGAATTTCATGGCCGTTTCGGGTATTCCGTTTGCTGTCGTGGCCGGCATCAACCCCGCTTGCGGCGGGCATGCAGGCCTGGCGAGGCGTAGTTGGGAAGGCCATCGCTGGCATAGCTTGGATAGGCCTCGCCCGAAATCAGGGGTTGCAGATAGCGTCTGGCGGCTGCCGTGATACCGTAGCCATCCTTGCGGATGTAGCCCTTGGGCAGGGTTTTCTCGCGGTTGGCGATCTGTGCCAGCGGGGCGATGTCCACATGCCAGCGATAGGGGGTATCGGCATCGCGCACGATCACCGGCATCACCGCGTTCTGCCCGGCCAGCGCACATTCCACTGCTGCACGGCCCACCGCCATGGCGTGCTCCAGGTCGGTCTTGCTGGCCAGGTGACGTGCCGAACGCTGCAGGTAATCGGGTAGGGCCCAGTGCACCTTGTGGCCCAGAACGTCCTTCACCCTGCCGGCCAGATGCGAGGCCACGCCACCCAGCTGCGTATGGCCAAAGCTGTCCTTGCCCCCACCGGCGTCCGCCACGAAGCGCCCATCCGCCGTCCGGATGCCTTCGCTGGCCACGACCACGCAGTAGCCCACGCGTTTGACCACAGCCTCCACCCGGGCGAGGAAGTCGGCTTCGTCGAATACCCGTTCGGGGAACAGGATCAAGTGCGGTGCGTCGTCCTTGTCGGCGCCGGCAAGACCCGCCGCCGCCGCCAGCCAGCCTGCATGGCGCCCCATCGCCTCGTACACGAACACCTTGGTCGAGGTCTCGGCCATCGCTGCCACATCCAGTGCGCATTCGCGCACCGACACGGCGGTGTATTTGGCGGCCGAACCGAAACCGGGGCAGCAGTCGGTCACGGCCAGATCGTTGTCCACCGTCTTCGGCACGCCCACACAGGTCAGCGGGTAGCCGAATTCAGCGGCCAGCTGTGACACCTTCAGGGCGGTGTCGGCCGAATCGTTGCCGCCGTTGTAAAGGAACCAGCGAATGTCGTTGGCGCGGAACACGTCCAGCAGTCGTTCGTATTTGTCCCGGTCCTGCTCCAGCGTTTTGAGCTTCAGCCGGCAGCTGCCAAATGCCCCCCCTGGGGTCTGCGCAAGCTGCTTCACTTCGCTGGCGGTCATCCCTGAGGTGTCCAGCAAGTCGCCTTGCAAGGCCCCGAGAATGCCGTTGCGGGCCGCCAGGACGCGCACCTTGCGCTTGCGGGCAGCCTGGATCACGGCCGAGGCGGTGGCATTGATGACGGCGGTCACGCCGCCGCTCTGGGCATACAGCAAATTGCCTTCCGGCATGGCGAAATCCTTGGGATGAGGCCCTGAAGTTGCAGGGAAATGCAGTAAGCTGACCGCATTTCTCGGCGCGAAGTCGCAGTCTAGCGCCGGATTGCGCGACAATTCACGGGTCATTTTCTGGAGCGATGCGATGCGATTGGTTCTGTTGGGGGCGCCGGGTTCGGGCAAAGGGACGCAGGCGGCAAGGTTGAAGGACTTCCTGCAGGTACCGCATATCTCCACCGGTGATCTCTTGCGGGCCGAAGTGGCAGCAGGTTCTCCCTTGGGCTTGCAGGCGAAGGAAGTGATGGCCCGTGGCGATCTGGTCAGTGACGAGATCCTCCTGGGCATGCTGAAGGACCGCTTCTCGCGTCCCGATACCCAGGCGGGCTTCATTCTGGATGGCTATCCGCGCAATTTGGCCCAGGCCGATGCGCTGGACAAGCTGTTGGCCTCGTTGGGCCAGAAATTCGATGCTGCCGTGCAGCTGGTGGTGGACAACGAGCAGATCATCGAGCGGCTTGCCGGTCGTGCCAAGGCCGAGGGGCGGGCGGATGACACCCCCGAATCCGTGCGCCACCGTCTGAACGTGTATGACGAAAAGACCGCGCCGGTGGTGGAGTTCTATCGTCAGCATGGGCAATTGACTGCCGTCGATGGCGTGGGCGAACTGGACGTGGTGTTCACCCGGATCGTGGAAGCGATTCAGGCGGGGCACGACGTCGGCTGAAACTTGGCTCGCCTTGCCGGGGCAGCCAGGCCGGGCGAGCAAACCGGCGTTTCCGCCGGAATGACGGACGGAACATGAAACTCCATATCTTGGGCATCGCCGGCACTTTCATGGGCGGCGTGGCCGCGTTGGCGCGCGAGCTGGGTCATGTGGTCGAAGGCAGCGACCAAGGCATCTATCCACCGATGTCCACCCAGTTGGAGCAGTTGGGGATCGCGCTGAAGCAGGGCTACCGGCCCGAGCACTTGGCGCCTGATTGCGACCAGATCATCGTCGGCAATGCATTGTCACGCGGCAATCCGGCGGTGGAGCATGTGCTGGACGCGGGGCTGCGCTACACCTCCGGTGCGCAATGGCTGAGCGAGCATGTGCTGCCAGGGCGCGATGTACTGGCAGTGGCCGGCACCCACGGCAAGACCACGACCACCACGATTCTGGCTTGGCTTTTGCAGGCCGCGGGCCGCGCGCCCGGGTTTCTCATCGGTGGCGTGGCCGAGGATTTCGGCGTGTCGGCGCGGTGTGGCAGCGGCAGCCCCTTCGTGGTTGAGGCCGACGAGTACGACACGGCCTTCTTCGACAAGCGCAGCAAGTTCGTGCACTACCGGCCGCTGGTGGCCATCCTCAATAATCTGGAATACGACCACGCCGACATCTTCCCCGATGTCGCCGCCATCCAGCGCCAGTTCCATCATCTCGTGCGTACGGTGCCCCGGCGCGGTCGTTTGATCGTCAATGGTCACGATGCGCATCTGCGGGACGTGTTGGGGATGGGGTGCTGGACGCCGGTGGAGCGCTTCGGTTTCGACCCCGCGTTCGAGTGGTGCGCACGCAAATTGGCGGAGGACGGTAGCCGGTTCGCCGTGTTGCGGGATGGCGTGGCGGTGGGCGAGGTTGACTGGCCACTGCTGGGCGACCACAACGTGCTGAACGGTCTGGCCGCGCTGGCTGCCTGCGCGGCGGTCGGGGTCGATGTGGCCGAGGTTGTGCCTGCGCTGACAGGCTTCCGCAGCGTCAAGCGCCGATTGGAAGTGATTGGTGCGCATGCGGGCATCACCGTGTACGACGATTTCGCCCATCACCCCACGGCCATCCACACCACGCTGGCAGGGTTGCGGGCCAAGGTGGGTGCGTCGCAACGCATCATTGTCGCGATGGAGCCACGCAGCAATTCGATGCGCTTGGGTGCACATGCCGATGCGTTGGCGCCCTCACTGGTGCATGCCGACGCAGTGGTGTTTCTGGCGCGCCCGGAACTGCCCTGGGATGCAGGCAAAGTCGTTGCGGCGGTGCGTGGGGAAGCGGTGGCCGTGGCGGATGCCGATGCCCTGTTGGACGAGTTGCGTGCCCGTGTTCGTGCGGGTGACCATGTGGTCTTCATGTCCAACGGCGGTTTTGACGGTGCGCCTCGTCGATTTTTCGAGGCCATCGCGCGAGGCTGAGCCCGTCAGGCGTTGGCCCTGAGGCTGCACTTTCAGCGTGGGTGCGCCAACACTTGCAGCGCGGCATCATCCATTGCCTGCAGATCGGCAGGCAGTCCATTGGTTGGCGGTTCGGGCTGCCAGAGCGTCAGCAGCCGAAGCCGTCGGCGCAGCTGCATGACGTCATAGCGCGCCACCCACAGCGTGTCGCCATCCGCCAGGCGGGCGGGCGCGGGCCAGACGCGGAGGACTTCGATGTGCTCGGGGTTGGCGGCGTTCATTCGACGCAACAGCAGACGTTCTGGATGTGCATCCAGGGCCAGCGGCAACACGGGGCGTTGTGCCGGGGCGACGTCGTCGTCCAGCAGGCGCAGTGCATCCACCCAGTCGGCAGCTGGCTGCACTTGCCAACCATTCGACTGCAGGCGGGTTTTCAGCAGGTCGATATTGCCGGCCACTTCGATGTCGAAGCGTTGCCGGGGATCGCTGACGCCTTGCGCGCGCCAGTGCATCCTGTCCAGCACCTGTGTCGGCGGTGGGGGCTCGAAAGTGGCCAATGTTGCGGGCGCACTGTGCGGGGCGTACCAACATGCGGCCACGATGAAACTGCCGTAGAAGGTCCAGCCCAGTGGACGCATCCAGAACGAGCGTTCGCTGTGACTGCGGTAGGCAATGCCGATCAGCAGCACCCACAGCGCCCCCAGCAGCACGCCGCCGACGATGTCCGACAGCCAATGCGCCCCCAGATACAGGCGTGCAAAGCCCACCATCGCGGTGGCAATGCCCGTCAGCAGATAGGGCCACACGCGCTGACGGCCCGGCAGCTCGCGGGCGATCAGGACTGCAAAAAAGCCGAAGACCACGGTTGTCATGGTGACGGCCACCGAAGGGAAGCCGAAGCCAGCCGCAGCGGTGGGTGGGCGCGGCATGTCGATCAAGGCATCCAAGCCTTCGGTCAGCGCCAGCCCCACGGCGATGGCCACCGCCCAATGGACGGCGGCTTTCCATCGCCTGCGCCACAGCAGCCATGCCATTGCGGCCACCGAGGCCAATCCCAGCACCGGGGCGCTGCCGATCGCCGCCAGCGTAGCCATCATCCGGTCTGCCAGCGGATTGCGCAGGGCAAACATCAGCGCATGCACTTCGTGGTCCATCAGCAAGGGGCCACCTTGCAGCATCAAGGATGCGCTGAACCAAGCCCACAGCCAGGCGACCGCGAACAGGCAAACGGCCAGCAGCAGCAAAGGGGCGGTTTCAGGACGGCGCCGATCGATGAGCGCTGCTGCCTGTCGACCGAGCAGGGGGTGCCGATGACTCCAGCGCAACAGTCGTGCCAACAGGCTGTCGGCATTCACCGCAAACCAGCGCCAGCCATAGAGCACCATGGCCCAGACCAGCCCCAGTGCAGCGACCAGGCCCAGCAGGACCAAGGCCAATTTGTCGGCCACCACGGCCACCGCATCGTAGGCCTGACCCAGTGCCCAGCCTGGCAGCAGGAACAAGATGGCCCACGAGACGCAGGCCATGCCGCTGGCCTGCAGATAGCGAGGCAAAGGCATTTTCGCCATGCCCGCGATGGCAGGAACGAAGGGCCGTACGGCGCCCACGTATCGGGCGATGAAGATGCTTTTCAGTGCGTTGCGTCGGAACAACGCTTCGCCGCGGCCCAGCAAAGCGGGATAACGCCGGAATGGCCAAACGCCGCGCAGGCTGTCGCCCCAGCGGCGTCCGACCCAGTAACTGAGGCTATCGCCCGCGAACGCGCCCAATGCCGCACACACCACCGCATAGGGGCCGTCCAGCTCCCCCATCCCGATCAGGACGCCGATGGCAATCATCAGCGGCAGGGCCGGCACGATTGCACCCAGCACGATCAAGGCGTCGCTGAGGGCAATCAGGAAGATCAGCAGGCCGGCCGCCTGCGGATGCGCGCCAATCCAGGCAACGATGTTGTCGAACCACGCGCTTTGCATCGGCGGATTATAGGCGGCGGCCTTACACTTCCGGTTGACTCCGGACAGGAATGACACATGACCTCGCTTGCTGGCAAGACTTTGTTCATCACTGGCGCCTCGCGCGGGATTGGC
>CAUJJG010000080.1 GCA_963205445.1 Pseudomonadota bacterium
TTGTAGCGGTAGTTGCGATCCACCAGCCCATCCTGGAACCCGCTTTCCGGCCAGGCATCCACCAAGGCCTTCAGGGCAGGCAGATCCAGATAACGGCCAGCATTGGGGTGGGCCTCTAGCCGCGCCAAGGTCTCGCGCAGACGCGGCAAATCGCCTGCGGCGCCCTCATGCCAGTCCGCCGCCTGCAAGCCACGCGAGCGGTTATCCAGAATCTCGGCTGGCAGGCGTCCGGCCATGGCCCGCCGCAGCAGCCAGCGCGTCTGCCCGTTGCGCAAATGCTGCGTATCCGGAACGGCCAGGCAGAACTCCACCAACTCCCGATCCGCCGTGGGGTCACGGGACTCCAACCCGTCGTGGTTTTCATCCAGGGCGTATTCGCCGAAGTCACCCGTCTGCAAGGTGTGGATGCGATCCTGCCGTCTGCTGGTCAGGTCACGATGGGTCAGGTCCACGCCGGCACGCCGCGCACGTGCTTCGGTATCCAGCTCCGCCATGAGCGCAGGATTGAGCGCCGAGAATTCGGACAACTCCCATGGGTTGCCGCGCCACTGCCGCCACCGCGACCACAACGCTTCCGGCACCCAGGGCTTCACCGAGATCGACAGCAGCCGCCGCCAGCGCAAGCTGGGATGGCGACGGCGCAAGGCACTGCACTCCCGCTGCCAGCGCAACCAGCGTCCGCGCCCGAACAGCTCGGGCAGCAGGGAATAGCCGGCATGGGAGATCGTCATATTGCCCATGCCGCCCCCCAGCAGCACCCGCGCGCCTCGTGCTGCGGCCTGCTGCCGGATGCTGGTGACCCAGCCGTAATTGCAGAGGTTGAACGGCGGCATGTCCAGGGTATCCACCCGTTCCTCCAGCCCCTCCAGCGGTGAAGCCCCAGCGTTGCGCACCAGCACATGCTGGATGTTCGGATACATGGCCGCCACTGCCCGCGCCCCCGGCCCTTCATCGGCATGCCGCCCGCTCGGCACCGGGCCATCAAACCCCTCGCGCGGGACGCTGGTAAAGGCCAGCAGACGCTCGCCCCGGACAGCCAGTTGGGCGGCCGCCACCGCGGTAACGGTGCTGCTGTCAAATCCAGAGCTGAGTTTCGACGCCACCGGCCCCACGGCGCGCAGGCAACGCGTCACCGCGCGTTCCAACCGCTCGGTGAACGCCTCGACATACTCCGCATCCGTGGCCAGACGCAGCTCGCGCCGACTGTCGAAGCTGTACCAGGTCTCCACGCGCTGGCGGCCGTCTTCGATGATCAGACACTGGCCGGGCATCACCCGATGAATGCCTTTGTACAGGGTGTTGCCCTCGGCAAGCGGCAGCAGAGCCAGGTAGTCATGCACGCCCTCCTCGCTCAGTGCACAGGGCACGCCGGGGATGGCGAACAGGGCCTTGGGCAGAGAGGCAAAGGCGTGAAACCCATCGCCGCGATACCAAAACAGCGGCCGCACGCCCAGGTAATCGCGTGCCAGCATCAACCGACGCGTGCGCGGGTGCCAGGCCGCCAGCGCGAAGTCACCCAACAAGCGAGGCAGGCAGCCGGTTTCCCAGCGCACCCACGCCTGCAGCACCAGCATCGCATCGGCCATGCCGCGCAACCGCTCTGGTGTGATCTGCAGGGCCTGGGCCAGCGCCTCGCGGTTGTCGATGCGGCCATCGAACACCAGTGTCCAGCCACTCTGGGTATCCGTGCAGGGCTGTTGATCCAGCGCATCCTCGGGGGTGATGCGCAGCAGGGTTCGAACAAACCCGGCGCTGCCCATGGGCCGGCAGTGCTGGGCATCCTTTCCGTAGGGCGCCAACACATTGCACATGCGCTCCAGTGCGTCCCTGTCGGCCTGGCCCTGATCGTGGCGAACGATGCCTGCAATGGCGGTCATGGTCTGTCTTTGCTTCCGAATGTGGCCGTCAACAGTTCCCCCAGCTGCTTGAACAGCACTTCGGGCACCTGCTCGGGCTGTCGCACCACGCAGGCATGGCGATAGTAGCGGCTGACGTCCTGCCCGGTGCCGATGGCCAACAGTTGCACGGGACTGGCTTCCACTTTGGCGATGACCTGGCGCAAGTGATCCGCCAGATAGCCGCGGCCATTGGCGTCTGCCGTCGCGCGGTCGTAGGGTGCACCATCGGAAAGGACAATCAGGAGCTTGCGCGGCTCACGGCGACGCAGGAGGCGATTGGCCGCCCAGAACAAGGCCTCGCCATCGATGTTCTCCTGCCCAAAAGACTCGCGCAGCATCAGGCCCAGCTGGCCGCGCGCCTGCCGCCAAGGCTGCTCGGCGTGCTTGTAGATGATGTGTCGCAACGCATTCAAGCGACCGGCTTCGGCAGCAGCCCCCTGCAGCTTCCATTGCCGCGCAATCGGATTGTCCTCGCCGAAGCAAGTGGTGTAACCCAATACCTCGCAGCGGATGCGGCACAACGTCAGTGAATGGACGGCAAGGTCGATCGCAAGTGTGGCCATCAGCCGGCGACGGGCATCCATCGAGCCGGATTGATCGACCAGCAGGGTGACGCACGCCTCGGGGACGGTTGCCGCATCCTCGACGCGGAAGACCGCTTGACTGCCGGCCGGGGTCAGGAGGCGACTCAGCCGTCGTGCATCCAGCACGCCCTCCTCCTGGTCGAAATGCCAACGCCGCAGCTGCACGGCCTGCAGGCGCCGCTGCAGGCGGTGTGCCAGGGCACGCACCCGCTGACGATCAGGCAGCAACAGCCGCTGCAAGGCCTGCGTATCCTCGGGCTGCAAGTAATGCCGCGCCGGGTACTCCTCGTCCCAGCGCCGCGTATGCACCCGATACGCCGGGAACAAGCGCTGCTCCAGCACCTGTTCGGGTGTTTCCGGAAGCTCACCTGCCTCGCTGGCAGTGGCCATCGGTGGCGTACTGGCACCCTCAGCCTCAGGCAGCTCGGCTTCACGGGGGGCGGCCCCATGAGCGAGTGCCGCAAGCCCGACCACCAGCGGCCGTACGCCGTGCGCAAAGGTCTCGGGCGCGTCCAGCCAGGCAACGGCCGCCTGCAAGCCCGCGCACAAAGCCGCATCGTCCAGAGGCGTCGCCGCTTGCGGATGCGGATGCGGATGCGGGTGCGGCTGCCGCTGCCCGCGCCAACGCCACCACCCACGGGAAGCCGGGGCCGGCGGGCTGGGCAGGATGGCCGTTGATGCCGCCTGCCCCGCAAACACGGCGCGAGCCGCCCGATACACCGCCTCCGCAGTAACATTCGCCGGCGCCAAGGCCTCCAATGCGCCCAAGTTACGGGCCATGCCGCGCAGGCCGCGTGCGGCCAGTGTTTCCACGCGCGCACGCTCCAGCAGTGCGAACCAAGGCTGTTGTTCGGCCTTGAAGCCCTGCAGCAAGGCAGGCACATGCCAGCGTCGCCAAGCCGCACGTCGATCAGCCTCGGCGCGGCGGTCCTCCCCCTGCGCCGGGGCCATGCCCAAGAGTGCGCCATCGCGCCGCCCCGGCGCATAGCAGCGCAACCAAGCGGCAGTGATCGGGTCAGTAGAGCCCGTCATCGTCAGCACCCAGCGGCAACTCCGCGTCGAAGCAACGCTGGTACAGCTCCGCCATCAGTGGCCGCTCATTGGTATCGCAGCGATTGACGAAGGCCAAGCGCAGCGCCGTGGCCATGTCCTCCACCAGTTGCAGGTTTTCACCCCAGGTGATCAGGGTGCGCAGAGACATCAGCGTGGACAAGTCGCCCTGCCGGTATGCCCGTCGGCACAAGCCCGCCAATTGCACCATCGCCCGCAGCTGTTCGACTGCCAGCCCGGGCAGGCGCGCCTGCAGCACCGCAAGCTCCTGTGCCATCGGCATGTAGCCCAGTTCGCAGACCACATGCCAGCGATCCATCTGTGCCTGATTCAAGGCCTGGGTGCCTGCGTACAAACCGCTGGCATCCCCCTGCCCGGCCGTATTGGCCGTGGCAAAGAGCCGGAACGCCGGGTGCGGCGCGATCACCTGATTCTGGTCCAGCAAGGTCAGGCGTCCGTTGGATTCCAGCAAACGCTGGATCACGAACATCACGTCCGGCCTGCCGGCATCGTATTCGTCAAACACCAATGCTACTGGCCGCTGCAGTGCCCAAACCAGAATGCCCGGCACGAATTCGGTGACCTGCTTGCCGTCACGCAGCACCACCATGTCGCGCCCGATCAAATCACTGCGGGTGACATGGCCGTCCAGATTCACGCGCACGCAGGGCCAGTTCAGGCGGGCCGCCACCTGCTCGATATGCGATGACTTGCCGCTGCCGTGCGGGCCATGCACATAGACACGCCGGCCATGTGCAAACCCCATCAGCAAGGCCCGCGTCACCTCCGGCTCGAAACGGAATGCCGGATCGAGCGCCGGCACATGTGCATCGGTGCCGTCAAACCCCAGCACCGGCCATGGCGTCTCGATGCCGAAACAAGTCTTTGTATCGCAGCCTAGTCCGGGCAGGCGGTCTTGCAGCGTCATGGGTTCATCTCCGGCTTGATGCGGGCTTGCGCCACGCCCATTGCCTCCAGCAGGGGTTGCAGTTGCGCATCCAGCGTATCCAGCGACCAGTGGCGTTGGTAGCGATAGATGGGGACACGGGCGCACAAGGCCAGCAAGTCAGCCATCACCGCCTGTCGGTTGCGGTACCAATACGCCATGTAGGGCCGGTACAGCGCGGTCAAACAGGCATCGAAGGCACTGGCACCGGCCAAACGCTCCAATCGGGGGGGACAGGGATCGGTACAGGACTCCAGCACCACCAACGCATGCAGCGCCTCGGGGCCGGTGTCCACCGCAGCCTCCTCCAGATACAACTGGTACTTTGGGGTGTTGCTGAGGTCCTGCACCAGCCGGTCCGACGCGCAGTGCAGATGATCGGCCGCGTCCTGCCACAGCTTGAGCTTGCGCGGCCCAGGAAACACCTGCGGCAACCCCCCTGTGGCCAACTGCAAGGCCATCACGTCATCGGAAACCAGCGGCAGCCCATGGCGCAGGTGCAAGGTGGCGGTGAGGGTGGATTTGCCCGCCCCAGAGGGGCCGGTGAAGGCCCAGACCTTGCCCTCGGCGCGCACCGCACCCACGTGCAAGGGCAGGCAGCCACGCTGATGCAGCACGGCCCCCATCCCACTGCCCAGCAGATACAGGCGCAGGTCAGCCGCACGCACGGTTGCACAGCCATCATCAACCACATGGATGTCGTCGGCCATCTCGGCGGCCAGCGCAACCACGAGCTCCCGCCCCTCGCGCACCAGCATCCGGCACAGCCCGGGGACGGTGATCAGACATTCATGCGCATTGGCCTGCAACCACAAGGCTTGACGGTGCACAACCTCGTCCAGCTGCGCGGGCACATCGCCCAACCGAATCACCAAATCCGGCGCTGAGGTCGGCGGGCAAGCGGGCAATTCCGGCAGCTCGATCCAGGACTGCACCACCAGCCCATAGACCCGATAAAAATAGGGAGACTTCATGACATCCTTGCGTCCCGGCCCGGCAATGACACGAAGCAGGCCAACACCGCATAGTGACGGAAACTTTCACCTCCCGTCACCCGCACCGGCCCGGCAGCCGTCCACGCATGGGCGGCAAAGGCACCGTTCTGCGCACTGCGCGCGGCCCCGAAGCACAGGCAATGCGGCACCCGGTACGCCTCCATCAGCAGGCAGGCAACCAAGGCCTGCGGGTAGCAGTTCACACCCCAGGGCACCAGCCGAGCTGCCAACTTCACCACCTGTCTGATCTTGGTGGCGCGCGCCTGCTGGGCCAGGTCAGCCAACGGGATGCAGGCATGACTGCCCTGCGCCCGCCCCAGCATCCCGGCCAGACGGCGAAACGAAAGGACGGCAATCAGCAGGCGGCACAGGTTCAGCAGCCCCCAAACCGGCAGCAGCCACAGCAATACGAAGGCAGGCTGACGGAACCCAGAACGAAGCTTGCGAAACAGTGCACGCACAGGGCAGCGCGCGATCAGGCCTGCTCGATCAGGTTCAGGCCCAGCAATTCATCGACAAAGGCCGCCACGTCCATCGCACAGCGGTCGCGCTCCACGGCGTAATCGGCCACCACGGCATCGACCAGCTCCTCCAGCGACTTGGGCTGCTCCAGCAGCTCCCAGACCCGCGTGCCGACGCCACCAATGCTGTAATAGTTGCCGGCCTGAATGCTCATCATGACCAGCTCGCCATCCAAGCTGGCGGCCAGAATGTCCGCATTGCGCCTGTACGTTGCCTTCGTACTCATCTCGCCCCCTGAAGCACTACGGTAACGGAAGCCCCATCCACGCACGGGACAGAATCAGCCCGAAAACCAGCCATAAAAAACACGCCCCCCTGCGGAAGCGTGTTCGATCACGGCAACTGCCAAAAAGCAGCGCGTTCTAAATCAGGACGGCAGCGGCAACGCGGTGTCGCGGGTCTTCCCGTCATCGGAAGGATTGACGCTACCCGCCTGGGTCTTTTCAGCCACCGAGCCCAGCACTGCAACGGTGGGTTGGGCATAGGTCTTCTTGATGTCATTCATTGATTGATCCCCCTATGGGTCGGCAATTGCCAAAACGCGATGCCACACGCATCGCTGCAAACGAAGACTAGCGCACACTTTGACCCTCCGCAAGGGGGGACAGCGGCGCTCTCGGGTTGAGCGAGGCCACATCGCAGGCCGCCCCCGTCGGACCGTCCCGATAGAAATGGGCCTGCATCCGGAACAAGCCCGCATAGGTGCCCTGCCGGGCCATGAGTTCATCGTGCGTGCCAGCCTCACGGAGGACGCCTTCCTCCAGCACATAGATGTAATCGGCTTGGCGCACGGTGGACAGGCGATGACTGATGATCAGCGCTGCGCGATCCCCGATGCGAGTCCGGAAGTCCCGAAACAGCTCGAACTCCACCGCCGGGTCCAGCGCACTGGTGGGCTCGTCCAGCACCAGCACCCGCGAGTTGGCGGCAAAGGCGCGTGCCAGCGCGATCCGCTGCCATTGGCCGTGACTCAACTCCGCCCCGCCATCGAACATGCGGGTCAGGCGGGTGTCATACCCCTGCGGCATGGCCTGGATGAAGCCATCCGCCTCGGCCCTGACGGCCGCCTCCCGGATGCGGGGCGAATCGGCAGGCAAACGCACATCACCAAAGCGGATGTTCTCGCCAGCACTGGCGGCATAGCAGGCAAAGTCCTGAAAGATGACGCTGAACAAGCGTCGATAATCTTCCAGTGCAAAATCACGGATATCGCGGCCATCCAGCGTGATGCGCCCTGCCGCAGGGTCGTACAGCCGACACAGCAGCTTGATCAGACTGGTCTTGCCCGAACCGTTGGCCCCTACCAGCGCAATGATCTTGCCCGGCGGCACCTCCAGGCTGATGCCCCCCAGCACCTGCCGCTGCGTCCCCGGATACGTGAAGTCCACCTGCTCCATCCGCAGATGCATGGCCGTGGCGGCAGGCAGCGGCGCGGGCTGGGCAGGCTCCGAGAGGCTGGGCTTGATGTCGAAGTATTCAAACAACTGGGCCAGGTAGAGGTTGTCCTCGTACAGACGCGATGTCTGCTGGACGATCTCCTGACCAACCGACTGCACCCGCTGGAACACCACCAGAAACAGGGCAAGATCTCCCATGGTGTGACGGCCCTGGGCGGTCTGAAACGCCAGATAACCCAGCGCCCCGAACAACGCCGCCGTTGCAAACGTCGCCACCACGCTTTCGGACGCCTCCCTGCGCCGGCCAATGCGCAACTGCTCTGTTCGGATCGTCTGACGCAGACGCATGAACTGCGAGTGGAAATAGCCGCCCAGCACACCGGTGCGGATCTCCTTGGCGTTCTTGTCGGACGTCACCAACCAGTCGAGATAGGCGGCTTCGCGCTCCATCTGGGTTCGCCGCCTCCGCCAGTCGTACATCCGTCGGGTGAAATGCAGGCGCACCAGCAACGCAGGCAGCAGCGCCACCGCCAGAATCAGCAGCACTGCCGCATTGACCGCCCCCAGCAAGGCCACCGCCCCCGCCAGCAGCAACGCATTCCGGACCAGCATCAGGAGGTTGGAAACCACCTGCGCCGGCCGCTGCGCGCCTGCCGTACGGGCACGCTCCAAGGTGTCGAAGTAACGCGCGCTTTCAAAAAACGACAGATCCAACCGAATGGAATGGGCCTGGATCAACCCATTGACATGGTCGGCCAAGTGCAGGCCCTGGGCCTCGCGCACATAGTTGGATGCGGCGCGCACCAGCAGCGTGGCCAGCGAACAGCTCGCCGTCAGCAACAGCGCGTGCAACACTGGCGCCACGTCTACCTGCCCGGATGCGGCATCGGCCACGGCCACCGCAGAGACGGCATCCACCAAGCCTTTGATGAGGTAGAGCGTCAGCAGACCGAACACCGTTTCCACCAAGATTGCCGACGCCCCCAACACGGCCCATCTGGGGGAGCTGGCCCAGAGCAAGGCAAAGATGCGCCGGGTAGCGTTCAATGGCGCGGCAAATCGGGTGTTCTTGATCATTCCGGTTGTCTTGGTGGTGCGGCGCACCGCAGTGTCGGCGGACGGCGATGAGGCTTGGCCAACCATAATGCCGGCCCCTTCCTGTCGGGTTCGGCGCATGAGACGGCCAGCATTGTGCCAAAGGGGGCGCCCAAGCGTTGCGACAAGGGCTGAAGCCCTCGATGCACAGCCCGTCGCCGGTCACCCTTCCTGACCGCCGGCCTCGGCGTGCCCCAGCCACTGCCGCAGCCGACGGCGGAGGAAGTCATGCACGCGCCGAACTTGCTTGCGCAAGCGGTGGTGCATGCGCAACACCAGCAGCCGTGGCCGTTCGGCAGGCGCGGTTTGCCAGGCAAAGGCGCGGTCCGCGGACAGCCGCGTGGCGCGCAGGGCCACCTCCCGCGCCTGCCCACCTTCCAGACACTCGATCGAATGGGACAGCAGGGCCGCCACCGGCGCCTGATCCGCAGGCCGCGGCTCGGGCCAATCGCCGGTGCGGACCAAGGCGTTGAGCTGCAGACAGGCCTCTACCGTGCTGGACAGCCTGGTGGCGCTGGCCACCTCCCGTACCTCATCCAGATCGAACAGCGGATGCGCACTGACTGCATCCAGATCCGCATACCAATGCAGATGCGACCAGAAATGGCGCGTGTGGTGCATGCACATGTAGACGAACAGATCCGCCGTCCTGAACACCGGCACCGGCCGTTCGCGCAGCAGCAGCGTTTCGGTGCGGGACAGCAGACGCCCCACGTCCAGCACATCGTCCCCGTGGTCCAAGGAGCGATGAACTTCGATCAGCACACCCTCCGGCGAACGCATGCCCTGCACGGTTTCCTGCCGCATCCAACGCTGCAGATCACGGTCCGACGTGCCGATTGGGCGTGCCGGGGTGAAGCCCGCCTGACGCAGCCGCTGCAGCAGGGCAAACGCACCGTCTGGCTGCACCAGCACATCCACGTCACGACAGGGGCGCGCCGACGGCTCCACATGGTAGCGATGTGCAAGCGTCACCCCTTTGAAGAAGGCATGGGGCAGCCCCATCGGGTCCAGGTGCCGGGCCTTGAACGCCAGCAGCGCCGCTTCCACCTGCAGGGTGTGCATGGTCACGGCCCGGGCCGCATGCTGCATGCGCGACAGCGCCGCTTCCGGCACCCCTTGCAGCGGCGCAAGCCGCCGATACACGGC
>CAUJJG010000081.1 GCA_963205445.1 Pseudomonadota bacterium
GCCGACGATGCCGAGGTCGCAGACGCCGTCGGCGATCAGGCCGGGGATATCGTCGTCGCGCACCAGCAGCAGGTCCACCGGCAGCGACTCGCCGTAGCAGAACAGCTTGTCGCGGCTCTCGCGCCAGCTCAGGCCGGCGGACGCCAGCAGCGCGCGCGCCGGCTCGCTCAGGCGGCCGTTCTTCTGGATGGCGATGCGCAGACGGTCGCGCACCGCCGCATTGGCAGTGGGGCTCATGGTGGGGATCTCAGAGGGAATCGGGGAGGAGATTCAGCCGTCGCGCGGCGGTGCGGTAGCCGCCGGCGCCGCGTTCGAGGCAGCGGGCGACGCGGCCGACGGTGGTGACGCTGACCTTGGTCTGCTCGTGGATCTCGCGATACGGCACACCGCGCAGCAGCGGCGCCACCACCCGCCAGCGGTCACCCATCGCCTCCAGCTCGGCGGGGGTGCACAGGTCTTCGAGGAAGGCGCGCACCTCGTCGCGACCTTCAAGGCGGGCCAGCACGTCGGCCAACGCCTCGATGGCGACGGCGGCGTCATAAGGCATCAGGGGTTCAGGACGTTGCTTCATTGCATTAATGTATTAGCGCGTTATTACATTAATGCACGCCCTTGCCCCTTTCGTCAAGCAATGGCTGGGATGAATGCATCGCAATGGCCTTGAGGCCGTGCAAAGCGAAGCAACTGCATCCATGAATGCGTATGCGACAAAAGAAAACGCCCCGACAAGCGGGGCGTTGAGGAATCACAACAATGTCGCGCAGGGTTGCCTCAGGCAAACGCGCTCTGGCACCACGCCATCAACGGGTTCCAGAAGACGCCCAGCACAAGCAGAGCCAGGGCATTGACGGCGAAGATGAAACGGAGCGTGGCGTCTTCACGTGGCACCAGGGCTTCACCTACCGGTTCATCGAAGTACATCACCTTGATGACGCGCAAGTAATAGAACGCGCCGATCACGGCCATGACCACGCCAAAGATCGCCAGCCACAGCAGATTGCCGTCAACAGCCGCACGCAGTACGGCCAATTTGGCCCAGAAGCCCAGGAAGGGCGGGATGCCGGCCAACGACGCCATGATGCACAGGACCATGCCTGCGCTCCACGGGTCCCGGGCATTGAGCCCCTTGAAGTCTTCGATGCGGTCCGCCTCGAAACCACGGCGAGACATCAGCACGATGGCACCAAACGAGGCCGTGGCCATCAAGGCATAGCTGAGCGCATAGAACATCGCCGCCGAATACCCTGCCACCCCACCGCCTGCAAAACCAAGGAACAGGAAGCCGACATGCGAAACCGTGGAATAGGCCAGCATGCGCTTGAGATTGGTCTGCGCCAGAGCAATGAGGTTGCCCACCAGCAGGGAGACCGCCGCCAGAACCGCCAACAACGGCTGCCAGTGTTCCGCCAGCGGCGCAGCGGCAATCCCCAGCAGACGCACGACCATCGCAAAAGCTGCCAACTTGGGCGCGGAACCGATGAACAGCGTCACCGGGGTGGGTGCACCGTGATAGACGTCAGGCAGCCACATGTGGAACGGGGCGATACCGAATTTGAAGGCAATGCCCGCAATCATGAACACCACGCCCGCCAGCAGCAGCATCGGGCTTTCGGTCACGGCGGCGATCTCGCGGATCCGGACGATATCGATGCTGCCCGTGGCGCCATACACCAGCGACATGCCGTACAGCAGCAGGCCGGATGCCAAGGCACCCAGGACGAAATACTTCATCGCGGCTTCGGAGGCCAGCTTGCTGTCCCGGTCCACGGCCACCAGGGCATACGAACTCAAGGCCAGCAGCTCCAGCCCGAGGTAAACCATCACAAGGCTGCCTGCCGAAATCAGCAGCAACATGCCCAACGTGGCAAACAGCACGAGCACCGAGATTTCGCCCTTGTAAAGGCCACGCTCGCGCAGATAGGGCCAGAAGAACACCAGCGAAAGGGCAGCGATGAAACAGGTACCGACCTTCAGCACGTCGGCCATCGTGTCGCGCAGGAACATGCCGGAGAGCACGCTGGTCTCCCCTGCCCCGACACCACCGACCACCATCCCGCCGACCAGCAGCAGAACGAGAATGGACAGGACATGGGTCAGCACGCGCTGACCTTCCTTGAGGAAGAGGTCCAACATCAGCAGGGCGAAGGCGGCGCCTGCCAGTACCAGTTCGGGCAACAGCGGCAGCAGTTCGGTGGCGGCCGGCAAGGCAAGAGTGGGCTGCATTGTCGTCACGTCCTCAAAGCTTGGTCGCGGCGAGCTGGCCCGCCAGTTGAGCGATGGAAGGCTCCATCATGTCGGTCAAGGGTTGCGGCCACACGCCCACGCCCAGCGTGAACAGGGCAAACACTCCCAGCACGATCCATTCGCGCAGGTTGATGTCCTGCATCTCGGCGACATGGGCATTGCCCACCTCACCCCAGACGATCCGCTTCGTCAGCCACAGCGAATAACCGGCACCAATGATCAGCGTCAGGGCCGCGGCAAAACCGATCAGCGGGTTGTGCTGGAAGCTGGCCAGAATGACCACGAACTCACCCACGAAACCACTGGTACCCGGCAGACCGCAGTTGGCCATCGCGAAGAACACCCAGAACAGGGTGAACCAGGGCATGACCTTCGCCACACCGCCGTAATCGCGAATCATGCGGGTATGCATGCGGTCATACAGCACGCCGACGCAGGAGAACATCGCACCGGAAATGAAGCCGTGGCTGATCATCTGCACCATCGCCCCTTGCAGGCCAAAGCGCGCGGCGTCGGTCAGCTGCTGGTCGCGTACCAGCGAAAAGGCGATGAAGGTACCGAGAATCACGAAGCCCATATGGGCCACCGAGGAATAGGCCACCAGCTTCTTCATGTCGGACTGCACCAGCGCCACCATGCCGACGTACACGATCGCGATCAGCGCGAAGGCAATCATCAGCCACGCATACTCGTGACCGGCATCCGGCACGATGGGCAAGGTGAACCGCAGGAAGCCGTAGCCACCGATCTTCAGCATGATGGCCGCCAGCACCACCGAGCCGCCGGTCGGTGCCTCGACGTGCGCATCCGGCAACCAGGTATGCACCGGGAACATCGGAACCTTGATCGCGAACGCACCAAAGAAGGCAAAGAACAGCCAGGTCTGTTCCTGCATCGTCAGCGGCAACGCGGCCATGTCCGCAATCTGCCAGCTGCCGCCCTTCATGTAGAGGTAGATCAAGCCCACCAGCATGAACACCGACCCGAGGAAGGTGTAGAGGAAGAACTTGAGCGAGGCATAGATGCGACGCGGGCCGCCCCAGACGCCGATCAGCACGAACATCGGGATCAGCATGGCCTCGAAGAACACGTAGAACAGCATCGCATCCAGCGCGCAGAACACGCCGACCATCGCCCCTTCCAGGAACATGAGGCAGGCGAAATACTGGGCCACGCGCTTTTGCACGGAACCCCACGCCCCCACCAGCACCAGCACACCCACCAGCGTGGTCAGGCCGATCAGCGGCACGCTGAGACCATCGGCGCCAAGGTGGTACTGGATGTCGTACGCCGGAATCCACGCACGTTGCTCGACAAACTGCATCGCCGCCGTGCTGGCATCGAAGCCGGTGAACAGCGGGATGGACAGGGCGAAGGTCAACAGAGCGAAGCCAAGCGCCAACCAACGCGCCAGCTCCGGCCGCTTGTTGCCAGCCATGAGGGTGAACACGCCACCGAGGATCGGCAGCCAGATCAGAAGACTAAGAAGGGGCCAGTGGGTCACGCTTGCGATTTCCATCCAGTCATCGGTACCGGCTTACTGCCAGTAGTGGTTGGCCATCGCCAGCAGCGCGATCAAGCCAAGAATCATTGCGAAGGCATAGTGGTACAGATAACCGGTCTGCACCTTGCGCAGAGCGGCCGCCACCATGCCGATGAGATTGACGCTGCCATTCACCGCAACGCCGTCGATCAGCTTGCTGTCGATCACGCTGGAGGCCTCGCCCAGTTTCAGGCTGCCCCCGGCAAAACCGCCGATCCACAGATCATCCATGTAGTACTTGCGATCAAGCACGCGAATCGGGGCCGCCATGGCGCGGGTGATGCCCGTGCGCCATTCCGGACGCACCAGGTACAGCATGGTGGCCAGAACGAAGCCCGCAACGGTCAGCCAGAACGCCGGCAGCATGAAGCCGTGCAATGCAAAGGCCACCGGACCATGGAATTCCTTGCCCAGGATGGCGACCACATCGTTTTCCGGCAGCACTTCGATGGCGCCCAGGAAGAACGGCGTCTGCTTGAGGTGGCCCATGACATCGGTCCCGAACAACATCGGACCAACGGTCAGGAAGCCGATGCCGATCGACGCAATGGCCAGCAGGACCAGCGGCACGGTCACCACCCAAGGCGATTCGTGCGGCGCATGACCGTGGCCGTGCCCGTCATGACCATGGTGCGCGTCGTGATGCGCGTCGTGATGCGCGTCATGATGCGCATCGTGGCCATGGTGCGCATCGTGGAAGCGTTCCTTGCCGAAGAAGGTCAGGTACAGCAGACGGAAGCTGTAGAAGCTGGTGACGAAGGCGCCCAGCAGCACGGCCCAATTGGCATATTGCGCCACCCAGCCACCCGATTCGGCCGCGTGATGGGCCGCCGCATCGATGATGACGTCCTTGGAATAGAAGCCACTGAAGAACGGGGTGCCCACCAAGGCCAGCGTGCCCAGCCACATGGTGATGTGGGTGATGGGCATGAACTTGCGCAGCCCCCCCATCTTCCGCATGTCCTGCTCATGGTGCATGCCGATGATCACCGAACCGGCGCCGAGGAACAGCAGGGCCTTGAAGAACGCATGGGTCATCAGGTGGAAGACCGCTGCCGAATAGGCCGACAAGCCCAGTGCCACGGTCATGTAGCCCAGCTGCGAGAGCGTCGAATACGCCACCACGCGCTTGATGTCGTTTTGCACCATGCCGATCAGGCCGGTCCAGAAGGCGCCGGTGGCACCGATGAACAGGATGAACTCCAAAGCCGCAGGAGACATCTCGAACAGCGGCGACATGCGCGCCACCATGAAGATGCCTGCGGTCACCATCGTGGCCGCGTGGATCAGTGCCGAAATCGGCGTGGGGCCTTCCATCGAGTCGGGCAGCCACACATGCAGCGGCACCTGCGCCGATTTGCCCATCGCACCGATGAACAGGCAGATGCAGATCACGGTCGCAATGGACCAGGCATGCCCGGGGAGGATCTCGACGGCCTTGCCTTCGATGACACCCGCATTGGCAAACGCCGTGGCGTAATCCAGCGTCCCGATCCAGTACAGCACACCAGCAATGCCCAGCAGGAAGCCGAAGTCACCCACGCGATTGACGAGGAAGGCCTTCAGATTGGCGAATACTGCGGTGGGCTTCTTGTACCAGAACCCGATCAGCAGATAAGAGACCAGACCCACCGCTTCCCAGCCGAAGAACAGCTGCATGAAGTTGTTGCTCATCACCAGCATCAGCATGCTGAAGGTGAACAGCGAGATGTAGCTGAAAAAGCGGTGGTAGCCATCGTCTTCGGCCATGTAGCCGATGGTGTAGATGTGCACCAGCAGCGAGACGAAGGTCACCACCACCATCATCATCGCCGTCAGTTTGTCGACCATGAAGCCGACGTTGACCGAGATGTTGCCGGCCTGCAGCCAGGTGTAGAGGTTCTCGTTGAACGGCGCCGCCCCCTGCAGCAACTGCCACATGACGTGGCAGGACAGCAGGCAGCTGCCCGCCACGCCGAGGATGGTGACCGTGTGCGAGGCTGCGCGGCCGATCCGACGGCCGAACAGGCCCGCCAGAATGCTGCCGATCAAGGGCAGCAGCACGACGAGCAGGAGATTGGATTGCGAGATGACCATGCCGTCAGCCCTTCAGCGTATCGATGTCCGCAACGTCGATGCTGCGGCGGTTGCGGAACAAGGTGACCAGAATGGCCAGGCCGATGGCTGCCTCGGCGGCTGCGACGGTCAGGATGAAGAACACGAAGACCTGACCTGCGGCATCTCCCATCGAACGGGAGAACGCCACGAAGTTGATGTTCACCGCAAGCAGCAGCAACTCCAGCGAGATCAGCAGCATGATGACGTTCTTCCGGTTCAGGAAGATGCCGGTCACGCTGATGCACAGCAGGACGGCGCTCAACGCCAGGTAATGGCCCAAGGTCAGGGCGGAAACGAGGTTGCTCACGGTGCGCCCTCCTCTTGCTTGGTTGCAGCCAACGGAACGTCGGCTTGCATCTTCACCAGACGCACGCGATCGGCTGCGCGCACACGCACCTGTTCGGCGGGGTTCTGGTGGCGCGCGCCTTCACGGCGACGCAGCGTCAGCATCACGGCCGCCACCACGGCCACCGTCAGGATGACCGCCGCCACTTCGAAGGGCAGCATGAACTCGGTGAACAGGGCGCGCGCCAGCCAATGCGTATTGGATTGGCCCGCGGCCACCGCGGCATTTTCAACCAGCGGCTGCTCCAATGCGGAACGAACGCCAATCAAGGCAAGCACCTGCACCAGCATGACGGCGGCCACCAGCAGACCAACGGGCAGGTAGCGCACGTAGCCCTGCTGGGATGGGGATTTCTCCATGTCCAGCATCATCACCACGAACAGGAAGAGCACCATCACGGCACCCACGTAGACCAGCACCAGTGCCACACCCAGGAACTCGGCACCGCCGATGATCCAGGTGCAGGCCACCGAGAAAAAGGTCAACACCAGGTAAAGCACGGCATGCACCGCGTTGCGTGCGCTGATCGCCGCCAACGCGGCCATCGCCGCGACGCCCGCGAAGGCAAGAAAAGTCAGAGTTTGAAAGTCGAAGGCCATCGGTTGTCCTGCCTCAACGGTACGGTGCGTCGGCAGCACGGCGTTCGGCAATTTCCGCTTCGAGGCGGTCACCGATCGCGAGCAGCTTGGGTTTGGTCAGAATGTTCTGGCCACGCTGGTCGAAGTGATATTCGTGGACATGGGTTTCCACGATCGAATCCGTCGGGCAGGACTCCTCGCAGAAACCGCAGAAAATGCACTTGAAGAGGTCGATTTCGTAACGGGTCGTGCGGCGGCTGCCATCGTCGGCACGCGGCGCGGCCTCGATGGTGATCGCCAGCGCCGGGCACACGGCCTCGCACAGCTTGCAGGCGATGCAACGCTCCTCGCCATTGGCGTAGCGACGCAGCGCATGCACGCCACGGAAGCGCGGCGACTGCGGCGTCTTTTCCATCGGGTACATCAGCGTGTACTTCGGACGGAACAGATACTTCAGGGTCAACCACATGCCGCTGAACAGTTCGAGCAGCAGCAGGCTCTTGAAATAGGACACCAACTTGCTCATGCCGCCGCTCCTGCCGGCCCGATGACGCCGAAATACACCAGCAATGCGGTCACGAAGATCCAGGCGATGGTGATCGGAATGAAGACCTTCCAGCCCAAGCGCATGATCTGGTCATATCGATAGCGCGGGAAAGTGGCGCGGAGCCACAGGAAGCAGGTGGCGAAGAAGAACGCCTTGGCCATCAGCCAAGGCCAGCCCCCCTGCCAGATCCAGTTCACCAGCCAGTGCACATCGCCGAGGTCGATCAGGCCCTGGATGGGGCTCAGCCAACCGCCCATGAAGAAAATCGGCGTCAGGAAGCTGATCAGGATCATGTTCGCGTATTCGGCGAGGAAGAACAGCGCGAATTGCGAACCCGAATACTCGACCATGTGGCCGGCCACGATTTCCGATTCACCTTCCACCACGTCGAAGGGTGCACGGTTGGTTTCAGCCACGCCGGACACGAAATACACCACGAACAGCGGTGCCAGCGGGATCCAGAACCAGCTGAAGAAGCCCTTGCCGGCCTGCGCCATCACGATCTCGGAGAGATTCAGACTGCCAGCGGCCACCAGCACGCCGACCAGCGAAAAGCCCATCGCGATTTCGTAGCTGATCATCTGCGCGGAGGCGCGCATCGCGCCCAGGAAGGCGTACTTCGAGTTGGATGCCCAACCGGCGATGATCACGCCGTAAATGCCCAGCGAGGTCATGGCCAGCAGGTACAACAAGCCGGCATTGGCGTTGGACAGCACCACCTTCGCGTCGAACGGCACCACCGCCCAAGCCGCAAACGCGGGCACCAGTGCCAACATCGGCGCCAGTCGATACAGCACCGGATGCGCCACCGTGGGCTGCACCACTTCCTTGAACAGCAGTTTGAAGACGTCCGCGAAGGCTTGCAGGATGCCCCAGCCCACATACATCGGCCCGTGGCGGACATGCGCCCAGCCGATGAACTTGCGTTCCCATACCACGTAGAAAGCCACTGCAAGGATCACCGGCACGGCGATGGCCAGGATCTTCAGCACGATCCACACCAGCATGCCCACCGTGCCGAAGGAGAGCAAAAGCTCACGCAGGGGGTCGATGGCGTATTGCATCAAAGGATTGGTCGCAATGCTCATGCGCGGACGATCTCCACATGGGACGTGGACACGAGCGGTGCGGTCGCCCCATAACCGGATTCCACCCAGGCACAGCCCGAGGCAACCCCGGCATCCAGGACCAAGGGCAATACCGCATTGCCAGTGCTGGCACGCAGTTTCAACATGCTGCCCTCGGACAAACCGACCGCATCGGCGGGATTGAGCACCACACGGGCGCCCTTGGTCAGCGCCTGGGCCTGCAGCGCTTCACAGCGGCGAATCACCGCATCGCTGCGGTAAATCGCTTGCGACACCACCACTTCGAGGCCATTGCCCGTTGCGGCCACCGGGGCCCCCTTGGCCACCTGCACGGCAAGCGGCGCCAGGCTGGCACGCAGCCCAGCCAGATCGGTGAACTCGAAACCGGCCAGCTGCATATCACCACCGATGGCACGCAGCACGCGCCAACCGGAATGGGCCTGGCCCGGCAGCTTCGCAGCCGCCTGCGCCTGCTGTTCAAGACCGTCCAGATTGGTCAGCGTGGCCTCGATTTCCGGCAAGGCGCCAATCGGCAGGATCACGTCGGCCACATCGCGGGTGGACTGGCAGGCAAACTGGCTGAACGCCACCACCTTGGCTGGCCCCAGTGCCTTGAGCGCGGCCTGCTGGTCGGCAAAATCCAGGCCCGGCTCGATTCCGTACAGCAGATAGGCCTTGCGCGGCTCACGCAGCATGGACTGGGCATCGCGCGCGGTCGGCAGCAGGCCGAGGCGCGACAGGCCGAGCGCGTTGGCGCCCTGCGGGATGCGGCAAAGCTTGGCGTTCTTCGCCGCAGCAAAGTCGGCGGCGGCCTTGCGAATGGCGGCGGCATGCGGGCCGTTCTCGGCCACGCCACCAACGATCACCGCAACATGCGCGGCATCTCCGATATCGACAGTGGCCAGCGCCGCAGCCAGCTGCGACGGCGCCACGATGGCCTTGGACGCGATGGAGAAGGTGAATTCAAAATCCACCGGGTTGACCACGTGGATCTTCGCGCCACGCTTGAACGCCTTGCGGATGCGCTGGTGCAGCAGCGGCACTTCATGGCGGACGTTGGAGCCTACGATGACGATGGCGTCGGCTTTCTCGATCTCGGCCAGCGGCATTGCAAATGCTTCGGCCGCCGCGCCATCGGACAGGTCGAGCTGGCCAGTGCGGTGGTCGAGATTGCCGCAGCCCAGGCCAGCCGCCAGACGCGCCAGCAGCGCGCCCTCCTCGTTCGAGGTCGCCGGATGCGCCAG
>CAUJJG010000082.1 GCA_963205445.1 Pseudomonadota bacterium
TCACCCACGCCGGCGAGATGTGGAACTACGCTGCCGGCATCCCACACCCCTTCCCCCATTTCGAAGGCCACGGGCTCTCGCTGATTCCCTGCAAATCCGCCCTCTGGCTGGACCACCGCGGGCGCAGGATCGGGCCCGAGCCCTTGGTCACCGGCTTTGACACGCACTGGCTCTGCCAACGCGTGGCCGAACAGCCCCAGCCTTGGACCTGGCAATTGCTCAACTGGCGCATCGCTGCGAAGGAATTCGCAATTTCCGGTGCCGAGCACAACTCGCGCATCCGCGACCGGCAATTCCTGCGCTTCCTCAAGGAAACCTTGCTGGGCAACCATCGCCTGCTGCGCCAGATGCAGCAGGAAAGCCCGCATTTCCTCGTCGATGACACGCTGGCAGGCTTGGCCGCCAAAATGAACGCGCTGACCTGCAGCCACGACATCGATGCTGCAGACCTGCAGGCCCAGGTCGATGCCTTCGACGCCTTGTTTGCAAAAGGCGGCAACCCCGCTTCGGACCAGCAGGTGCAACGCATCCTGCAGGCGCGCCAATGGGGGCCGGACCGGCTGCGCACCTGCAAGCCGGCGCCCTTGCAACGCCCCGGCGCAGGCCCCTTCATCGCCCTCCATACCCAATTGATCACCCGCAAGAGTCTGGGTGGGTTGCGGACTGACCTGTCCAGCCGCGTGCTGGATGCGCAGGACAGCCCCATCGATGGCTTGTACTGCGTTGGCGAGGCCGCAGGTTTCGGCGGGGGCGGCGCCAATGGCAAACGCTCGCTGGAAGGAACGTTCCTGCCTGGCTGCATCCTCACCGCCCGCGCGGCGGCCCGCGCAATCCACCAAGGTTGAGGGAACCCGTGCAGGCCTGCCCCGCCACCTCGGAGGATTACAGGCTGCAGGCACTGCGAAAACTGCCACGGTTTCTGTTCGATTACATCGACGGGGGCGCCGGCGATGAGCGCACGCTGGCCGCCAATGTGGCCGACATGGCCAGCCTTCGCCTTCGCCAGCGCGTCTTGGTGGACGTGGAGCATGTCCAGACCCGCTGCCAACTGGCTGGGGAGGACTGCGCCCTGCCCCTGGCCCTTGCCCCGGTTGGGTTGGCCGGATTGATGGCCCGACGCGGTGAAGCGCAAGCCGCACGCACCGCGGCCAAGCTGGGGGTCCCTTTCACCTTGTCCACCGTCGGCATCTGCTCGCCGGAAGAAGTCCGGGCCGCCAGTGCTGCGCCATTCTGGTTCCAGCTGTACATGCTGCGCGACCGCGGGGTGGTGCAGGCATTGCTGGATCAGGCTTGGGCGGCCGACTGCCGCACGTTGCTGTTCACCGTGGACTTGCCGCAACCCGGCCTGCGCCACCGCGACGTGCGCCATGGGCTGGGCAGTACGGGGTTGCGCCCCGCCCTGTTGCGTACCCTGCAGGTACTGGCACGCCCCGGCTGGGTGGCCAATGTTGCCCTGCGCGGCAGGCCGCTGACTTTCGGCGCGCTGACCCATCAGCTCCCCAGCGCACGCAACCTCGACGCGTTCAAAGCCTGGGTGGATGCGCAGTTCGACCCCAGCGTGACCTGGGCCGATCTTGGCTGGCTGCGCTCGCGCTGGCAGGGCCGGCTGCTGCTCAAGGGCATCCTTGAGCCGGAGGATGCGGTCTCGGCATTGCATGTTGGCGTCGACGGCCTGGTGGTTTCCAACCACGGAGGCCGCCAGCTGGATCCAGCGGCTTCGACCATTTCCAAACTGCCCGCCGTGGTAGCCGCTGTCGGTGATCGTGCCGAGGTGCTCATGGATGGCGGCGTGCGCAGCGGTGCCGACATCTTCAAGGCGCTGGCGCTGGGCGCTCGCGGCGTGCTGACGGGGCGCCCGTGGGTCTGGGCTCTGGCCGGTGCCGGCGAGCCCGGCCTGCGCGACCTGCTGGCTCGTTGGCAACGCGAGCTGCAACTTTGCATGTGCCTGACCGGCGTCACCCGCATCAGCGACATCAACCACCACCATCTGGACCGGCCCTGAGCCAACACGGAGACCCGCATGCCCAACGGCGCCCAAGCCCTGATGAAGACCCTTGCCGATGCCGGCATCGAGGTCTGCTTTTCCAATCCTGGCACCAGCGAGATGCATTTCGTCGCTGCGCTCGATTCCGAACCGCGCATGCGTGCGGTGTTGGCACTGTTCGAAGGCGTGGCCACCGGTGCCGCCGACGGCTATGCACGCATGGCCGACAAACCCGCCGCCACGCTGCTGCACCTGGGCTGCGGTCTGGGCAACGGCCTGGCCAATCTTCACAACGCCCGCAAGGGCAAGGTGCCGGTGGTCAACATCGTCGGCGATCACGCCACCTTTCATGCCCCGTTGGACGCCCAGCTGCAGTCGGACATTGAAACCGTGGCGCGCAACGTGTCCCCAGGGTTCGTGCGCACCTCCAAGTCCACCGCCACGTTGTGCACGGATGCGGCCGAGGCCGTGCAAGCCGCGCGCGGCCTGCCGGGGCAAGTGGCCACCCTCATCCTGCCGGCCGACGTCAGCTGGGGGGAAGGCGGCATTCCCAGTCCGCCACCGCCGGCACCGTCACCCTCACCGGCCGACGACGCCACGGTGCAAGCCTTGGCCGGCACCATTCGCAGCGGCCGCAGGACGGCTTTGCTGCTGGGCGGACAGGCGCTCCGTGAAGCCCCCCTGCGGCTGGCATCGCAACTGGCGCAGAAACACGGCATCAAACTTTTCTGCGAGGTCTTCCCTACCCGTCTGGAGCGCGGTGCCGGGCTACCAGCGGTTGAACGCATCGCCTATCTCGCCGAACTGGCCACGGTCCAACTGACGGAATTCGAGGACTTGATCCTGGTCGATGCAAAGCCCCCGGTGTCGTTCTTCGCTTATCCAGGCAAGCGCAGCAACCTGGTGCCGGACGGTTGCCAGGTACACGTCCTCGCCAGCCCATCCCAAGACGCCGTGGCCAGCCTGTCCAAGCTCGTCCAAGCCTTGGATGCGACCAGCACCCCCCCCTTGCTGCAGCCGTCATCGCGCCCGTCGCGCCCACGCGGCGCGCTCACTGCCGCTAAAGTCTGCAAGGCGGTCGGACACCTGCTGCCCGAACGCGCCATCCTCATCGATGAGGCCATCACCTCCGGCCTGCTGCTGGGCAGCATGACGGCCGGTTGCCCGCGTCATGACCTCATCACGCTCACCGGCGGCGCCATTGGCCAAGGCCTACCCAACGCCGTCGGCGCAGCCATCGCCTGCCCCGACCGGCCCGTCATCGCCCTGATCGGTGACGGCACCGCGATGTACACCCTGCAGGCACTGTGGACCATGGCCCGCGAGGGGCTCGACGTCACTGCGATCATTTTCAACAACGCCAGCTATTCGGTGCTCAACGTCGAACTGGAGCGCGTTGGCGCGGAACGTATCGGCGACAAGGCAAGGGCCCAGCTCGATCTGGGCGGGCCAAGGTTGGATTTTGCCCGCATGGCCCAAGGCATGGGCGTACACGCGGCCCGCGCAGACACGGCCGCAGCATTTTGCAAGGCGCTGGAATACGCACTTGCCCAGCCCGGACCGCATCTCATCGAAGCGCTGGTGCCAGAATCGCTGGGCGGGGCCAAGCGCCGGATCCTGCCATGGCTGCTGCGCTCCTTGCCCAACCTGCCACAGGGGGCGGCACAGGCTTTGAAGCGGAAGATTGCCCCCTGAGCCTGTTGGCCCGGTGCGCCGAGCCTACTTGATGATGCGCAGGTGACTGCCGCGCTTCGGCGGCTCATCCGAAGGTGAAGCGGGCGCAGATGGCTCACTGGCCGGCATCGCTGTCTCGGCATCATCCGCTTCCACGCTGCCATCCGTCTCGGCCTGCGGCAGGCGCGGGTCTTCCGGCAAGGCCATGCCTTGGCCGGTCTCTCGGGCGTAAATCGCCATCACCGCCGCCAAGGGCACCACAACGTTCTGGCTGACGCCTCCAAACCGGGCAGAAAAACTCAGGACATCATTGCCCATCTGCAGCCGGCCCACTGCCCGATCAGCGATGTTGAGCACCACCTGACCATCCTTGACCGCATGGGTCGGCACCCGCACACCGGGGACTGACGCATTGACCAGCACGTGCGGCGTCATGCCGTTGTCCACGATCCACTCGTACAGCGCCCGCAGGACATACGGACGCTGGCTGGTCATCGGCGGAGTACCCGTATTACCCATCATGCTTTTCCGTCACAACACCAGCTCACGCAAGGTTTTTTCCTTCTCGGTCAGGCTGCGCATGAACCCCGGATTTCGGAAGATGCGGTTGCCATATTCCTCGATGACCTTGCCATCCCGAGGCAGTGGCACGCCCAGCGCTTCCAGACGCCAGATGATCGGAGCCATGGCGCAATCGGCCAAACTCATCTCGGTGTTGAGGAAGAATTTGTAGGCCTTGAACAGGGGCAGCGATTGCGCAAGAAGCTCCTTCAGGCGCTTGCGGCCGGCTTCGGCCTGCTGCTTGTTGCCCATCTGGATGGCCTGCACCTGCGGCACCCAATCATGTTCGATCCGCAGCATGGCCAAACGCAGCCTGGCCCGCGCCAAGGGCTCCACGGGCATCAAGGGCGGATGCGGGTAACGCTCATCCAGGTATTCACTGACCACGCTTGCGGCATAGAGCACAAGGTCGCGTTCCACAAGGGTGGGCACAGAGTGATACGGGTTCAGGTCGATCAGATCCTCCGGGGGGCTCTGCGGATCGACCGGGATGAAATCGTAGGTGACGCCCTTGGCTGCCAGGACCAATCGGACACGATGACAGACGACATCATCAACTGCGGAGAACAGGGTCAAGGCATTACGCATGCGCGGACTCACAGCCATCATCAACACTTCCCCTGCGTCCAGGCCTTGCTGGACGCTGCCGGGCCGCCCGCAGGATGCAGGCGACCGTCAAGATGCGTTCCCCGTGGCGGGCATCCGTGCCGTTGATCGCCGTGTCAGTGAACGTCCCGCCAATACTCCTGTTTCAACAACCAGGCCACGAAGGCAAAGAACACCAAGAACAGAATCGCCCACACGCCTACGTTCTGGCGTTTCAGCGCCACCGGCTCACCCGCGTATTCCAGAAACGCGGTGATGTCGCGCACGCTCTGGTCGAACTGCGCGGCGTCCTGACTTCCGGGCTGGCTGATGGTGAACCCCTCCACCGGCATTTCACCACTGGCGGTCTTGCGTCCGAAGACCGGTTGCTGCACACCCTGAAGCTCCCACAACGGGTTGGGCATCGAGGCATTGGCGAACAGGGTGTTGTTCCAGCCTACCGGACGGGATTCGTCCAGGTAGAACGACTTCAGATAGGTATAGATCCAGTCGCTGCCACGTACGCGCGCGATCAGGCTCAGGTCCGGCGGAGCCTTGCCGAACGCAGCCACCCCCATCGCCGGCGTCATCGACGACACGATGTGGTCGCCGATCTTGCCGCCAGTGAAGTTGAGGTTGTTCTGCACCTCTTCCTCCGACAGCCCAAGATCCTGGGCGATGGTGGCATAGCGCAGGTACTTCAACGAATGGCAGCCGCCGCAATAGTTCACGAACAGCTTCGCGCCACGCTGCAACGAGGCCTTGTCATTGAGATCGGTGCCGGCGTGCTGCAAGTTGCCGCCGCCCGACGCCAGAGCCGTGGCGGACAGCAACAATCCAGCGGCGAATACCGCAGCGCGGGTCAGGAAGTTCTTAGTCATGCATCGTCACCCGTTCCGGCACCGGCTTGGTCTTGTCCAGCTTGGACCAGACCGGCATGGTGATGAAGAAAGCGAAATAGAGGAAAGTCAACACACGGCCGATGATGGTTTCAACCGGATCCGTACCCGGGCCGGCACCGATCTTGCCCAGCCACAGGAAGCTGACCGCGAACATGAGCAGCATTGCCCAGCTCAGCCAGCCGCGATAGCGGAACGATTTCACCGGCGACTTGTCCAGCCAGGGGACCAGGAACAGCGCCGCAATGGCACCAAACATCACCAGCACGCCCCACAGCTTGATGCCGAAGAACGACGGCACCACGCGCAGCATTGCGTAGTAAGGCGTGTAGTACCACACCGGCTTGATGTGCTCCGGCGTCACCAGCGGATTGGCTTCGGTGAAATTGTCGTGTTCCAGGAACCAGCCACCGAAGGCCGGTGCGAAGAAGATGATGAAGGCGGCAACGATCAGGAAGCAGGCAACGAAGAAGGTGTCCTTCACCGTGTAGTACGGATGGAAAGGCACGCCATCGGCCGGTGCAGTGGGCGACCAGCGATTGCCCTTCGGGCCCTTCTTGATCTCCACGCCATCGGGGTTGTTGGAGCCAACTTCGTGCAGGGCGAAGAGGTGCAGCACCACCAGCAGCAGCAGCACCAGCGGCATCGCGATGACGTGCAGGGCGAAGAAACGGTTCAACGTGGCGTCGCCCGGGTTGTAATCACCCATGATCCATTCGGTCAGGCCACCACCAATCACCGGGATCGCGCCGAACAGCGAAATGATGACCTTCGCGCCCCAGTACGACATCTGGCCCCAAGGCAGCACATAGCCCATGAAGGCTTCCGCCATCAGCACCAGATAGATCAGCATGCCCAGCAGCCAAACCAGCTCGCGCGGCTTGCGGTAGCTGCCGTACATCAGGCCGCGGAACATGTGCAGGTACACCACGATGAAAAAGAGCGAGGCACCGGTGCTGTGCATGTAACGGATCAGCCAGCCCCACTCCACGTCGCGCATGATGTACTCGACGGAGCCAAAGGCTTCCGCCGCGCTCGGCTTGAAGTGCATCGTCAGGAAGATGCCGGTCAGGATCTGGTTGACCAGCACCACGCTGGCCAGGATGCCGAAGATGTACCAGATGTTGAAATTCTTCGGCGCGTAGTACTCCGACATGTGCTTGCGGTAGAACGGCATCAAGCCGTGCGCGCGCTCATTGACCCAGTCCATGACGCCATTGGCGGCATCGCAGGCGGCTTGCGTGATCTTGTTCGCCATGGTTTACGCGGCTCCCTTCGGGTCAACACCGATGACCAACGTGTTGTCGTTCTCGAAGTAGTAAGGCGGCACCGGCAGGTTCAACGGCGCCGGCTGCGCCTTGAAGACGCGCCCGGCGAGGTCGTAGCGCGACTTGTGGCAGGGGCAGAAATACCCCCCCTTCCAGTCTGGATCGAACGGCTCGGGCTTGACCTCGGGCTTGAACTCCGGCGCACACCCCAGATGGGTGCACACCCCGACCAGCACCAGGATGTCCTTCTTGATCGAGCGGGTCTCGTTCTGCGCGTAGGACGGCTGGTCGGATGCGGTTGACTTGGGATCGGCAACCAAGGCGTCCATCGTGGCCAGGACGTCCAGCATCGCCTTCGAACGTTTTGCAATGAAGATCGGCTGACCGCGCCAATTGATGACCAGTTGCTGGCCTTCGGTCAGGGCACTGATGTCCTGGGTGACGGGGGCACCGGCAAACCGTGCGCGCGCACTCGGGCTCCAGGACTTGATGAACGGCACTGCCGCAAACCCGGCGCCCACGGCACCCACCACCGCTGTAGTCGCGGTGAGGAACCGTCGCCGACCGGTATTGACCTCTTCGTTGGCCATCCCGCACTCCGAAAAAATGGAACCAAAACCAAAAGACTGCGGCGGGAAGGCGACGCGCTGGCGAACGCTGGCCGGCCGCAAATGACGGGGAAGTGTAACGGAACCATTAACGGGCCGACAATCCGCCCTGCAATGGCATGGCGACCGGGTTCAATACACCCCGGTAGCGCTCGGCCAGAAGGGCCACGCGCTGCACGTAGCGCTGCGTCTCGCCATAGGGCGGGACGCCGCCGTATTTGTCCACGGCACCCTCGCCAGCGTTGTAACCGGCGGCGGCCATGGTCAGGTTGCCGTTGAATCGCTTCAGCAACCAAGCAAGGTACTTCACGCCACCACCGATGTTCTGGCTGGCATCGAAGGCATTGCTCACCCCGAACCGCCGTGCCGTGGCCGGCATCAGCTGCATCAGCCCCTGCGCCCCCACCCGCGACAAGGCATTGGGGTTGAACGCCGACTCGGCATGAATGATGGCGCGCACGATGGCTTCCTCCACCCCATGCAGGCGTGCCGCCGCGCGGATTTCATCCTGATACGCCACGGTATTCAGGCGCAAGGTGCGGAAATTCAGCCCCGGCTGGGCACCACAGGCATAGCAGGTTTCCATGTAGCTGTAGTGGATGGTGCGCACCGCCCCCGTCGAGACGCCCGCCGGGCGAACGCTGGAATAGTTGCGCACCCCGTCCTTGCCGACGAAGGAATAGACCTGACCACGAACCAGCCGTGGCGCGGTCACCGCGGGGGCTGGCGAAGCGGGGGCCGGCGTTGCAGGGGGGCGCACGGCGACCGGCGCTGACGCCGCTGCGGTCTGGAATGCCTTGGCCGGAGGCACGCCTCCCGCCGGCGCGCGCTCGGGCTCGACTGCCACGGCCGCCGCCGGCTTTGCGCGCGCCTGCCGAACGGGCTTGGATGCTTTTGCCGCATAGCTGCCTACCAGCCGGCACTGTGCTCCAGGCACGCGCTTGCTGCTGTAGCTGACGCCCCCTTCACCGCTGTCACAGCGATACACCCTGCCGGCCAGTGCCGGCGCGGCAACAGCAAGCAGCAGCAATGCGATGGCAAATCTCCCCAACATGCGCGGCAGTCTTACTCCATCGCCTTGCAATGGCAAGCCCTGCCCCCCAACACCCAGCGCAAACGGGCGTGGCCCATGGCGCGTTAGAATGTTGGTTTCAACACCGGCCCGGACTCCGCACCGCGCCCCGGACATCCAGACATGAGCGAACTGCACCCCCTGCCCGGCCTGCCAGCCGAACGCCGCCCCGCCCGCCCGGGCGCGAAAAAATTTCATATCCAGACCCACGGCTGCCAGATGAACGAGTACGACTCGTCCCGGATGGCCGATCTGCTGACCGTGCAGGAAGGAATGGAAATGACGGAGAACGCCGACGAAGCCGACGTGATCCTGATCAATACCTGCTCAATCAGAGAAAAAGCACAAGACAAGGTGTTCAGCCAGCTTGGCCGCTGGAAGAATTTCAAGCAAGGCGAGCGCCAGGTCATCATCGGCGTGGCCGGCTGCGTGGCCTCGCAGGAAGGTGCAGCGATCCTTGACCGCGCGCCCTACGTGGACCTGGTCTTTGGCCCACAAACCCTGCACCGGCTGCCGGAGCTGATCCGCGAACGCCAGAATTCCGGCCAACCGCAGGTGGACATCAGCTTCCCGGAAATCGAGAAGTTCGACCGCCTGCCCGAACCGCGCGCGGAAGGCCCAACCGCCTTCGTCTCGATCATGGAAGGCTGCAGCAAGTACTGCAGCTACTGCGTGGTGCCCTACACCCGTGGCGAGGAAATCAGCCGCCCGTTCGAGTCGGTGCTGGTCGAAGTGGCAGAGCTGGCCGCGCAGGGCGTGCGTGAGGTGAACCTGCTGGGCCAAAACGTCAACGCCTACCGCGGCCCGCTGGACGATGCGGGCAATGTCGCCGACCTTGGCCTGCTGATCCGCGCAATCGCCGAAATCGACGGCATCGGCCGCATCCGCTTCACCACTTCGCACCCACTGGAGTTCTCGGATTCACTGATCGAGGCCTACCGCGACGTGCCCAAGCTGGCCAATTACCTGCACCTGCCTGTGCAGGCCGGCAGCGACCGCATCCTGTCGGCAATGAAGCGTGGCTACACGGCGCTGGAATTCAAGCAGAAGATCCGCAAGCTGCGTGCGGTGCGGCCGGATATTTCGGTGTCCTCGGACTTCATCGTCGGCTTCCCGGGCGAGACCGAGGCAGACTTCGAGAAAACCATGAAGCTGATCGAGGACATCGGCTTCGATCAGAGCTTCTCCTTCATCTACTCGCGCCGCCCCGGCACCCCGGCTTCCGATCTGGAGGACACGACCACCAGCGCGGAAAAGCACGCGCGCTTGGACCGCCTGCAAAAGCACATCACCGCGCACGCGGCGACCATCTCGCAGGCGATGGTGGGCAGCGTGCAGACGGTGCTGGTGGAAGGCCCGTCGCGCAAGGATCCGAACGAGCTGACCGGCAAGACCGAAAACATGCGCTCGGTGAATTTTGCTGCCCCCAAGCGCCTGATCGGCCAGTTCGTGGATGTGGAAATCACCGCCGCGCTGAGCAACTCACTGCGCGGACGGGTGGTGACGGCGGACTGAGCCTCCGCGTCGGGCGGCCCGTTTCAGCCGCCCGAGGCCTGCTTCACCAATGCCGCGAACTGATCGGCCGGGAGCGCCTTGGAAAACAGGAACCCCTGATACTGCGCCACCCCATGACGGGTGATCCACTCGAGTTGGTCACGGGTTTCCACGCCTTCCGCCACGACCTCCAGCTTCATCAAATGGCAAAGGTTGACGATCAGCTCGGTGACCGGCAGATCCTTGTCGAGCCCCTGAATGAAGGTGCGGTCGATTTTCAGGATCTGGATCGGGAAACGCTGCAAATAGGCAAGATTCGAATAGCCAGTCCCGAAATCGTCCAGTGCGATCGTCATGCCCAGGTCGCGGATCCCTTGCATGGTCTGCAGGACCCGGGCATCCCCACCCAGCAGCATGGATTCGGTGATTTCCACCTGCAGACGCGACGGATCACAGCCCGTGCGGGCCAAAGCGCCCGCCAACTCCGGCAGCAGCTGCGGGTCTTCAAGCTCAGCGCCGGACAGGTTGATCGACACCTGCAGATCGAGGCCCGCCGCCGCCCATTGCGCCTGCTGCCGTGCCACGGCCTCAAACATCTGCTGGTCCAGTGCATTGATGAAGCGCATGGCCTCGCAGACGCCGATGAACTCGACCGGCGGCAGCAAGCCGCGCGTGGGATGGACCCATCGCACCAGCGCTTCGGCACCTACGACCCGGCCGGTGGCAACGTCCACACGGGGCTGGTAATAGGGCACGAACTCGTGCCGCTCCAACGCCCAACGCAACTCCGTTTCCAGCCGCGTGCGCTCCTGCAGCGCCTGACGCATGTGCGGCTGGTAGAACATGAGTGCGTCACGACCGCTGTCCTTGGCCGCGTACATCGCCAAATCCGCGTTGCGGAACAGGGTCTCGAAATCCATCCCGTCATCGGGATGAAGGCTGACCCCCAACGTCGCCGTCATTCGAATCTCATTGCCATCCAGCACCATCGGCTGCGACATCACGCTGCGGATGTTGCGATGGATCCTGGCCAGCTCGGCCTGCAGGTTGTCCCGGGCGCAAAGAATGAGGAATTCGTCGCCCCCCAGTCGTGCCAATACGTCACGAGGGCGAATGGAGCGCTGCAGGCGCGCAGCCACCTCCACCAAAATGCGGTCGCCGGCCACATGACCAAAGCTGTCGTTGACATCCTTGAAGTGGTCCAGATCGATCAACACCAAGGCGATCTGTGCTGTATTGGCGCCATCCGCAGCCGTCATCATGGCCGCGAACTGGCGCATCAGCTGGGTCCGGTTGGCCAAACCCGTCAAAGGGTCATGCTCGGCGAGGAAGCGGGCGCGGGCCTCGCTTTCCTTTACCCGCGACACATCCACTTCGCTGACCAGGATGGCGGGTTGGCCGGTTGCGGCATCGAGGCAACGCCGCGCCGATATCTCATGCCAGCGTTCACCCACCGAGGTGGCCACCAGTGCCGACAACATCCCCGGCTCACCGCAATCCAGCCCTTCCAGCAACCTGCTGCAAGCTTTTGAGTCCACGAAGTGCTCGAACAGATGCTCGGTATGCGAACGCGCGGCCGTACGTGAAGCGGGATTGCGATACAGCGGCGCCCCCGACGCTTCGTCGTACAGGGCGATCATCACCGGCGTATGCAACAAGGCCTCCACCGAGCGTAACGACTCCAACGTAGCCTGATGCGCCGGGCGCCCCTCGCACAGCATCCCCATGCGGCCATCCGGCAGGCGGTAACCGCTGAAGCACACGCTCAACTGCACCGGCAAGCCATTGGGATACAGGGTCCACTGCTCCTGGAAGACGGCATCGTGGGAAATGAAGTCGCTCTGGTACTGCCGCAGACGCTGGGCGACGCCTTCCGACATGTCCTGCCCCATGTCGCGTGCGCACAGTGCTTCAACCGAAGCGGCCTGCCACACCTGCAGCGCCGTCGCGTTGGCCCAGCGAACCCGACACCGGTCGATGTCAAACACCCACAGCGCCGTGTGCTGGCGGTCCAAGATACCCAGGAGGTTCACCGACAATGGCGCCACTGGCGTGTCGGCAAACGGGTGGGTCATGTCCTTCATGCGCATGCGAACCCCCTGGAGGTCAGCCATGAGCCCTGCCCACGGCGTGGCGATGCGCCCCCCAACGCATCGCCCGGACAGGATAACCCGGAGTTGTCACAAGGCCGACAATCGTTGCCGGCCAAACTATCGTCAGGGTTTGCGGTAGACCGGCTTGCCGTCCACGTAGGTGGCCTCGATCGTCAGGCTGCGCAGCGCCGCCTCCGGCACCGCCAACGGATCCTCGGCCAGAACCACGAAGTCGGCACGTTTGCCGGGGGCAAGGCTGCCGACCTCGGTATCGGCAAATCCCGCATAGGCCGCTTCCAGCGTGAAGCCGCGCAGCGCCTCGAACGCGGTCAGCTTCTCGTCCGGATACCAGCCGCCAGTCGGCAGCCCCTTGTCATCGCTGCGCGTGACGGCCGCGTACAGGCCCAGGCGCGGGTCCACCGATTCCACCGGGAAATCCGAGCCCAGCGCCAGGTGGGTGCCGGCATCGCGCAGCTGCCGCCAAGCGTAGGCACCGACGATCCGCTGCGGGCCCAGACGTTCCTCGGCCCACGGCATGTCGGAGGTCGCGTGGGTGGGCTGCATCGAGGCGATCACATGCAGCTGCGCCAGCCGCGGCAGGTCTTCCGGCGACAGGATCTGGGCGTGCTCGATGCGCCAGCGATGGTCACCTGCCGCCTTCTGGCCCAATGCCTCGGCGTAGGTATCCAGCACGATCCGATTGCCGCGGTCACCGATGGCATGGGTGGCCACTTGCACCCCGCAGCGCTGAGCCTTGGAAACGGCGGCTTTCAACGCCTCCGGCGAGAGCACCAGCAGACCACGGTTGCCGTGGTCATCGCTGTAGTCGGACAGCAAGGCGGCACCGCGGCTGCCCAGTGCACCATCGGCATACAGCTTGACCGCCCGCATCTGCAAGCGGCCGGAAGGGTGACGGTACAGGCCGTCACGGCACAGGAGCGCCAGTGCGTCCTTGTCTCCATCGGCCATCGCATGGATGCGCAGGGGCATTTGCCCGCGCTCGGCAAGACGCTGGTAACGCCGGAATTCGTCCAACGAAACCCCGGCATCATGAACCCCGGTAAGGCCATGCGCGACGGCCGCCTGCATGCCCAGCACAAGCATCTTCTCGGCCGTGGCTTCATCGAGAGCAGGGCGCGCCGCTTCGATCAGATCCATCGCGTTGTCCACGAAGATCCCGGTTGGCTGACCTTTGGCATCGCGCTGAATGCTGCCGCCATCCGGCTGCCAATGCCCTGTCAGATCCTGCTGTACGGCACGCATCGCGGCGGAGTTGGCCCAACCGGCATGCCCATCGATGCGCGAGAGCCAAACCGGCCTGTCGGGAAAGGCCGCATCCAGATCAGCCGCACTCGGGAACAGCTTGTCAGGCCAGTCGTTCTGGTCCCAGCCGCGTCCGGTCAACCATTGCCCGGGGGACAGGGTTTTTTCGAACGCGCGCAGGCGGGCAAGCACCTCCGCCTTGTCCTTCGCATCGACCAAGTCCGCATTGAGCATGGCCCAACCCAAACCGGAGACGTGGCCATGGGCATCGATCAGGCCCGGCACCACGGTGGCGCTGCCCACATCCAACCGCGTTGCCCCAGGATGGCGCGACAACAGCGCATCCACTCCACCGACCTCCAAAACCCTGCCCGATGCGTCAAAGGCCATCGCCTGCACCTGCGGCTGGCGACTGTCCATGGTGTGGATACGCTTGGCGGTCAGCACGGTGGTTTGCGACAGCACCGGCCCCGCCAGCAGACAAAGGGCCAACGTGACCAATCGTTTCAGCTTCCGCATCACGCACATCCTCCGTTTTCGTCAACGGCGACTGTACGAAAGCAAGGCAACGATTGCGACTGTACCCACGCGTACTCAGTCCAGCCGCTTGCGGAAGCGCAGCGTCGCCATCGTCATCATCGCGAAGGTGAACGCCTGAAGCACCAGCACGTCCGGCCACAGCACCGCCACCCAAGGAATCGACAGCCCACCTGCCAACAACGGCAGGGAAAACTGGCGCAACCAGCAATGTGCAACCATTGCCGTTCGTCGGTTGCGGATCAAGCCGCCTGACACCACGACAACGCCACCCGGCGGTGGCTGCTCAATTCAGATCGATCCAACGCAAAACAGCGGGCGTTGCAATTCAGCGTTGATATCGCCGACGCACAACGCAAGCCCCTGCTTTTTCTGCAACGCGGTAACCTGTGCGGATGCCGACCCAACGTGACTTCTCCCTGCCCTCGGACGACCTCGAGCGTCTGGCCAATCTTTCCGGACCGTTCGACGCCCATCTGCGCCTGATCGAGCTGCGCCTTGGCGTGGAAATCGCCAACCGCGGCCCGGTGTTTCGCGTCCGCGGTGACGATGAAAAAGCGGTACTGCAAGCCGAACGCCTGCTGCGCCAGCTCCACGAGGATGCCGAAACCGAGAGACTGGACGAGCACGCGGTGCACCTGCGGCTGGGGGCATACGCCGATGCCGAAGCGTCGCAGCCCGCCCCTCGCGATGCGGCGCAGGACATCGCGGTGCGGGTCAAGCGTGGCACCTTGCGCGGGCGCGGTGCCAACCAGCGTAACTATCTGCAGGCGATCGCCAGCCACGACATCAATTTCGGGGTCGGCCCGGCCGGCACCGGCAAGACCTTTCTCGCGGTGGCGATGGCGGTCGACGCACTCAATCAATCACGCGTGCAGCGCCTCATCCTCGTGCGACCGGCAGTGGAGGCTGGCGAGAAGCTGGGCTTTCTGCCCGGCGACCTGACCCAGAAGGTCGACCCCTATCTGCGCCCGTTGTACGACGCCCTGTACGAGATGCTGGGCGTGGAAAAAGTGGCGCGGCTGCTGGAGCGCAACGTGATCGAAATCGCGCCGCTGGCGTACATGCGCGGACGCACACTCAACGATGCCTTCGTGATTCTGGATGAGGCGCAGAACACCAGCATCGAGCAGATGAAGATGTTCCTGACCCGGCTTGGCTTTGGCAGCACCGCGGTCATCACCGGCGACATGACCCAAATAGACCTGCCCAAGCACCAGAAATCCGGGCTGAAGGACGCGGTGGAAGTGCTGCGCGGCGTCGAGGGCGTGAGTTTCACCTTCTTCGAGGCCAGGGACGTCGTCCGCCACCCGCTGGTGGCCAGGATCGTGAACGCCTACGAGGCCCGCGACGCTGGCCACGGACAAGGGTAGGATGCGCGGATGACCAAGGGCCCGGTTCGACTGGATTTAGCCATAGGCTACGCGCTGCCGCGCGTCGGCATTCCGGCCGCAGTG
Source organism: Pseudomonadota bacterium (assembly GCA_963205445.1). GTDB lineage: Bacteria > Pseudomonadota > Gammaproteobacteria > Xanthomonadales > Xanthomonadaceae > Thermomonas. Next base: position 15,496 of record CAUJJG010000082.1, read on the forward strand.
AGTTTCCGCAGATGGGTGGCCGCTGCGCTGGCAGGGCGCATCCGCGAGGCCGACCTCGCGATCCGCCTCGTTGATGTCGAGGAAGGCCGTGCGCTCAATCGTCACTACCGAGGCAAAGACTACGCGACGAATGTGCTGAGCTTCCCGGCCGAACTGCCGGAAGGCCTGCCGAAAGGGGTCAAGCTGCCCCTGCTGGGCGACTTGGTCATCTGCGCACCCGTGGTGGCCCGCGAAGCGCGCGAACAGGGCAAGCCCCTGAACGCCCACTACGCCCACCTGACCGTCCACGGCTGCCTGCACCTGCTGGGCTGGGATCATGAGGAGCCGCGAGAGGCCGAGGCCATGGAGCAACTGGAGCGCGACATCCTCGCCGGGCTGGGGCTGCCTGATCCCTATCTGGACGCCTGAGCCCCCTGCCCCGGCGTCGAGGGCGGCACACGCCCGGCAGCCAGCTCCAATTCCCGCACGATGGCGATAAACCGCGGATCATCGGCATAGCGGGCGATGAACGGCATGAAGCGGATCTCCGACAGGCCCGGGTCGCCGGTTTCTCGCGCCACCTCCAGCCAGTGGAACATCTTCTCCCTGTCATCGCGCTGGGCATAGACGCCCGCGACTTGCGTCGGTGCATCCTTGGCATGATCGCGAACCAGCGCCTGCAGGGCGGCTTCGGATTGCTCGCGGTTGCCGTTGGCCCAGTACGCCATGGCCAGTGCGTAATTCCGCCACAGTGTCGTGGGCTCTTCGCGTGCGATGTCAATCGCCTCCGCAGTCCGGTTCTGCTGGAACACCGCCATCGCCAGGAACGCCCGGACCAACGGCATGCTGGGCTCAAGCTCCAATGCCAGCCGCAGCTCATGCTCGGCTTGGGGATAGTCGGCCAAACCAAGATAGACACTGCCCAGGCTGTACAGCGTCGGCGCCGACAGCGGGTTCACCTTCAATGCCAGGCGCAGGGTTTCCACCGCCTCGCGCAGCTGGCCGAAGCCGTTCTGGCGGATCGCCAGCCTCACCCGCAGGTCGGCATCATTTGGGCGGATGGCCAGCGCCTGCCGAAGCGCCTCAGCAGCACCTGCCGCGTCCTTGGCGACGCCCGACAACCACGCCGCATTGGCCCGCTGCGCATCCGCACCACCTGGCGCCAACCGCAGCGCCGTGGCGGCATCGCGTCGGGCCAATTCCCCCTGCGCACGCGCTTCCGTCGCATACAGGTCACCAAAGCGCTCCAGCTGCTGCACCCGCGCCAACGCCAACCACGCATGCGCATGCGCCCAGGCCGGTTCCAGCGCCACTGCACGCTCGAAAGCCTCCACCGCTTGGCGCGCCGCGAACACATCGCCAGCCCGGTAATGCGCGTCGCCGCGCAGCACCGTGTCATATGCGGCGAGGCTGCCCCCCGGTGGACGGTCATCCGGCAACTTCACCGCGGGCGGGGCAACCTGCAGCACGTTCGCAACGGCCTCCACCACCGCATCCTGGGTC
>CAUJJG010000083.1 GCA_963205445.1 Pseudomonadota bacterium
ACAGGATCGGCGAGCTGAGGTTGTAGGGCAGGTTGCCGGCCAGCCGGATCTGGCCGCGGGCATCGCCCTGTTGCGCCGCGAGTTGGCTGAAATCCACGCCCAGCACATCGCCTTCGATCAAGCGCAGCGCGCCGTGTTCACGTGCGGCAGCCTGCAGTGGTGCGTGCAAGTCGCGGTCGAACTCGATCGCGGTCAGTGCGCCGTGGCGACGCAGCAGCGGGAACGTCAGCGCGCCCTGGCCGGGGCCGATCTCGACCAGCTCGTCGCCGGGCTGCGGGTCGATTGCCAGCACGATTTTGTCGATCACGCCGCGGTCGTGCAGGAAGTTCTGGCCGAGGTGCTTCTTGGCCGGTTCGGAGAAGTGTGTGGTCATGTGGGTGTCCGCGGCATGGCCAGCCGGGTGCAGGTCTCGATCGCGGAAAACAGGCTGGACGGATCGGCCAGGCCTTTGCCGGCCAGCGCCAGCGCGGTGCCATGGTCGACTGCGACGCGCGGGTAGGGCAGGCCGAGGGTGATGTTGACGGCGTGGGCGAAGTCGGCGTGCTTGAGCACCGGCAGCCCTTGGTCGTGGTACATCGCCAGCACCGCGTCGAAGCCGCGCAGCTTGTCGGGCAGGAAGGCGGTATCTGCCGGCAGCGGGCCGACCAAGCGCATGCCGGCCTCGCGCAGGCGGGCGAGGGTGGGGATGATGACGTCCAGCTCCTCGCGGCCAAGGTGGCCGTCCTCGCCGGCGTGCGGGTTCAGCCCGAGCACGGCGATGGTTGGCGTGGCGATCCCGAACTGCCCGCGCAGGGCGGCCTCGACGATGCGCAGGGTGCGCGTCAGTGCTTCCGGGGTGATCCGATCAGCAACCTCGCGCAGCGGCAGATGCACGGTCTGCAGTGCCACCCGCATGGCCGGGTTGGCCAGCATCATCACCACCTCGGCCCCGGCCTGCGCAGCCAGCAGTCCGGTGGTGCCGGTGTAGGGGATGCCGCCCAGATTGATCGCCGCCTTGTGCACCGGGCCGGTAACGAGGCCATCGAAGCGACCTTCCAGGCAGCCGGCGGCGGCTTGGGTCAGTGCGGCGATCACCGAGGCGGCATTGGCCGGCGCCGGGTTGCCGAAAGTGACATCGGCCGGGTGCGGGATGTCAATCAGCGCAAGGCTGCGCGGCTGCGCGGGCGGGCTGCCTGCGGCATGCAGTGCCAGCGGCAGGCCCAGCACGGTGGCAGCGCGGCGCAAGATGGCCGCGTCGCCGAAAACCGTCAGCTCGGCGTCCCAGTCGCGCTGGGCTGCGCGAACCACCAACTCGGGACCGACACCCGCGGGCTCGCCGGGAACCAGCGCAAGGCGGGGGCGCATGGTTCAGAAGGCCGAGTGGCTGCCTTCCGGGCGATCGTCGACGTCCATCTTCGGGCGTTCTTTCGGCGTTTCCGGCAGGTCCGGCCGGGTGGACTTGCCCTGCGCGTCGCGAACATCGACATAAGCCTCGCCGCGCATTTCACGCAGGAAGCGATTCCACTCTTCTTCCAGCTTGCGGCGGCCGATGGTTTCGCGCACCTGGGCGCGCATGTTGTCGTCGCCGGCCGTGATTTCACGGGTGCCGGTGCGCTGCACGATCACCCAGCCCCCGTCCGCCTTGAATGGCGCGGAGGTCTGGCCGTCAGCCAGTGCCGCCACCTGCATGCCGAAGGTTGTCCCGAAGGCGTCGGCGCCGAACCAGCCAAGGTCGCCGCCGCGGCTGCGGGTGGTTGTGTCATCGGAACTCTCGCCCGCCAGTTTCGCGAAATCGGCACCCCCGGCCAGACGCGCAGCCAGCGTATCGGCCTTTGCTTTGGCGGCGGCGTCATTGGTCTTGTCGTCGATTTTCACAAGAATCTGGCGCGCCGAGAATTGGGTGACCTTGCCGCCTTGGGCGGCGGCCTGATCGCGCGTTCCGATCATCTGCAGCAGCTGGAAGCCGCTGGGGCCACGGATCGGGCCAAGGACTTCCCCGGTCTGCAACTGCTGGATGGCAGAGGCAAAGGCTGCCGGGATTTCACTCAGGCTGCGCCAGCCCAAGTCGCCGCCCTCCAGCGCATTGGGGCTGTCGGAGTAGCGCACTGCGGCGGCGGCGAAGTTCATCTCGCCGCGGTCGATCAGGCTCTTCACGCCCTCGATCTTCTTCAGTGCGGTGGCGATCTGCTCCGGCGATGCGCCGTCGGGGGTCCCCACCAGGATATGGGCGAGGTGGTACTGCTGGCCTGCGTTGGCCGAAGCGCCGGCGAGGGCGGCATCCACTTCGGCTTCGCTGACGTTGATTCGGCCCTGCGCGAAACTCTGGCGCAGCTTCTGGGTGATGATTTCCTCGCGCAGGGAGTTGCGGAAATCGGTGAAGGACAAGCCATCTTGTGCCAGTCGGCTGCGCAGCTGGTCGGTGGTCATGCCGTTTTGCTGGGCAACCCCTTGCACTGCGCGTTCAAGGTCTTCGTCGGTGGCGTTGATGCCGGAGTCGGTAGCGCGCGCAATTTGCAGGCGAAGCAGCACGAGGCGTTCCAGTACCTGACGCTCCAGCACATCCGTCGGGGGCAATTGATTGGCACGGTCGGCGTACTGGGCCCGGATGTTGGCAACGGCGCGGTCGAGCTCGTTGCGCAGGATCACGTCCTCATTCACGACAGCGGCGATCCGGTCCACCGGCTGCAGGCCCGCCTCCTGTGCCATCGCGCCACCGGCAAGCAGGGCCGGCAGCAAGCTGGCGAGAATGAAGCGAGAGGCGCGCAGGCGGGATGTCGATGTCATGGGGAGGTGTCAGCGTTGGCGGGCGGGGTAGGCTGGCCCGTGGCAATCTGCGGCGGCACCAGATAAAGATCTTCGCGATTGTAGCCGAGGATCGATCTGCGCAAGGCGCGTCGCGTGTCCTGGCCGGCCGAGCCCAGCCCCTTCAGTTCGATTTCGAACATCAGGGTGTTGCCAAGCTCACCAGCGCGATTTTGCACGTAGCGACGGCCAACAAGCCGAACGGCGACACAACAGCTGTCCCACTGCATGCCGAACAGGCTCTCGAGCGTCTTGCTGTCCCGCAACGAATAGTACTGGCGGCCGACCAGGCTCCAGCGTTCGTTGATCGGATACAGGAAGGCCAGGTCCACCTGTTCGAGGCGCGCGCGGCGGTAGCGATAACCGAGGTTGAACACCCCATCGTCCGGCAACAGGTAGCGTGCCCGCACGCTGGCAAGGTCGGTGCGTTGGAACTTCGGGTCGTATTGGTAGGAAGCGCCGAAATTCCAGCGGGCGGTGGGGGCGTAATTCACGTCGGCCACCCAGGCCGAGCCGCCTTTCTCGGTAATGGGCTCGCCTGGCAGGCGTACCCGAGACTCCTTGAAATAACGGATCTGCCCGATGCTGGCGGAAAGCCGTTCGAAGCCATCTGCGGCGCGAAGCATGCGCGTGGTCAGCGCCAGCGTGAGCTGGTTGGCGTCGGCCTGACGGTCGGCGCCGGAATAGCGGTTTTCCCGGAACAGTTGATTCCAGCTGAACGTCAGGGGCTGGGTGTCGAACACCGGCATATTCGACTGGTCGGTGTAAGGCACGTTCAGATAGAACAGGCGGGGCTCGATGGTCTGCAGGTAGTCCCTGCCCTTGACTTGGGTGTTGCGTTCGAAGAATAAACCGGAGTCCACGCTGAAAATCGACTGGCCCCGGCTTGGTGAGTTGTCGCCCAGCGCATGCCCCAGGCTGTTGTCCAGCACGTAGCTGGTGTGGCGATAGCCCAACGATGGCCGCACGAACCAGGCGCTGCCTTCCAGCGGCGCACTGATCCAGGGCTTGATGTCCAAGCGCGAGCCGGCGGCGTAGACCGCATGGTCGAAACGGACCGCTTCGGCGTCGAAACCGGCGCGGAAGGGGCCACTGATGCGCTGGTCCCAATTGAAGAAAGCGCGCGGCAGGCGGTCGTAGGGCAGGACCCTGTCGCTCAACGTGTGGTCTGCACGCTGCCAATGGTCAGCGGTGATGCCGGCACGCCAATGCTGGCCGCGTCCATACAGGCCGATGGCGCTGTAGGCGGTCGCTTGCGACAGGCCGTCGATGCTGCTGTTGAAGTCTTCAAAGAAGCGTGGATCGCTGATCCAGTTGAGGTTGGCGCGGGCTTGCCATTGGCTGCCGAGACCCTGTACGCCTTCGAAGCGGACCTGACCGCGGCTGCGGTCACGCAGGTCGTCATGCGGCATCCACACCCCGTCCAGCGTGCCCTTGCCAGACGCGTTCAGGTAGCGGAACTGCGTTCCCAGCGCCGCGCCGCGTTTGCTCATCCAGCGGGGGCTGAGGGTGGCGTCGTAATTGGGAGCCAAGTTGATGTAGATCGGCTGCCGCCAGTCGAAGCCGTTGCGGCTCGAATTGGAGATCGATGGCATCAGCAGGCCGGTGCGTCGCGTGTCGTCAGTCGGGAACATGAACCACGGCATGTACAGCACGGGGACCTTGCCCACCCGCAGGCTGGCGCCGCGCGCCACCGCCATGCCGCGTTCGGTGTCAAAGTCGATCTGGCGTGCGCGCAGCTCCCAATGGCGCGCTTCCGGTGGGCAGGTGGAATACGTGGCTTCGTGCAGGACGCCGACGTCATCGGTCACGCTCAAGCGCTTGGCCTTGCCGTTGCCGCGACGCGAGAGCATCTGGTACTGCAGGTCCTGCATGCTGTGGGTGTCGGTATTCTGGTTGCCCTCTGCCGTGGCGCCGCGCACACGCAGGTTGCCTGCTTGGTAACGAACGCTGCCCGTCGCCTTGTAGAGCCCGGCCGCCTTGTCGAAGCTCAGGTTGTCCGCGCCCAGGAATTGGTCGCCGCGGCGCATCGTCACGTTGCCGTTGAAGACGGGATTGGCCTCGGTGCCGGACAGCAGGTCGCCTTCGATGTCGGTGGGCTGGTCGCCTTTCTTCAGGCCCAGGCCTTCCGGCGCTTTCTGCGCATCCGGGAACGGCGGTACCACGTCACCCAAGGGGCACTGGCTCCAATTCTGCGGGTGCTCGTCGCCGGCACGCGCCTGCAGGGAGAGGGCGATCAACAGGGAGAGGGGAAGCAGGCGCAAGACAGGGCGCACGGGCAGTCCGAAGGCAACAAACGGGCGAGTAGCTTGCCGGAAGCGGCAGGCAGCGGCAAACCCCAGCGTCGTGTCAGCGCCCGGCACGCAGGCAACTCAGTAGCGCAATGCGTCCACGTGGGCCAGGCAGCTGTCGGCAAGAGCCTCCAGATCGTAGCCGCCTTCCAGTGTGGAAACGATGCGGCCCGCGCAGTGCCGGTCGGCGAGCTGCACCAGCTCCCGGGTGATCCAGGAAAAATCTCCGGCGTCCAGCTGCAGCGCGGCCATCGGGTCGCGGCGGTGGGCGTCAAACCCCGCCGAGATCAGCAGGAGCTGCGGGCGGAAGTCCGCAACCGCCGGCAACAAGCGCGCCCGCCAGGCGTCGCGGAAGGCCTCGCTGCCGCTGCCGGCGGGCAATGGGGCGTTGAACAGATTGCCGCAGCCGGTTTCCGATCGCGCCCCCGATTCCGGGTACAGCGGCCACTGGTGTGAGCTTGCGAACAGCACCTTGGGTACGTCCTGAAAAATGGCCTGCGTGCCGTTACCGTGATGAACGTCGAAATCGACGATGGCGACCCGTTCCAGCCCATGCTTGTCGATGGCGTGGCGTGCCGCGATGGCGACATTGTTGAAAATGCAGAACCCCATCGCGGCATTCGTGGTGGCGTGATGCCCGGGGGGGCGCACAGCGCAGAAGGCGCGTTGCGCGTGACCGTACAGCACGGCGTCCACGGCGGCCACGCAGGCGCCCGCCGCACGCAGTGCTGCTTCTGACGAACCGGCCGACAGGCGCGTATCCGGGTCCAACGACTTCGGCAGGGCATCGGCGCTGCTCAGTACGAGGTCGATCAACTCGGCGTCGTGCACACGCAGCAGCTGGCCGCGGCTGACGCATGGGGCCTGCTGCCAATCGAGGTCGGGGTGGGCCGATTCCAGCGCGCGCAGCACGGCGCGCAGGCGGGAGGGGGATTCGGGGTGGCCGTCGCCGGGGTCGTGGGCCAGGCAGGCAGGATGCGTGTAGATCTGAATCACTGCGTGTGTCCCGGGCCCCGAATCATTTCCTGCGTTCGTGTTGCCACAGCACCTCGCCGTGGCCACTGGCGCGGGCCAGCACCCGGCACAGCACGAACAGCAGGTCGGACAGGCGATTCAAGTAGTGCATCGGCTGCGGGCGCACCGCTTCCAACCGTGCCAGCTCAACCGTGCGGCGCTCGGCGCGGCGCACCACGGTGCGGGCGATATGGCAGCGCGCTGCCGCATCGCCACCGCCAGGCAGGATGAATTCCTTGAGGGGGGGCAGGTCGGCGTTGTAGTGGTCGACCTGCGCCTCCAAGGCGTCGATGTCGGCATCGAAGATCGCGGCGTGGCCGGGAATGCACAGCTCGCCGCCGAGGTCGAACAGCTGGTGCTGGATCCGGGTCAGCAGCGTGCGGACATCCTCCGGCATCTCGCTGGCCAGCAGCAGGCCGATGCAGGCATTGGCCTCATCGACGGTGCCGTAGGCCTCTACCCGCGCCGAGTCTTTGCCCACCCGCGCGCCGTCACCGAGGCCGGTACTGCCGTCGTCGCCGGTGCGGGTGTAGATCTTGGAAAGACGGTTGCCCATCAGGCCGTCTGCGCGCGCAGCGCCGGGTTGCCGCGGCGCAGCAACTCGAAACCGCCGAACAGCAGGGCCGAATAGAACAGGGTGCTGGCCACCGTCCACTGGAAGAACGGGATGCCGGCGACGTAGGCGGCGATCAGGCCCGCTCCGTTCTGCGGATACATGCTGCTGCCCAGCCAGGTGCCGAAATTGGTGACGAGGAAGAACAGCAGCGAGCCGGCCAGGCCATAGCCAAGCACGCGGCCGGCGCTGACCTTGCCGCGCAGGCCGAAGCCGAGCACGGTGGACAGGGCGATGCAGGCGTACACCAGCAGATAGCCGGCGCTGGCGAAGTAGCTCCAGTAGATGCCGCCGTTGAGCAGCCCCAGCAGCAAGTCGGAGGCGAACATCGCCACCAGCGGCACGATCAGCGCCCAGCTGCGCTTGGCGAAATAAGCGCCGCCAAACAGGGCCACCGCTTCAATCGGCGAGAAATTCGGCGGATGCGGGATCAGCCGGGTCAGCACGGCGGCGAAGATCAGCGCGACCAGCAGCAGCGGGCCGGCGGGGAGCAAGGAATCAGAGCGGTTCATGGCGGTCATTGGCGCATGCGGACTGCGGAGCCGTTAGCATAGCGCAATGTCCACGCACGCCTTGGAAAACGGCCCCGTTCACGACGTCCTGATCGTCGGCGGTGGTCTGGTTGGTGCCAGCCTTGCCATCGCGCTGGATGCGCAGGGGCTGGATGTCGGGATGGTCGAGTCCGCGCCCGCCGGCGCGCTGCCGCCGGTATTCGATCAGCGCAACCTCAGCTTCGCCGAAGCGACCCTGCACGCGCTGGACGCGCTCGGGGTGCTGGCGCTGATGCGCGCGCCGACCGGGCCGATCCGGCGCATCCACGTCAG
>CAUJJG010000084.1 GCA_963205445.1 Pseudomonadota bacterium
GCGGCCGGCCACGAGGGCGAGGATGCGCGGCTGTATGACGCGGTCAAGGCGGTGGGCATGGAGCTGTGCCCGGCGCTGGAGCTGTCGATCCCGGTCGGCAAGGACTCGCTGTCGATGCAGGCCCAGTACCAGGCCGACGGCGTGGCGCACAAGGCGGTGTCGCCGGTGTCGTTGATCGTCTCCGCGTTCGCGCCGCTGGTGGACGTGCGCGGCCAGCTGACCCCGCTGCTGCAGCGCGAGGTCGAGTCCGAGCTGTGGCTGCTCGGCCTCGGCGGCGGCCGCCAGCGCATGGGCGGCTCGGTGTTGGCGCAATGCCATCCCGAGGCGACGCGGCATACTACGGCGAGCGGCGCGCTGCCGGCGTTCGGCGGCGAAGCGCCGGATCTGGACGATCCGCAGCGCCTGCGCGGGCTGTTCGAACTGGTGCGCGACGCGCGCGAGGCCGGCATGCTGCTGGCCTACCACGACCGCAGCGACGGCGGCGTGTTCGCCGCGCTGTGCGAGATGGCCTTCGCCTCGCATCTGGGCTTGGACATCCGCCTCGACGGCTGGGGCGACGGCCGCACCGACGACCCGCTGCGGGTGCTGTTCAACGAAGAGCTGGGCGCGGTGGTGCAGGTGCCGGTCGAAGAACGAGCCGCGTTCGCCGACTTGGTCGCCCGCCACGGCCTGATTGAATGCGCGCAGCGGATCGCGGTGCCGACCACCGCGCCGGTGGTGCGCGTCAGCGATGGCGATGACGAACTGGCACAGTGGCGCTGGGACGAGCTGTTCGACGCCTGGTCGGCGGTCAGCCACGCGATCCAGCGCCAGCGCGACAACCCCGACTGCGCCGACAGCGAACGCGCCGCCGCGCGCCGCTTCGACGCGCCGGGCCTGCAGCCGCGGCTGACCTTCGACGCCGCAGAAGACGTGGCCGCGCCGTTCATCAGCACAGGCGCGCGGCCGAAAGTCGCAATCCTGCGCGAGCAGGGCGTCAACAGCCAGATCGAAACCGCGTATGCGTTCGATCGCGCCGGTTTCGATGCGTTCGACGTGCACATGAGCGATCTGATCGCCGGTCGCTTCGACCTCGCCGACTTCCACGGTTTCGCTGCCTGCGGCGGCTTCAGCTATGGCGACGTGCTCGGCGCAGGCCGCGGCTGGGCGACCTCGATCCTCGAACGCAGCGCGCTGCGCGAGATGTTCACGGCGTTCTTCGCCCGCGCCGACCGCTTCGCCCTGGGCATCTGCAACGGCTGCCAGATGCTGGCCCAGCTGCGCGAGATCATCCCCGGCACCGAGCACTGGCCAACCTTCCAGCGCAATGCCAGCGAGCAGTACGAGGCGAGGCTGGCGCTGCTGGAAGTGGCGGCCTCGCCGTCGATCTTCCTGCGCGGCATGGACGGCTCGCGGATCCCGGTGGCGGTGGCCCACGGCGAGGGCCGCGCGGTGTTCGGCAATGGCCTCGATCAGGCCGCGGTAGACGTGGCCGCGCGCTACGTCGAGGGCGGGCAGGTCGCGCAGCACTACCCGGCCAACCCCAACGGATCGCCCGACGGCATCGCCGGTGTCACCAGCCGCGACGGCCGCGTCACGGCGCTGATGCCGCATCCGGAGCGCACCCTGCGCCGCGCCAACTTCAGCTGGGCCCCGGCCGACTGGCCGGAGGACTCACCGTGGCAGCGGATGTTCCGCAACGCTCGGGTGTGGCTGGGTTGAACGCAACAACGCCGGCTTGCGCCGGCGTTGAGGTGACAGTGCAGCGGTGGCCTGACTGGCCGCTTGCTCAGTCCAGGCTGCCCGCCGCGCAGTACGGCAGGTCGCGGAAACGGTTGATCCAGCGATGGATCCAGTCCTCCAGCGGCTTGCCGGTCAAGCCGCTTTCGCAGATCTTCTGGCACCAGAGCAGCTGGGTGTTCTTGTAGCCTTCCTTGGCGCAGGAGTTGACTTGCTCCATCGACCAGGCGAGCAGGTTTGTCAGGTAGGTGCGCATGCCGGCGCAGATGTTGGTGGGGGTGCACCAAGAGAGGGCTTCGATCGCCCCCTCGGGCAGATAACGACGGATGGGCATGGCGTTGTACGCCACGAAGCCATTGCCGTAGGGATAAGCCAAGGCCACAGACCGGGAGGCATTGTTCGTGGTGAGCAACTGGATCATCCCTGCCGGCAGGCTGCTGGCGGAATACCCGTTGTTTGAGGTCATTGGCGGCAAGAAGGAGCCATCCAGGCTGGCATTGGTCAGCGTTCCACCCGGGCCGGTGATGATCGGCGAGCTTGCGGGCAAGTTGATGTTGAGACCCGGGGCGTAGCTGAAGGTGATGGCAGGGCTACCCGGAAGATGTCCGGCAGTGTTGCTGTTGGGGGTTGAGTCATTGATGATGACAGCCATGCCGTTGGCGACGGCGCTGTTGATCACCGCATTGTTGGCATAGCCGGTGCACGTCTCGACGATCAGTGCATCCAGCGGTGCCAGTGATGCCTCATCCAGCGTGGTGATTTCAACTGCGGTGTGGCCTGCCGCGAGGATCGCTTGCGACGGGTTGCCACCCAGAAAACAGATGGCGGGTGAATGGTACCCCACGGTGCCGGCAAGGCTGGTTGCCGGAGCTGCAAGCAAGCCGATGCAGCCAAGCGCTGCCAAGCTGGGTGCACGAAGTACGGATTTCATGGTGACGTCCCCCTGTAACGGATGTGTTGACGGCCCATGAGGCTTCATGGGCCAAGTACGCCAAATCCGAGGAGGTGATGCTGCTTGTGGCCTGGCGCACATACAGTTCTGCATAGCTGCATAGCTGCTGTTGTGCCGGCCATCCCCCTGATTGGATGCAGGGCAATGGCAATACTACGCAAAACAGGAGGTGATTTGTGATTTGCGTCGCGTTTGATTCTGGCGTGCGGCGAGGCCGTCCTCAATACATCGAGTCAGCCAGAAATATCGGTAGTCGGGTCGGTAGCCGGGTAATGTGCCAGCACGCAGTCGGCAGGCTTTGCGCCAGCATCGGTTGCGCCCGCCTCCCCTGGCCTTTGCCTGATCCAGCGATGCCGGAATCCTCGGGCACACGGAACAGAAGACCAAAACAAGAAAGGGCTGCGATTGCTCGCAACCCTTTGATCTTATTGGTGGGCGGTGCAGGGTTCGAACCTGCGACCCTTGCCGTGTGAAGGCAATGCTCTACCGCTGAGCTAACCGCCCGAAGAGCCGCGCATTGTACAGGAATGATCGTCGTGCGCAATGCCCGGCGGCACTGGACGAGAGGGAGGCCTGTCGTGCTCAAGTGTGGCGGGCTATGGCTCCGCGCCTTCGGCCTGCATAATGCCTGTCCCATCCAGGAGCGTGACCATGCTCAACCATTGGATTCGCATCGTCGTGGTGCTGATGCTGACCACGCTGCTGGCTGCCTGCGGTGGCGGGGTGGCTGTGCGCAATGTCGCCGTTTCGGGCCAGGCGCTGCCGGCACCCGACACCACATCGGCTTCCGGTGCTTATCAGGGTGGCACCGATTACCGCATCGGGGCGCAGGATCTCCTGGAAATCAGCGTGTTTGGCGTGCAGGAGTTGAACAAGTCGGTGCGGGTCAACTCCAATGGCCAGATCTCGCTGCCCTTGGTGGGGGGCATCATGGCCGGCGGCAAGACCATCCCGGAGCTGGAAGCCGAGCTGGCGAAGAAATATTCCGACGGCTATCTGCAGAATCCGCAGGTCAGCGTGTTCGTGAAGGAGTTCACCAGTCAACGGATCACCCTGGAAGGGGCGGTGACCAGCCCTGGCATCTACCCCATCACCGGCAGGACCAGCCTGCTGCAAGGGATCGCATTGGCCGGTGGCGTGGATGACAAGCTGGCCGATCCGGGTGGCATCGTGCTGATGCGTCAGGTGGATGGGAAGCGGATGGCGGCCGTCTATGACCTGCGGAAGGTGCGCCGGGGCGAGATCGAAGACCCGCTGCTGTATGGCGACGACATCATCGTGGTGGAGCAATCGGGCTCCAAGACGGCGTACCGCAGATTCATCGAGTCCATGCCTATTCTCGGCTTTTTCCGTTGGTTCTGATTTCCAGGATGACGTTTGAATGACACAGGATCGCTTCCCCGTCGGCCCGCAGGGTGACGATGCCCGATTGCCGGCCATGCATGATCGCGTGCGAGGCCATCACCAGTTGGCGCAGATGCGATCGGCCGCAACGTCCCTGGCGCTGGATATCCAGGAAGAGCTGCGCGACGACGAGATCGACCTGCTGGCCTATTGGCACATCTTGCTCAAGCGGCGCTGGGTGGTGCTGGGCATTTTGGCTGGCGTGGTGGCGATGGCCCTGCTGATCACGCTGCTTACCACGCCCCAGTACCGGGCCAGCGTCCTGCTGGAACTGCAGCAGGAAGGTACGCAGGTGGTCCAGATGGGGGGCGTCACGCCTGTGGACACGGGCGGTTGGGATCCCGAATTCCTGCAGACCCAGTACCGGCTGATTCAAAGCCAATCGCTGGCTGAGCGCGTGGCCAATGAGCTGGATTTGGATCAGGCCACGTGGGACGGTTTGAATCAGCAAGGTTGGTGGGGGCGCATGCTGTCATTGCTGCAGCCCAAAAGCAGGCAGAGCGCGCCACAGGCAGGGAACAAGGATGCGCAGGAGGTGCTGCGCGTCAGTGCCGGCGAAGTGCGGGCGGGCCTCAGCGTTGATCCGGTGCGCGATTCCCGGTTGGTGCGCATCCACTACGACAGCCCCGTTCCGGGGTTTTCCGTGCGCGTGGCCAATGCGGTGGCGGAAGGGTTCATCGCCTCGGGGCTTGAACGCAAATTCGGGGCGACCTCCTATGCCAAGACCTATCTGGAAGACCAGCTGAAGCTGACCAAGGCCAAGCTCGAAGAGTCCGAGCGCAATCTGGTTGAGTTCGCCCAGCAGGAAAATCTCGTCAATACGGGGGACGGCGGCCAATCGCTGGCCACCCAAAACCTGACCCAGCTCAATGCGGCGCTGGCCGCAGCCCAGGATCAGCGGATCCGGGCGCAGGCGCGTTGGCAGCAGGCGTCCTCCGGGGCGATGCCAGCCGATATGCTGGGCAATTCCAATATCCGCATGCTCCAGCAGCAGAAGGGGCAGTTGCAGGGGCAATATCAGCTCAAGCTGCAGACCTTCAAGCCGGATTATCCGGAGATGCTCCAGCTCAAGGGCCAAATCGACGAAATGGATCGTCAGATCGCCAAGGAGCTGGGCAGTGTGCGCGCGTCGGTGAAGGCCGAATACGATGCCGCTGCCTCGCAGGAACGGTTGTTGATGGGGCAGATCGACGCCTTGCGCGACAAGGCGCTGAATGTCGATGGCCGCAGCATCAAGTACAACATCCTCAAGCGCGAGGCCGACACCAATCGGCAGCTGTATGACGGTCTGTTGCAGCGCTACAAGGAAATCGGCGTGGCCGGCGACGTCCGCAGCAACAATGTCTCCATCATCGATCGGGCGCAGGGCGCTTGGCGGGTCAAGCCGAACTTGTTCTCCAATCTGGCGCTGGGCATCGTGTTCGGCCTGCTGCTGGGCGTGCTGCTGGCCCTGCTGCTGGAGTTCCTGGACGACACGCTCAAGTCGCCGATCGATGTTGAGCAGAAGCTCAAGCTGGCCGTGCTGGGCGTGATTCCCAAGCTGGGGGTCAAGGAGAGCGTGGCAACGGCAGCCGGCAACCCGCAATCGTCCTTCTCCGAGGCCTATCGCTCGGTGCGCACGTCGCTGCAGTTTGCGACGGATCAGGGCGTGCCCAAGACCCTGTTGATCACCAGCAGCAGCCCGGGCGAAGGCAAATCCACCACGGCCTTGGCATTGGCGCGCAATTTCGCGCAGCTGGGCAAGCGGGTGTTGCTGATCGAGGCCGATCTTCGCAACCCGTCACTGCACCGCACGCTGGGCTTGAAGGGGCATGGCACGGGCTTGAGCAACCTGCTGGCGGGTGGCTGCACGTTGGCGGAGGCGACCCTGGATACCGAAGAAGAGGGCCTGCGCGTCATCCTGGCGGGTCCGTTGCCGCCCAACCCGGCCGAGCTGTTGGCCGGCAGCAAGCTGATCTCGGCGTTGACCGTCGTGGCAGAGCGCTACGACCAGATCATCCTCGATGGTCCGCCCGTGCTGGGGCTGGCCGATGCGCCGATTTTGGCCAATGTGGTGGACGGCACTCTGCTGATGGTCAACAGTTCGAAGACCAAGATCAACGCGGCACGGGCGGCGCTGAAGCGCCTGTTCAGTGCGCGTGCGCGGGTGGTGGGGGCGCTGCTGGCCAAATACGACGCGCGCAGCGCGGGCTACAGCTACGGCTATGGCTACCACTACTACAGCCACGATGCGTATTACGCCTATGGCGGCCGGCCGCGCCTGACCAAGGGCTGATTGCATGCGCGGCGCGAACGGGGGCGCGCTGGACTGGGCACTGGCCTTGCTGCAGGCGCCAGCAGGGCGGCATGCCCTCCGCAAGCAGCCGTTGCCGGAAGGCATGGCGCGTTTGCTGGGGGTGGCGGCCGATGTTGCGGCCGACATGCAAGACGCAGTCCAAGCGTACGGCATGCCCCCGGCGCGTCTGCGGGAGGCCGCTCGTTTTTATGTGCGGGAAGTCCTGTTCCACGCGCAGTCCGACGCTTACCGGACGTTGGGTGTCGCGCCGGATGCGGATGCGGCCCAGCTCAAGGCGCACCATCGGTTGCTGCAGCGATGGCTGCATCCAGACCGAGGCCAGAGTGAGGATGACGTTGTCTTTGCCGCCCGCGTGAATGCCGCCTGGGAGCAGATCCGGACCGTAGATCGTCGGATGGCTTACGACGCCCTGCGTCTGCAATCGGGGTTGCAGGAGGCGCCGGCGCGCACGGATGCCGGTGCGCGCGGGCATGTGGCGTTGGTCGCGACCCCATTTGCGGCGCCAGGCCCGAAGCGCTGGTGGGGGCGACTGCTGGTCATTGGGTCAGGCCTGGCCTGCGTCGTGCTGGCGGTGCTGGCGGTCAGGGACATGCGCGATGGGCGCGATGTGGCGGTGCACGTGGAGGCAACGGGCACGCGTGCTCCCGCTGTGGCGCTGCCATTGGACAGCTTGGCCATGGACGCGCCTTTACCAGAGCCGGCCAAAACGGCACCCTCCGGCCAGGATGTTCAGGCGGTTGCGACGCAGGGGCCGGCTTCATCGCCGCCACTTGCGGCACTTCCGGCCCCTGTTCCATCCCCTGAAACAATGCGCATTGAGGCCACGCCAGCTCGGCCGATGGCCGCTGACTTGCCGGCGCCGATGCCGGCGGTAGCGTCTGCGCACACAGAGGGCGTCAATGCCGTACTCAAGCGCAAGCCGCAGCCCGGCCTTGCCTCAGCTGTCTCCGACAATCTGGCGCAGTCTGCGACCTTGATGCAGGCATCAGCCAATGCACTTGTGCCCGATACGCTGGCGCAGGGCGGCATGGAGCCGGATGCCGTGCGCGTGCGGAAAGCTTTGGCTGCCGGCGATGCCCTTCTGGGCTACATGGCTGTGCGCGAGCGCCCATCGCCGTCCATCTGGGGAAGCCCTGGCATCCAGGTCAGCGCAGGACAGCTGCGGGATCTGTTGCATGGCAAGGGGCCGTTGGAGCTGGGGTCACCGCAGTGGCGCATCGGCCAGGGCGCCGCTGCGATGCGGGTGGCATACCGGCAGTCCGCCGGTGCCGAGGGCGGCGCTGCGGGGCGTTTGGTGGCCGATCTGGTTTGGCGAGATGGGCTGTGGCTGGTGACGGGCGTCAGCCAGGAGGACATGCATTGAGGACGACATCGCGCGTCTTGGCGCTGCCGTTGCTGGCGGCACTGGTGCTTTTTGCGGGCTGGCGCGTGGTCGGCCAGATGGCCGTGGAACACCACCGGGAAACGGAGCCGCGACAGGCGCTGCAGTGGCGTCCCGGGGATCCGCAGGCGTTGCAGCACTTGGCGATGGGACAGTTGCAGCAAGGGCAGGTGCCGCAAGCCGTGGCAATGCTGCGCACGCTGTTGGCGCATGAGCCGCTGCAGGGTCAAGCGTTCACCGAGTTGGCTGGCGTCGCCGACAGCCAGGCATCGGCCGATGCCGCGGCCCTGTATGCCATCGCCGCACGGCGTGCTCCCCGGGATGTCGTGGCGCCCGCGTGGCTGGCCCAGCGGGCCATGCAGCAGAAGGACTATCCGGCAGCGTTGGCGCAGATCGACCGTGTCCTGCGGCTGGCCCCCCAGCGGGCCCCCGAGGTGGCGAAGGTCCTGGTGCAGATGGCGCAGGATCCAGCCTTTGCGGAAGCATTGGCCGAGCTGCTGCGCAGCCAGCCGCCCTGGCGGCCACAGGTGCTCTCGTCGCTGCGGGGGGCTCCGCAAGCGGAAGCCCGCCTGATGGGGGCGCTCCATGCGCGGGGTGGGCTGAGCCCGCAGGAGTACGCCGATTGGCTGGAGAGTCTGATGGCCCAAGGCCGCTGGGGGGCTGCTTACGCACGCTGGGCCGGGGGCGTGGTGGCGGAGGGGCAGCGGCTGCCTAAAGTTTTCAACGGCGCGTTTTCGCAAATCCCCTCCGGCGTCGGCTTTGATTGGCGACGGCGGCGCGTGCCCGGTGTGTTGTTGAGCTTCGAGCCGGCAACCGGAACGCAGGGGCAGGCCGCCCGCCTGCGCTTTCTGGATCGGCGGGTGGCGTCGGCCGGGCTGGAGCAACCGTTGCTGCTACCTGCCGGAACCTACCGGCTGCAACTGCGGCAGCGGGCAGAGCATCTGCAAAGCGGCCTTGGGCTGCAGTGGCAGATACTTTGCGTCGGCCCTGCCGGCGTGGTGGGACGAAGCGAAGCGATTGACGGCAGTTTCGACTGGCGGGATCTGTCGGTGACGTTCACGGTGCCGCCTGACCGCTGCCCGGGTCAGTGGCTGCGGCTGGTCAATCCCGTGGCCTCGGGCGCCGCGCAGCGCGTATCTGGTGAGCTGTGGGTGGATGATGTCCAGATCCTGCCGCAATCGTGAGGCGCCTTGCAGGCCGGTTTTTGCTTTGCGAAGGCAGATGCGCTAGCATCCAAGCCGCGTCAGTCAAAAAAGCGTCCATCGGGGGCGATGTCATGAAATCACTGAGTCTTGCGTTGGCGATCGTTGCGGCAGCCGTTGCTGCGCCTGCGTCGTCGCAGAACAACACCCAAGGCAAGAGCGACTGGGACAAGATCGTGCTGGAAGATAAAGCCGGCAACGTCATGACCAGCGTCGGTGGCGACTACGTCACGGCCTTTGTGGGCAAGGAACTGGTCGTCGGCGAGCACATGATGCTCAGCGGCGACAAGACCAAAGCCAAGGTGGTTTATTACGAGCTGGACGACGATGGCGACGTGGTTCGCAAGTGCGTGAAGGACTATGTGGATCCGGATACGTACATCATCGACGCCACCTGCGTGCCGGCGGCGGTCTGGGCCCACACCGGTGCCGCATCGGGCGTCAATGCCGGCATCATCACGGGGACTGCCGTGATTGGTGGCGTGATCCTGCACACGCGTGACAGCACGCCGCCCGGCCCGCTGAGCACCGGCGTACGTCATTTCTGAGCCGGCTTGCACAAGCTTGTTCGTCATGCAGGGGCAGGTCTCGCGACCTGCCCTTTTCGTTGCGCGCTCCGGTATTTTCCTTTTCATGTTTGATACCTCTGTTGCCCAGCGCGCACTGGCGCCGCTGCTGATCGTTCTTCTCACTGCCGTCTGGCTGGGTGGTGGCGTGACGGCAGACAGCACGGCCGTGGACGAGAGCCTGCAACTGCTGGCGCTGCCCGTGCTGGCGTTGGCCGGTTGGGTGCACCTCCGGCAGGGCATTCAGCATGGGGTCCAGCGGGCCGGCATTCTGGTGGCCTTGTTGGTGGTCGCGGTGCCGGCCTTGCAGCTGTTGCCTTTGCCTATGGATGGATGGTTGGCGGCGGATGCGCGCCGTGCCCTGGCGGCAGACCTGCAGGTGGCGGGGGTGCAAGCTCTGCATCCGCATTGGAGCTTGGCGCCCGCGGCTACGGAAGCGGCGCTGTGGTCGATGCTGCCGGCGCTGGCCGCATTTCTGGCTGCCTTGGCGTTGCCACATGGGGCCATGCGCCGGCATGTGGTGAAGGCGCTGCTGTTGCTGGTGGCAGGCAATGTGGCGTTTGCCTTCTTTCAGGCGGGCTTGCCGCACGACAGCACGTTGCGGCTGTATCAAGATTTCGATGCGCAGTTCGGCGGCCTGTTTGCCAATACCAACCACATGGCCACGGCCTTGATCATCGGCATGGTGCTGGCCGTGGGGCAGGCGGTACGGGCTTGGCGCAGGCGGGCAGAGGGGCGCTCGGCAGTGTGGGCGTGGCTGCCGTATGCAGGCATGGCTGTCTGTTTTCTGCTCTTGGTGCCGCTTTCCACCTCGCGAGCCGGCATGGCGCTGGCCTTGCCGGCGTTGGCGGCGACGCTGCTGGTCACCGGTGCGGTGCCGCTGCGGCGGCTGGGGCGCAGCAAGCGGATCACGCTGATTGCGCTGGCAGCGGCACTGGTGGCCGGCGTCGGCATGCATACCGCCATGGGTTGGATGGCCATTGACCAGCTGGAAGAGCTGCGCCACCTGTTGGCCAGCGCCGCGGTGACCATGGGCAAGGCGCATGCCCCTTGGGGCAGCGGCGTGGGCAGTTTTGTGGCGGTGTTCGAACAGGCGGCGCCGAAACACCTTTGGCTGTCCTACTATGTCAACCACGCACACAACGAGTACGCCCAATGGTGGCTGGAGACCGGCTGGCTGGGCATGGCGGTGCTGGCCGTCGTGTTGGGGCTCCTTGCGGTGGTGGGCTGGCAGCTGTTCCGGCTTCGCAGGCGCGGTGGTCATGCCCTGCTTGCGGGGTCTTGCTGGGTTGCCATTGGGGTCGTGCTGGCGCATTCGTGGGCGGATTTTCCGCTGCGCACCACCAGCCTGATGACCGTGACGGCGACCTTGGCGGGCTTGATGCTGGCCGCGTTGGCCGACGCACGCGGGCAGCCGGGCAAGTCCTCTTCCCGACGCTCGCGGCTGCCGGCAGCGGCCGCTCATCGGCATAATGACGGCCCCGCAATGACACCGGACGGCAGCACCCGTGATGGCTCTTGAGCAAGTGAGCGCAACCCGCATCGCCCTGATCGGCCTTGGCTATGTGGGCCTGCCGCTGGCGGTGGAATTCGGCAAGCGGCATGACACCGTCGGTTTCGATATCAACGCTGCCCGCATCGCCGAACTGCGCCAAGGCCGGGACAGTACGTTGGAAGTCGAGCCCGAGCTGTTGGCCCAGGCTGAACGGCTGCAGTTCACCGACCGTCTGGAGGATATCGCCGCCTGCACGGTTTTCATCGTCACCGTGCCCACCCCCATTGACGCCGCCAAACGCCCGGACCTGACCCCGCTGGTCAAGGCCAGCGAGGCCATCGGCAAGGTGCTCAAACCGGGGGATACGGTGATCTACGAATCCACCGTTTATCCTGGCTGCACCGAGGAAGTTTGCGTCCCCATCCTCGAACGTGTCTCCGGCCTGCGCTATGAGGCCGGTGCTTCCGCATGCGCAGAAGAGGGTGCCCCGCAGGGGCGGGAGAGGGGGTGCTTTGCCATCGGCTACAGCCCCGAGCGCATCAATCCCGGCGACAAGGCCCACCGCGTCACCACCATCAAGAAGGTGACATCGGGTTCTACGCCTGCCACCGCGGATTTCGTCGATGCGCTGTACGCCAGCATCATCACTGCGGGCACCCACAAGGCCCCCACCATCAAGGTGGCCGAAGCCGCCAAGGTCATCGAAAATACCCAGCGCGACCTCAACATCGCGCTCATCAACGACCTCGCCATCCTGTTCAACAAGTTGGGCATCGATACCCTGGACGTGCTGGAAGCGGCCGGCACCAAGTGGAACTTTCTGCCGTTTCGCCCCGGTTTGGTCGGTGGCCACTGCATCAGCGTGGACCCGTACTACCTCACCCACAAGGCGCAGGAAGTGGGCCACCACCCGCAGGTGATCCTGGCCGGGCGCCGCACCAATGACGGCATGGGCCCGTTCGTCGCGGATCAAACCCTCAAGCTGATGCTGCAAAAAGGCATCAATCCGGTGCGTGCGCGTATCCTGATCCTGGGGCTGGCCTTCAAGGAAAACTGCCCGGACCTGCGCAATACCCGCGTGGTGGACATCATCGACACCCTGCGTGGCTACAACTGCGAGGTGGACGTGTACGACCCCTGGGTCGATGCGGCCGAGGCCGAACACGAATACGGCCTGCGCCCAATCGCCAAACCCGAGCCGGGCCGCTACGACGCCATGATTCTGGCTGTTGGCCACGACCAGTTCCGTGCCCTTGGCGGGCAGGGCGTGCGCGCGTTCGGCAAGCCGGACGCCAGCGTGGTGTATGACGTCAAGCACGTGCTGCCGCGAGAAGCGGTGGATGGGCGCTTGTAAGTCTTCGGCACGGCATCGAGCAATATGACCATGATAATATGACCGTGGTCGTACTGGTGGCTGCAGATGGAAACCGAGATCTCCAAATCCAGATTCAAGGCCCACGCATTGGAAATCTTCCGCAGCGTGGAGCAAACCGGCGAGCCGGTGATCGTGACCGATCACGGCAGCCCGCGCTTGATCCTGCGTAAATACGTGGAACGCAAAACCAGCAGCCGTGAACGTCTGAAAGGATCGATCCTGCGCTATGACGACCCGTTCTTGCCGGTGGCAAGCGAGGACTGGGACGCGCTGGCGTGATCGTATTGGATACCCACGCCCTGATCTGGTGGGTCAACGAAGATCCGCGCCTGTCGGCCAAAGCAAAGGCACTGATCGAAGACACGCTGACTGCGGCCGGTCAGGTGCTGATCTCAGCTATCACTGCCTGGGAGATTGCCCAGCTGGTGGCGCGCGACCGGCTGGCACTGGCCATGGATCTGGAGGAGTGGCTGCTCACGGTCGAGAGCATCGAGGGCGTGCGCTTGGCCCCGGTGACCCCGCAAATTGCGGTGCAGTCGGTAACTCTGCCCGGCGAATTTCACAAGGACCCCGCAGACCGCATGATTGTCGCCCTCGCGCGTGAGCAGAACGCGATCCTGGTGACCGCTGACGACAAGATCCAGCGCTATCCGCATGTGCGGTGGCTGTGGTGAAGGCGCAGAGAATGGCAAGCCGGACCCAGGTGATGCCCCGGATTTCGTACCCAGTATTTCGACCCGAGCACTCATGAAAATCCTCGTCACCGGCACCGCCGGCTTCATCGGTTCCCACGTTGCCCTCAAGCTGCTTGAACGCGGCGATGAAGTCGTCGGCATCGACAACCTCAACGACTACTACGACGTCAGCCTGAAGCAGGCGCGGCTGGCGCGTTTCAGCGGCCATCCCGGCTACACGCATATCCACGCAGATCTGGCCGACCGCGCCGCAATCGAAGCCGCCTTCGCCACCCACAAGCCGCAGCGGGTGATCAACCTCGCGGCGCAGGCGGGCGTGCGGTACGCCGCGCAGAACCCGCATGTGTACGTCAGCAGCAATGTCACCGGCTTCCTGCACATTCTGGAAGGCTGCCGTCACCACGGCGTGGAGCATGTGGTGTTTGCTTCCACCAGCTCGATCTACGGCGCCGACACCGCGATGCCGTTTTCCGAACATCAAGGCACCGACCACCCGCTGACCCTGTACGCCGCCAGCAAAAAGGCCAACGAGGCGATGGCGCACAGCTATGCCCACCTCTACGGCATCCCCGCCACCGGCCTGCGCTTCTTCACCGTGTACGGCCCCTGGGGCCGGCCGGACATGGCGCTGTTCCTGTTCACCAGGGCCATCCTCGCCGGCGAGCCGATC
The DNA here is from genome assembly GCA_963205445.1 of Pseudomonadota bacterium. Classification (GTDB taxonomy): domain Bacteria; phylum Pseudomonadota; class Gammaproteobacteria; order Xanthomonadales; family Xanthomonadaceae; genus Thermomonas. The sequence continues at coordinate 13,756 of CAUJJG010000084.1, forward strand.
AAGGTGTTCAACCACGGCCACCACAAGCGCAGCTTCACCTACATTGACGACATCGTGGAGGGCGTGATCCGCGCGATGGACCACCCGCCGGGCAAGAATCCGCACTGGAACAGCGACCAGCCCGACCCGGCCAGCAGCGGCGTCGCGCCGTACCGCATCTTCAATATCGGCAACGAGCAGCCGGTGGAGTTGCTGCGGTACATCGAGGTGCTGGAGCAGTGCCTGGGCAAGAAAGCCGTGATGGAGCTGCTGCCCCTGCAGGCCGGCGACGTGCCCGATACCGAGGCCGACATGTCCGAACTCGCCAATGCCGTCGGCTACAAGCCGGTGGTGTCGGTGGAAGAGGGGGTGAAGCGGTTCGTGGCCTGGTATCGCGGGTATTACGGATAAGCGCCCATGTCCGGCATCCAATACCGCCCCGATATCGACGGACTGCGCGCCATTGCGGTGCTGGCGGTGGTGC
>CAUJJG010000085.1 GCA_963205445.1 Pseudomonadota bacterium
GTGCGCAATCCAACGCGCAGCCGCAACGTCGAGCCCACGAACCTGCAGGTGCGCATGCCGCAGCTGGCCGATCTGGAGGTCGAATCCGTGTCAGCGGACATCCGCGTGCAGGGTATGGCTTCGCGCGAGATGGAACTGGAATCGGTCAGTGGCGACATCGTCGCGACGGGGGCCCCCCGCAAAGGCAGCATCAGCACGGTCAGCGGGGATCTGCATCTGACACTGAACAGCCAGCAGCTGGAGGTGGGAACTGTCAGTGGCGACGTTGTGGTGCAGGGCCGGCTGAAGGGGACGGTTGGAATTGAAAGCGTATCTGGCAATGTGCGCCTGGATACCTTGGGTGAACGTCTGCGGAAGCTGTCGGCCAATTCGGTATCCGGCGACATGCGGTTGCGCACGGCACTGGCGGATGACGGAGAGATGCGCCTGGAGAGCGTCAGCGGGGATCTGGTGCTGCAGGTGCCCTCGGACCTGTCCGCGCAGGTGCACGGGGAGAGCTTCAGTGGCACGTTGTCAGCGCCCGGTGCGACGATCAGGAAGGAAGCATTCGGGCCCGGCGCCAGCTTCCACACGCGCTATGGTGCAGGCAAAGGAGACGTGCGGATAGAAACACTCTCGGGAGATGTGCGATTGATCATGCCCTGACGTGGGACGTGGCCCTGCCACGAAAAAGGCCGCATCTCTGGATGCGGCCTTTGCATGTTGGCAGGCAGTCAGACGCGCCAGCCAAATCGGGGGCGCGTCAAAGATCCTGCTGATATCGGACGTAAGGCACCGTGCCTTCGTCGTCCTGTTGTCCCTTCAATGAGAAGGGGTTTTTCCCGCGCGTGACGACATTGTCGGCCCCCACGCTCAACTGGCCATTCCAAGGGGTGCGCCATGTCAGGCCAAGGCCCAAGCCTTTCCAGACTTCGCTTTCGCCGGGCACATTCACGACCCTGCCCACGATGTTCGCACCGAAGGCGCCATAGCCCCCGCCGACACTGAGGCTGCGAGTATTCCACTGGTCTGCGATTTGCGGGACATCCGCAGCAGGCACCAGGCGGGCGCGGGCAACGGTGCCCCCCACGCTGACGAACCCATCGCGGCTGATGGATTTCTCGGCCAGCAGGGTGAAATCGGTTTGAGAGTAGCGGGCATTGCCTACGGCGCCGGGCGCCAGCCATGCCGGCAAGGTATCTCGGCCGTTGCCTACCGAAAGCCCGAGCTTGTTGCCATTGCGGCTGATGCTGGCGCCTGCGCTGGCATGGCGGCTTGCCGAACCGGCCTTGTTGTCCAGTGAGGCAAGGACACAGTTGCTGGCAAGCTGCCCCATGGCGGGGGAGGCGCCATTCTGGCGGTCACACAGCAGCGCCAGCGAATTGCCGGTTTGAAGACCGTAGGTGGCTTCCAGCGTATTTTTGCCGAACTGCCAGCGGGCACCGGTCCCGATGCCTTGCTGCGTTGGCTCCAGCAGCAGTACGGCTTCCAGCTTGCCGCTGTCTTTGTTCAGAACCGGCACGACCTTGGCTTGGCTGCGCTTGGCCTGCGCATGTGCCTGCCCGCTGGCGAACGCCAAGGCAAGTAGAGCAGCAGCAAGGGGAAGAAAGCGCAGGGTCATGGTGACGGATTGGACGGGCTGGAGAGCCAGAAGTTCCAAGACAAGGGCAGGTTGTGACGATCCTAGTCCATTTATGTTTATTTAACAATGCCCGTGATAAAGGGCATGCCGAGGTGATTCAGGCATGCGCTATCTGCAGGTTTACTGCAGGCTTTGTGGCGGCGCTTGGGTGTTGGCGGCCAAAGTGAACAGATGGTTGATCTGCGGGCCGTCAAACCGGTACTGCTGGCCGCAGAATTCGCAATCGATGCATGCCTCGCCGTTGCCGGCGGCGACCGCGGCTTCCGCTTCTTCGCGGCCCAACGACACCAGCATGCCCTCCACCCGCTCCCGTGAGCAGGAGCAGGCAAAGTGCAGCGCCTTTTCTCCCAACAGTTGCGGGTTTTCCTCATGGAAGAGGCGATGGATCACCTCGGGGGCAGACAGTGCCAGCAGCTCTTCGCTGCCCAGCGTGTCGAACAGGGCGCTGGCCCGACGGAAACCGTCCTCATCCCCATCCTCACCGGGCAGTTTCTGCAGCAGCATGCCCGCGGCACGCTGGCCATCGCAGGCCAGCAGGAGGCGGGTGGGGAGTTGTTCCGATTGCTTGAAATACGCTTCGAAGGCCGTATCCAGGCGGTCCGATTGCAGAGCCACCAACCCTTGGTAGCGCATGGGTTCGGCATTCCCGAGCGCCGGGTTTTCAATGGTGATCGCAAGAATGGCATCGTCACCGAGGGTGCCGAGGTCTTTTGAGGGTATGGCATCCGCGTCGTTCAGGCGCACGATGCCGCGCAGGGTGCCGGCAGCCGTGCACTCGGCGAACAGCGTGCCGATGGCGCCCTTGCTGCGCAGCTGCACCGACAGTCGTCCATCGACTTTTGCGTGGCCCGTGAACAAGGCGGCGGCGGCGGCGGCCTCCCCCAGCAGTTCGGCGGCGGCTTGGGGGTAAGCGGCGCGCGCGGCGATGGTTTGCCAGGTGTCCTGGAGGCTGACGGCAACGCCACGCACACCTGCGGTGGGCAGGAGGAAGCGCAGCAATGAGTCCTGTGACGGAATTGATTGGGACATGAGGTGACCGAGGGCGGGCGTGCCGGTGGATACGGCCGCAAGGTGGTTGGCGGATTTGGCCTGATCAAGTGGGGACGGGCAATGCGCTTCCCAAGTCGCTTGCCGTCACGCTGGCTTGGCAGCGTTCAGCACCCATCCCATCAGCATACCGTTGTCATGGGCAATGGGGTGAAAGGTGACGCCCCGAAGGCCCAATGCATCGAGGGCCTGGGCAAAGCCTGCGGCTTGGTCCGCATCCAGGGCGCAGGCACACAGCTCCGCGTAGCGCAGGCGTGCGTCTTCGAGGCTGGTGCGCCATGCCCGGATGTGGGTCAGCACGTCGGATGCCGGCTGCCCGGACAGGCGGGCCAGCGCTTGCGAGGCGAACTGGCGCGCGTCGTCCAGCAGGTCGGGGACTGGGCTGGTCTTGGCTTCGGCCTGCAGTGCCTGCATGCCTTGATTGAAGGCGGCACGCGCCTGGTTGGCGTCTGCATTGCCTTGCAGGCGCGCGCGCCCATCTGGGGTGGTGGCCAGAGCCAGCCAAGGCACGATCTGTTGGAGACGATCAAGAAAGCCGTCCGGGGCCAACAGCAAGCCGGTGAGGCGGTGTTCTTCATGCGCGACTTCGGTGAGCCGCGATTCAGCGTGGTGCAGCAACAGGGCCACCCGGCCGGCGGGGGCAAGCACGCGGGCCAGTTCGGGCAGGCTTCGCTGGGTGTCGCAATATTCGATGCCGTACTGGCTGGTGATCAGGGTGAAGCTGGCGTCTTCAAACGGCAGGGCCTCGGCGGTGGTGCCACCGTGGAAGTGCAGGGCCTCACGGCAGGCTTGCGGCTGCTGCTGCAGCCAGTCGGGCGCAATGGCCGCCAGATCGATGGCGTCGACCCGTGGCATGGCGCCTGCATGTTGCCCGCACAGCAATTGCGGAAGTGCCCCATTGCCGGTGCCCAGATCCAAGACGCGGTCCTTGGGCCCAAGCGGTGCAAACACCTGCTGCCAATGGCGCTCGATGGCACCGTCGTAATTGCCGGCAAAGGAGCCGGGCAGGGAGTGCAGGACATCCTGCTGCCAGTAGCGTGACCATGCGTCACGGCGCTGGTCGAGGGGAGGGGCGATGTCCGACATGCACGCAGTATAACGGTGCAAAAAAACAGGGGGCCCGAAGGCCCCCTGTGGGTGTTGCAATGCGAACGATCAGAAACGCTGTTCGTAACGCACGTACGGGGTACGCCCGTAAGCGTCGTACAGGTAGAAGTTGAACGGACGGCCGTCGTAACCCTTCAGCTCCGGCATCTTGTCGGTGACGTTGTTGATGCCCAAGGTGACCTTCGACTTCCACGGCAGCTCGACGCTGGCCTGCAGGTCGTGGGTGGTGAAGTGGCGGGTGTAGCTGTTGCCACTGCCGTTGGAGCCGATGTAACGGACGTTGTAGCCGAAGTTCCAGTCGCCGCGGTTCCAGTTGTTGTTCAGGGTGGCGCGGATGCTCGGGAAGCCTTGGGTGCCCGCCAAGTTGTCCTCACCGTCAATCGTGTACTTGTGAACCCAGCTGGTCTGCAGCATGTTGGTCAACTTGCCCCAAGCACCCATGTCGAAGTTGGTGCGCAGGGTCAGGTCAAGCCCGTCGGTTTTGTATTCGCCTTCATTGAAGTAGCAGTTGTGCACTTCACCGACGGAGTTGCCCTTGCTGGGGTCGCGGGTGATGGAGCAGGGGGCACCCGGCATCGGAGTCGGGACATCACCATTCAGGATGTCAACCAGCTTTTGAGAGCTGTAGAAGGCGATACGGTCCTCGATCTTGATGTTGTAGTAATCCAGGGTGACGTTCAGCCAGCTGGTGGCATCCCACACCGCGCCCAGCGAGAACTGGGTGGACTTCTCGGGGCCCAGGCCCACGGCTTTCTCACGATAGGCATTTACCTGTACGCCACCAGCATTGCTGCAAGCCGCAACGCTGCTGTAGCCAGCGAACAGGCAGGTGGCCTCGTCCACGATGGAGTCAGCCGAGAACGCGGTTTCCTGGGTGATCACGTCCAGGGTCGGGGCGACGAAGCCGCGGCCCACCGAACCACGCAGGGTCAGGCTGTCGATCGGGTGCCAGCGCAGGGCCACCTTCGGGGCGAAATTGCTGCCGTAGTCGCTGTAACGCTCGTAGCGGCCGGCGATGTCGGCTTCCAGGGTGGAGGTGAAGGGCAGCAACATTTCCGCGTACACCGAACTGACCTTGCGGCTGCCGCCAGAGGAGGCGCCGGAGCTGCCGAGGATCACGCCGCTGGAGGACAGCGAGTCGTAGATGTCGGCGTAATCTTCCTTGCGGTATTCGGTACCGATGACCAGGCCAGCGGCGCCGCCACCCAGCTCGAACAGGTCATTGAAGGTGACGCTGCCGTAGGCTTCCTTGGTGGTGAAGGTGCTGTTGCGGGTGATGGTCGCCTTGATGGAGTTCAGGACATCCTGCGAGGTCGCACCCGGGTTGTAGATGTTGTAGCTGCCGTTGTTGATGGCCTGCTCGGCCAGCGAGCCCACGATGTAGTTGCGGCCGAACTCGTCGTAGCGGTAGGTGTTGTAACGCACGCCTGCGTCGACGTCGACGTTCTCGCCAATGGTGCCGCGGAAGCCCAGCAGGGCGTCGTAGACGTTGGCGTTGGTCTCGTTGTCACGATTGCCGGCCGCTGCAAAGCGGTGGTACAGCTCGACGCTTGCACCAGGAACCGGGTTTTGTGCGGCGTCCGGGGCAATGTGCACCACGCCCGGGGTGGGCGCGTAACGGCCAAAGCTCGTGGCATTGGTGACGTTGGCATTGAAGTACACCGACCAGTCGTCGTTGATCTGCACTTCACCGTTCAGGAACAGCGCCTTGTTGCCATAGCTGGCTTCGTCGGCGGCGACGGCGTTGAAGTTGTAAACGCAACGGCGATTCTGGGCGTTGATGTAGAAATTCGGATTGGTGCACCCGCCGGCCACGGCCGAGAAAGGCTCACGCGTGCCGTCCGGCTTGATGTAGCCGCTGATGAGCTCACCCGCAGCGTTGTAGGCAAGATAATTGTTGCCGTAGGTGCTGGCACCCGGATTTTGGCCCCAAGGGCGGCTGTTGGTGTAGATCATTGCGCGACGGTTCATGGAGAACCCACCGACCAAGCGGCTGCGTTCACCGGAAGCGCCGAACAGGATCGAGGCTTCGTCGGTCGGGCCCCACTTCGGGTCGGACTTGCCCACGGCAATCTGGGCGCCGTTGTAGTCCTTGCGCAGGATCAGGTTGATCACGCCGCCGACCGCGTCGGCACCGTAAATGGCGGAGGCGCCGTCGGTCAGCACTTCGATGCGCTCGACAGCCGCCAGCGGGATGGCGTTGAGGTCGGTGCCCGAACCGGCAGCGAACGGCGCCTTCGGGGCGCGATGGCCGTCGATCAGCACCAAGGTGCGCTGGCCGCCGAGGCCGCGCAGGTCGGCGAACGCACCGGCCTGGGCCGAGCTGCCGGACTGCGGACGGAACTGGCCGACCGAGTTGAAGTTGGTGGTACGCAGGTAGTCGGCCACCGAGACTTCACCGCTGGCCTCGATGTCGGCGCGCTGGATGACGGTGACG
>CAUJJG010000086.1 GCA_963205445.1 Pseudomonadota bacterium
GTTCTGGCAGATCTGGAACATGTGCTTCGGCTTTCTCGGCATCCAGTTCGGCTTCGCCCTGCAGAACGCCAACGTCAGCCGGATCTTCCAGACCCTGGGCGCAGACATCGACGACATCCCGGTGCTGTGGGTGGCCGCGCCACTGACCGGCCTGCTGGTGCAGCCGCTGATCGGCTATCTGTCCGACCGCACCTGGACCCGGCTTGGGCGCCGCCGCCCCTACTTCCTCGCCGGCGCGCTGCTCGCCTCGCTGGCCCTGCTGGCCTTCCCCAACGTGCCGGCGCTGTGGATCGCCGCCGGCATGCTGTGGATTCTGGATGCCTCGATCAATGTGGCGATGGAACCGTTTCGCGCCTTCGTCGGCGACCAGCTGCCGCCGGTGCAGCGGCCCACGGGTTTTGCGATGCAAAGCTTCTTCATCGGCGTCGGTTCGGTCATCGCCAGCCTGCTGCCCTACATCCTTGAACGCTGCGGCGTCGCCAATGTCGCCACCGACGGCCAGATCCCGGACACCGTGCGCTATGCCTTCTACGCCGGTGGCGCGGTACTGCTGGGCGCGATCGGCTGGACTGTGCTACGCAGCCGCGAATACCCACCGGAATCCATTGCCCAATGGGATGCTGCGCCGGTACTGGCACAGCGCAGCGGCAATCTTGCCTTGCTGCGCGGCCTGTCCGTCAGCGCCATCCTTGTTGGCGCGCTGCTGGCACTGGTGGTGGAAATCCGCGCACTGGACAAGGCGTTGTACATCCTCGCCGGGCTGCTGGCCGGCTTCGGCCTCGCCTTCCTGATTCGCAGCCTGCTGCGCGCCGACAATGCCTTCACGCGCATCCTCGACGACGTCCGCGACATGCCGCCGGCGATGGCGCAGCTGGCGGTGGTGCAGTTCTTCTCGTGGTTCGCGCTGTTCGCGATGTGGATCTACACCACCGCCGCCGTCGCGGAAACGCATTTCGGCAGCAGCGACCCCACCTCGGCCGCCTACAACGCCGGCGCCAACTGGGTCGGCGTGCTGTTTGCCGCCTACAACGGTTTTGCCGCGCTGGCCGCCATCGTCATCCCGTGGATGACGCGCCGCTTCGGCCTGCGTCTCAGTCATTTGATCAATGCCGTGCTCGGTGGCCTCGGCCTGCTGTCGATGCGCTGGATCTCGGATCCGAACTGGCTGCTGCTGTCGATGCTTGGCGTCGGCTTTGCCTGGGCATCGATCCTGTCGCTGCCCTACGCGATGCTGTCCGACGTGGTGCCGGCCGCGAAGATGGGCACCTACATGGGCATCTTCAACTTCTTCATCGTGATCCCGCAGCTGGTCGCCGCCAGCCTGCTTGGCTTCCTGCTGAAAACATTGCTGGGCGGGCATCCGATCAACGCGCTCGCCATCGGCGGCGTCAGCATGCTGGTGGCCGGGCTGTGCGTTCTGCGTGTGCGCCTGCCCAGCACCGATAACGTTCGAGGACTGTCCTGATGCATCGCACATCACTCGCGCTGTCTGCACTCAGCGCCTGCCTGCTGGCGGCCTGCACCGGCGCAGCGCCATCCGCGCAGACGCCTCCGGCACGCGACTACTACGGAACGCTGGAGCCGTTCGCGCGCGAGGCGGTGTACTTCGTGATGACCGACCGCTTCGTCAACGGCGATCCCGGCAACGACCACCGCGACCAAGGCACCTTCGACATCCCGCTGCCGCCGTGCAACGGGGTAAGCGGCAACATCGGCTACCTCGGTGGCGACTTCAAGGGCCTCGCCGACAATCTCGACTACATCCGCGAGATGGGCTTCACCTCGGTCTGGATCACGCCGATCGTGGACAACCCGGACACGCCCTTCACCGGCGGCACCGCGCCGATCTGCGGCGGCAGCCTCGCCGACAAGGGCAAGACCGGCTACCACGGCTACTGGGGCGTGAATTTCTACAAACTCGACGAACACCTGCCCAGCCCCGGTCTGGATTTCCGCGGCCTGGCAGACGCCGTGCACGGCAAGGGCATGAAGCTGGTGCTGGATATCGTCGGCAACCACGGCTCGCCGGCCTGGGGCATGGAGCGCGACCAGCCGAAGTTCGGCAAGCTCTACGACAAGGACGGCACGCTGCTCGCCGACCACCAGAACCTGCCGCCGCAGCGGCTGGATCCGGCGCACAACCCGCTACACCGCTTCTACAACACGGTCGGCCCGGTGAATGGCGACCATTACGCCACCGGCAACCTCGCCCAACTCTCCGATTTGAACGAACACAATCCGGCGGTGCTGGACTACCTTGCGGGCGCATACGCGCAGTGGATCGAACAAGGGGCCGATGCCTTCCGCATCGACACCATCGCGTGGATGCCGGACGCCTTCTGGCAGCGCTTCACCACACGCATCCGTTCAAAACATCCGGGCTTCTTCATGTTCGGCGAAGCCTTCAACTACGACGCGAAGACCATCGCCCGTCACACCCTGCCCGGCCACGGCGAAACCAGCGTGCTGGATTTCCCGATGAAACAGGCGATTGACGACGTGTTCGGCCACAAGCAGGTGGGCTTCGAGCGGCTGGCCCCGGCCCTGCACCTGAGCGGCGGGCCGTATGCCAACCCCTACGAGTTGGCGACCTTCTATGACAACCACGACATGCCGCGCATGGACGCCAGCGACGAAGGCTTCATCGACGCGCACAACTGGCTGTTCACCGCGCGCGGCATCCCGGTGGTCTATTACGGCTCGGAGATGGGCTTCATGCGCGGCCGCGCCGAGCACGCCGGCAACCGCAACTACTTCGGCACCGAAGGCATCGAAGCGGCCAAGGCCAGCCCGATTCGCGCCGCTCTGGCGCGCATCGCCAAGGTGCGTGCGGCGTCGCCGGCCCTGCAGCGCGGGCTGCAGCTCAATCTGGAGCTGGCCGTCGAGCGCGCCGCGTTCTATCGCGTCTACCAGCACGCGGGCAGCGCGCAGATCGCGCTGGTGCTGCTGAACAAAGGCGCGACGCCGCAGCGGTTTGCGATCGACAAGCTGCTGCAACCCGGCCGCTGGCGCTCGGCGCTGGACGGCGGCACGGTCGAGGTCGCCGCCGGCGGCCAGCTGCAAGCCGAGGTGCAGGCGCACGGCGTGCAGGTCTATCTGCTCGACGCCGCCGCCACCGAGCCGACGCTGCTGGCGGCGCTGGACAAGGCGATGGCCGACGCACGCCTGCCGCAATAAAGCTCAACCGCCGCTGGAGGCGCGGACCTCCAGCGTCGGTGCCAGCACCTGGCTGCGCGCCGGCTGCTCGCGCACCAGCCGCAGCAGGGCATCGACCAGCAGCACGCCGGCCTGCGAGGTGTCCTGCACCACCGTGGTCAGCGGCGGGTTGGAGAAGCGCGCCATCGGTGTGCCGTCGAAGCCGACCACCGCCACGTCCTCCGGCACCCGCAGGCCGGCCTGCTTGAGCGCGTGCAGCGCGCCGATCGCGATCAGGTCGCTGGCCGCGAACAGCGCGTCGAACGGCAGCCCGCGCGCCAGCAGCGTCTGCGCCGCATCAAACCCGGCCTGCTCGGTGCTGGCCGCATCCACCTGCAGCGCCGGCAACATCGCCAGGCCCGCCTCGCGCAGCGCGCTCTCGCAGCCCTGGTAGCGCGCATGGAACTCGGGAAAACGTGAGGAGGCATCGCCAAGAAACGCGACCCGCCGCCGCCCGCGCTGCAGCAGGTGGCGGCCGGCCATCGCGCCGCCGGCGTGGTTGTCGCAGCCGATGGTGATGCCGGGCTGCGCCTCGCGCACATGGCCCCAGCGCACGAAGTGGGTGCCCTGCGCCAGCAGCCGCTCCAGCTTGCTCTCGTAAGCCAGATAGTCGCCGTAGCCCAGCAGGATCAGGCCATCGGCCTTCATGCTGTCTTCGTAATCGGCGTGCCAGTCATCGGAAAGCTGCTGGAACGAGACCAGCAGGTCGTGGCCGTGCCTGGCGCAGGCGCGGGTGATCGAGCCGAGGATCGACAGGAAGAACGGGTTGATATGGGAATCGTCCGGGGTCGGGTCCTCGAACAGCAGCAGCGCCAAGGTGCCGGCGCGCTGAGTGCGCAGGCTGGAGGCGTGGCGGTCGACCTTGTAGTTGAGCTCGCGTACCGCCGCCTCGACCCGCCGGCGGGTGTCTTCGTTGACCAGCGGGCTGCCGGCCAGCACCCGCGACACCGTGGCCTGTGACACCCCGGCACGATGGGCGATGTCCAGCGAAGTGACGCGGGTCTTCTTGCGTGAACGGCGTGGATCCTGCATGGGGGGAGTGTAGCAACCTCACCGCGTTCTGCCGGCGCCGCACACCCATGGCGCCGTCATTCGCATTGAAACACCGTAGTCGCATGTCACCACACGCCCCGATTGCCGCGGAATGTTTTGAGCAATGCTGAATAAGGCAGCGTTGCCCGCGGTACAAAAAACCTGCTTGCTGCCGCGATCGCGGCCCTGCCCACCCGGCTGGAGAAGGTCGGCACAAGACCAAAAGACCGCATGCGGGGTTCGCAACCTCCCCGCCACCCAGGGGGTCGATCTTTCATGGCCTCCTCAAGCCCACACGTGCTCTCCACCGTGAAACGGCGCTGCAGACCTTGACAGGGCAGCCTGCCTTTCTAGGATGCGGAGAAACACCCCGTAGAGTCCCATTCGAATGCATGCTTTGTCACCGCGCTCCATTGCCGATGCGCTGGATCGTATGGGATCTCCCGACCCGGAGGAGGGTTATTCACCGCTTGTCTACGCAGAACTGAAAGCGCTGGCGGCACGTGCGATGCGGGGCGAGCGCGAGGGGCATACGCTGCAGACCACGGCGCTGGTCAATGAAGCATGGATGCGCGTGTCGGAACAGCACGGTGTTGATCCAGCCAATCGCGCGCAGTTCCTGGGTGTTGCGGCAAGGATGATGCGCCGTGTGCTGGTCGATCATGCACGGCGGCGCATGGCGGCCAAGCGGCCAAGCTCGGATGCACGCATTTCCATTGATGAAGTGGATGTGTTCGTGAAGGAGGCAGATTTCATCGACCTCAATGCCGCGCTTGAGCGGCTGTCCGGCCTAAGTGCGCGTCAGGCGCAAGTGATCGACCTCAAGTTTTTTGTCGGCCTCGAATTGGAAGAAATCGCGGATCTGCTCGGCATCGCGCGGCCAACCGTCATCAGAGACTGGCGTATGGCACGCGCCTGGTTGCAGCGCGAGTTGTCAGATGAGTGACGAGCGCTATGCGCGCGCACAGGTGATCGCGCATGCGGCTCTCGAACGCCTGCCAACGGAACGCACCGTCTATCTTGATGTCGCGTGCGGGTCCGACACTGCACTGCGGCAGGAAGTGGAATGGTTGATAGAAACCGCCTCCGATACTGCATTGGACGAGGTGCCGGAGCTGGTGACGGCAGTTGCGGGGCAACTCACGAAAGACCTTCGTATCGATGCCTCGACGCTGGGCCATTATCGTTTGATCGAACGAATCGGTGAAGGCGGCATGGGGGTGGTGTGGCTGGCCGAGCGTGATGTAGGCGGCGCCCGCCAGCGCGTGGCACTGAAGCGATTGCGCCTCGGATCGCTGACCGAGCATGCGCGGTTCAAGGAGGAGCAACGCATTCTGGCCACCTTGAATCATCCCAATATCGCCCGTCTCGTCGATGCCGGGGCTGATGCCGAACATGTGCCATTCCTGGCGATGGAATATGTCGAGGGCGTGTGTATCGACCGTTGGTGCGATTCCCAACATCTTGATGCGCGCGCGCGCGTCGCGCTGTTCATCAAAGTCTGTTCGGCGGTGTCCTACGCACATGAGCGATTGATCATCCACCGCGACCTCAAGCCCGCCAATATTCTGGTCGATGCTTCGGGAGAGCCGAAGCTGCTGGATTTCGGCATCGCCAAGTTGCTCGATACTGAGGCAACGCTCGCGACGGCAACCAAGGCAATGACGCCTGCGTATGCCAGCCCCGAACAAATCAGCGGCAAGCCGCTTGGCACCAGCAGCGATGTGTGGTCGTTGGGTGTGGTGCTGTATGAGTTGCTGGCAGGCCAACGGCCGTTTGCACACTTGGACAATGCACATGAAGTTGCCAGTGCCATTGTGTCCGGTGTGGTCAAGCCACCAAGTCGGCATGTGACACGCGGCGCGGTGCCAGGGGGACGCAAGGCCGTCGAAACGTCGATGGCCAGCCCCCCGCGCATTCCCGGCGACCTCGATGCCATCGTGCTGAAGGCGCTGCGCCGCGAGCCTGAGCAGCGATATGCCTCGGTCCGGGAGCTGGCGGAGGATCTTGACCGCTTCCTGCAAGCGCGCCCCGTGAATGCGCAGCATGGCCAATGGGGCTATCACGCCCGCTTGTTCTTGAAACGCAACCGCTGGCCACTGAGCGCCGGTATCGCGCTGTTCGCGTTGGCCTCTGCATTTACCTGGCGGACGCTGCTTGCCGAGCGTGAGGCGCGTCTCCAGGCACAAGTGGCCGAACGCAGCACCGAATTCCTCGTCTCCACATTTTCTCTGTCAAATCCGGAAAATGATCGACATGACTTTACTGCGCGCGAGGTGCTTGATCGTGGTCTGGATCGCATCAATGACGAACTGAAAGATCAACCGCGCGTGCGGGCGCGCTTGCTGGAGGCACTTGGCAATGCCTATCGCGGCATCAATGAAGGCAATGCAGGTGTGCAATTGCTGGAGTCGGCTGCACAGCTGTATCAGAGCCCGGTCGTGAATGATCCAGTTGCAGCTTCGCGCAGCCTGCGCACCAAAGCACTTGCAATCAAGGGCGCAGGCGGATCCACAGCTGATGCAGAACGTGCAGCTCGACAAGCGCATGACTTGTTGATGGCGCACTCCGATGATCGGCTGCTGCTGGCCGAATCCTACGCCGCCTTGGCGCTGACGTTGAATGCCAATGGAAATGAACAAGAGGCCATCTCAGCTGCGCACAAGGCATTGGCACTACGGGAGGCGGCAAATGCCGGTGCACCCTTGCTTGCAAAAAGCCAAGCCGACCTGTGCAGTGTCATAGGTGGCGCCGGTGAATACTCTCGGGCGTTGGCTTACTGCAAGAAAGCCCAGGCGTTGCATGTCGAATCCGGCACCACGCACACCAATGACTACAGGTTGCTGCTTGGAGAGATCGTTGGCCTGCTGAAATATGTCAGCGATTACGAAACATCATTGCAGGTTGCCCGGGAACGTCTCGCGCTGACCCGGAGCTTGTTCGGGGAGAGAAGTGCTGTACTTGCCAGAGAACGCGTCGTGCTTGCCGTGAGTCTGGCCGAATCAGGCGTATACGAGGAAGCTGTCGCGCTGCTTTCCGAAGGAACGACGGTCATCTTGAGAAAGCACGGGAAGAACAGTGCCCGTTACGCGTGGGCATTGTTCAGTGCCGGCTTGATCGAGTACGAGCGAGGAAACTTCATCAAGGCCGAGCATTTTCTGCGTGAGTCTCATTCCATTTATGTCAGCGCCGTGGGTGGCAATGACAGGCATTTCCTGCAGGTAATCCGTGTTGTCTGGGCCACGGCATTGATCGCCTCCGGCCATGCGGATCCCAAGGCCCGCTCGCTGCTTGAATCAGTCATGGAGGTTCGCGCCAGTTTCGATGTGGCTGACGTGGCACTGGCGTATGCCCGCCTGCCACTGGCGCAATGGCATGTCATCAATGGCGAGCTTGCTAAAGCCGAGGCCCTGCTCGTCCAAGTTGAAGCTGTCGGCAAGCGCGTTGAACTTGAGCTGCATGCGCGTTCTGCGGCCACACGGGCCTTCATCATGCATGCAAATGGAAATTTGCAAGGCGCATTGCGCTTTCATCAATCTGCCTATGAGATCGCCAAGCGTGACAGAGGCAGCAAGCATCCCCGGGTTGCGTACTACGCCATCAACTATGCGAACGCATTGCGTCTTGCCGGCGAGACAGGAAAGGCCCAGTCCTTGGAGCGCGAATATCGCGAGCTGGGCAGAATTTTCATGCCCGCTTGGTCAGTCGCCACAAGCACCAATCAAGCAAGCAGCACCGACAGCATTTAGAGAGACAAAATTGGTAGGGCGTGCGGCCTGGGACAAGCCGGAAATTTGTGGAAAAAGCGCCTGAACCTCCTGTGCTCCAGCGTGCGCTGTTACGCTGCCACTTCCAACAAATTCCCGGAGCTGGTTGATGCGCCTCCTGCTGACGATGCCCCTGATTGCCGCGCTGGCTGCATGCAGTGGCAACCGCACGCCTGCCGCAGATTCTGCAGCGGTGCCCGCTTCCTCGGCACCTGATTCGGTAGTGGCGGAAAAGCCAGACGCAGCTGCGCCAGCAGAGCAGCCAGCACAAGCGGCGGGAAAAAGCCTGTTCACAGGCTACGGCGAAGCCAGGCTCGGCATGGCAGTCGCCGATGTCACCAAGGCCTGGCGCGGCGTTGCCATTGAACGCGGCGAATTCTACGAGGATCACTGCTACTACCTGAGCCCCAAAACGGCAAGGCCGCCTGGGCCGGGTGCACCGGATGGCGAGCCTGAGATCGTGCGTGCCGACTTCCTGCTGATGATCGAAGAAGGCGTGTTCGTCCGTTATGAAGTCAACGACCCGAACGAGGTTGCCCCCGGTGGCGGAAGAATCGGCATGACCAAGGCCGACATTCTGGGACTGTATCCGGGCCGCGTGGAGGAGGATATGCACAAGTACGACGAAGACGCCGTGTACCTTCGGATCAAAGATCCGGCTGGCAGCAAGGGGATCCTGATATTCGAAAGCGGCAAGGCGGACAACGACACGGTGACTGAATGGCGCGTTGGCCAGGAACCACAGATCGACTACGTCGAAGGGTGCTCCTGATCTTCCTTGCCCATCATTCTTGCCGATGGCTTCGGGCTGTGCACTTGGTTGTTGCCAATAGTGCCAGCAGCAACAAGGCTGCTGCCGGCAGAAGCCAGGGCCATGCGTAAAATTGCTTGGCCTCGGGGCCAGGGGCCGTCTTTGGTGCGGCTGTGGTTCTGGCATGCAGGCTGATGTTGTTGAATCTCGCGTCATGTGCGGATTCATTGACGATGGACACAAGCAACCTCTGGCTGCCCTCTGGCACGTTCAGGGCCAGGAATTGCGAAGGCCAGCCTTTCAATGGCTGTGTGCCCTGTGCCAGTACGCCTTGATGCTGCTCCAGTGCTTGCCAGTGAACCAAAAGGGGAGGCGAACGCTGATCACTGCGCAGCTTGAGGGTGAACGATCGTTTTCCATGCAGTTCAGCACGGAAATGGATGGGTGAACGGGGCGCTGTCTGGCCGGGGAAATGGCTCAGTCCGGGGGCAATGAAGTCAAATTCATGGGCAATCCTGGGCATGTCGGTAAGCAGCAGCGGCTCGCTGCATCGATGCAACTGACTGTTTTCGGTCAGGGTTCGCCAGTGTTCGGAGAGATTTGACGCCTTGTTATTCAGCGTCGTGGAAAAGATGTCCACGAAGTTCTGGATGGATTGTGTTGCGTTGGGAGGGAGCTCCGACAACACGCGCATGACCTGTCTTGACGCAACGGGGTCCAACCCTCTCCCCGACAGCTCCCAAAGTGGGTGCGATATCAGCAAGGAATCGCTGTGGGCCGCGCCAGTCAATGCGTCCGGACAGATCCTCGGCTTGTCGAGTGAGCGTGTCTGCCAGAGGGCAAGGCTGTGTTCACCAATGCGTGGATCTTGCGTGAGGCTTGCCGCCACGAAGTCCGCCAACGCTTCGTGGATCAACGCACCATCGTGGCTGGCACGCCCTTCTTGCCATTGCCAACGCGGCTCCTGCATGTCCGGAGATTTGGATCGCAACCAAACATGACTCAGCTCATGCAACAGGATGTCGATGTCCTGCTCGACATCCTCATTCAAGAGCAGTAATGCCTGTCTTCCTGCATGGGCAGGCAGACCCGCAAGTGCTGCGTCGCTGACCCTCAATGCCAGCAATGGTTGTTCCAACGGAGCATCGAGGACGATCAGGATGGGAACCGATGGTGGCGACCAGAATCCGGCAAGCGTCAATCGCGTGCTTGCTTCTTGCAGAAGCGCGTAGACGCGGGATTCGCGTTGCGAATCCAGCTCACCATGGCCAAGGCATGGCGCAACCTTCTTGCAGGCAACCAGTTGGAAATCCATTGGGGGCGATTTCATCGGCAGGGAAAGATGCCGCAATTCGCGTCTGCTTCCGATAATGGCGCCAGACATGCGCGTTCGGAAAGTGGCGCATGGCTACTGAAAAGACAACCCCGTCCCCACGCATAGAGTGGAGACGGGGCTTCATTCGGGATGCAATCAGCGCGTGACCGCATCAATTTTTGCACTGGGCCCCGGTGCATCGTGGCGCAACCGCACTGAAGGTTGCATTGCCTTCCATCCCCTCCGGCACCCGGACTTGGAGTTTGCCGTTGTCATGGAGGATGTAGCTACCACGCCGCGCATGGGACTCCAGAGACAGCTTCGAAGCATCCGCCAAACCTGCGCCCTGGATGAAGGTGGCATTGCTGTTGAATGCAGGATTGTTCCCTGCTCGTTGCCGCAGCGCGATGCCGTTTCCTTCAACAACCAGGAAGTAGCCCGGAAAATTCACCGACTCAAAGGACACATGGCTGTGATCCGCCAGGCCTGCAACCTGTTTGAACGTGGTGTCCTTGCGTGCCAGATCGCTGTCAACTGCCTCCAGGAAGCCGATAAATCCTTTGTGTCGAATGAAGAGGTTCGGGGCATTGTGTGATGCCAGCGACAACATTTTTTCCTGAGTCACTGCACGCGCCGCACAACTGCCGTCGATGCAGCTTCCGCTGCTGCAATCGCTGTCAACCGCACACATCAGACCGTCGCGGCATGTCGCACAGTTGGGGCCGCCGCAATCGACGTCGGTTTCTCCGTTGTCCTTCTTCAGGTTCGAGCACGCATTGGCGACACAGGCATACCCATTGCTGAAGCCCGATGCACAACGGCTGGCGTCGCCGCTGCGCACGCCGTCTTCAAGATTGCGGCAACTGCTGTCGGGCAGCAGGTTGGGACCTTGGCAGAGATCGGCGGCACACACCTTGACGGGGGCTATTTGGACGGTGACGACTCCTTTCCCGCGCACGAACTTATGCTTGGATGTGGGGAACATCAGCGATTGAAGGCACGCGCCGCTCTGGCAATCGTCACCGGTTCTGCACTGGCTGCCAATGCCGCAAGCGCCGCAACTTCCGCCGCAGTCGATGCCTGTTTCGTCACCATTGCGCACACCGTCACCGCAGTGGCTGGTGCCACACCTTCCGGAGGTGCAATACAGCCCGTTCCGGCAGTCGGTATTGACCTTGCAGGCCGCGAGAAGGCCATTGTCCGGGGGCGAGCAATATCCCAAGCCAAAGACATCCCACTCCCTCTTGAACACTTCGAAGTATTTGTTCCAGGGTTCGAACGGGCCGATATCGGTGCCGAGATCCTGGGCCGAGGTGCCGGCGTAACTGGAACCGGGAACCTGGATGCGACCACCTGCCTGCAGACCGATGCCGATGCCGACATCCAGCTCGACGGTGCCCTTTGGCTGCCATGAGGTGGCGCCTTTGCACACGGATTCATACGAAGCACGCGCCATGGCGGAAGCGCGGATGCCCACATTGATGCCTACTGCATCGTAGACAAATGCATTGATGCGCGGGATGAGACCGCAGGAGAGTTGGACTTCACCACCACCGGTGACGCTCGCCGTATGGGTGGTCTCAGAGCCGAAATCGACATCCCTGATGTAAGGCTGCTGGGTTTTGCTGTCGAACCCTGCCTTGAGCTTGAAGGTGTTGGAGCGGATCAGCCGCGCTTCGGCCTTGAGGCTGGCCCTGGCTTCAAAGCCACATTCCACATCCACCTGGAATGTCTGCGTGAAGACCACGGGAACGACGACAGGTGGAGCGCCCACCAGGACCGTTTGGGTCATTGGCTTGCTGATGAACAGGGGCTTGCGCCAGCCGCCGACTGCTTTTTTCTTCGGGTCGCCGAAGGTTTCAAATCCGAAGGCCTCCATGGCGGCCGTGGCGACCTCTTCGCCTTCCTTCAGCTTTTCTTCGAGATCGTTGGCCGGCTCGCCACCCACGGACGTGATTTTTGCCTCAAGATCGAGCTTGATGCCCAGCTCGGCCCTGAAATATGCGTCGACATCCAGGTCGATCGAAAGCGGCGGCGCCTGCGAATGGATGGGCGATGGAATCACCATCCTGAGTGAGGAATGCGGGTTGAACAGGAAAGTGGCGTCAAAGTCACCCCTGCCCTTGAACGAAGCTTCGACGTTGAGGTCTTTTTTGGTCTTGAACGTGTGTTTTGCGTTGTTGATGTCGAAGATATTGATGTTGAATTTTTTCTCAAGCTCCTTGTCTAGCGTGATGTCACCATTGAGATGGGAAGGTGTGATTCGCTCGATCCCGCTCCTGATGGCCGACCCAGCGTCATTGGCGGTATCGACGACGAAATCGACGATTGAGCCGAAGAAGGGGTCGCCGTTTGGTGTGGTGCCTGGCTGGTAGATTTGCGGTGGCGTGTTGGTGCGCAACGGCTCTCCGTACTGCGGGGAGAGCGTGGGCATGTTGACGTAGAGGTTATCGGCCGCCCATTCCAGATCCAGCTCACCCCACTCGACGGCGCGCGCTTTCTCACGATCAAATCGCACCTGCATGTCGCCGGTAATGATCTCCTCGATGCCCGGCGTTGTGGTGGTGACAACGAAATTGTCACCCACGCGCTCCACGCTGACGACCTTGCGCGCAAAGCCCAAGGGATTCTTTCCACCTGGCGCGGAAGCCCCGGAAACGACGATCCTGCCGGGCTGCCAATCTGCGACGTCTGGGTTGTTTGCCGCATTGAAATGCAGGGCATTCGGAAGCACGACCGCAGAATTGGCTTGTTCGGCCGTCGCAACCTCCACACCCGGCCGAACTTCGATGTTGATCTGGTCGGCAGGAAGCTTCGGCGTCCATGCCTTGGCAAAAGCGTCGTGATCTTCCGGCGTGGCGCCACCGGACAGGGTTTCGCCCGAGGCAAGTGGCGCGTCAGAGGCTGTGGAAGGCGCGGGGGGTGTCTTGTCGCCCTTGCTGCATCCCGACAATTGCATGGCAATTGCAAGAGACAGCCCCAGAGCGAGGAATGACCTGGTGTTCATGGTGGAGACCCTGAAGAGGTAACAAGAAGGCCGAGCGTTGGCGCAACGAAAGCAGGAGCTGAGCTGGGCGGTTGCTGGGCAAGACTGGCGAGGGCAATCCGCCCCGCGCCAGATCGGCCGTCAGTCGTCCGAGATGTGATAGGTCAACTCATCGCGAGCAACATCAAGTGAACGCAACTGCCGGCCGGAGGAATCGACAAAGCGGAACACATGGCCGGGGAAAGTGCTTTCCTTGGTTTTGCCCTTGGCCGGGATCTTGCGCAGGACATTCACTTTGCAATCGAACCCGATCCACTGCATCGTGATCGGCTCATTCAGATGGTTGATGAATTCAACTGTGAAGCGACCGTCGCTCCGCGGTGAGCAGCTGCCTTCGGTATAGGGCTCGCCCTGTGCTGCAATCCGGGCAATCAATGCGTCATCCACCACGAAGCGTGGGTTTTCTCGGGATGCCACGAAGTTCTGCAGGATCTGTTCAGACTTTCCGCGAGCACGGTAGATGTGACCGGGGAACGTGATGCCTTTCTTGCTCTGGCCGGGCGCCAGCTTCGGGCCGCCACCTTCCGAACAATCGAATTTCATCCAGTGGAAGCTGATCGGTTGGCTGGATTTGTTGATGAATTCAACCTCGATGTTCCCTTTCGCGGCCGGAGAGCAAAACTCCTGTGGCCCCTTGGCATGTGCGGTATTGCTCCGAGCGCCAAGACTGATGGCCACGAGCAGCGCGAGGGTGCCCGATGTGGACATCAATGACAGAAAGGCTTTGAACATTGTCTGTTTCCTTGAAGGTGGGTGAGCTGGGTACTTGTTCGGTGAACATGGCCATGGATATCGACAGACGTGTCGCGTGACGCCATGCGGCGCATCACTCCACCTACGGGACTGCTGGCCCTGTCATGCCTTTACGCGCAGGATCACGCCGAAAAGGATCATCCGGCTGCAACAACGGCGGCGTAGCCGAAATCGCCCGACACGCGCGAACACTTGGGCCCGTGCGACTTGAATACCGGGAAGGACAGGCGATCGAGCCACTCGCGCTTGAGCAAGCCGATGAATCCTTCGCGGGCGACGTTGTTGCCGCAGTGTCCCACCGTGCGTAACGAACACACTGGCCCATAGGCCGCCAGGGACTACTGGCAGTCGCCACTTCCGCACTGGCTGTCCCGGCCCTGGTGCAGGATCACCGCGCAGGCTTACCGGGCAGGCTTACCGGGCGGCGTTAGAAGCCGCAGCTGCAGCATCAACACAAAATTTGCCTGCCGGTTGCAGTTGCCCTGACGAAGCCAGACCCTTGCCACCGCAAGGCAAGGGCCTGCAGTTGGGCCACAACGGGGCTACCCCCCCACGCTGAACCCATCCGCATCCTGCAGTGCCGGGAAGCGCTGGCGGTGGGCCAGCAGTTCTGCCGCTTGCAGGGTCATGGTGGCCACCACTTCTTCTTCGCCGGCCTCGTTCAGCGGGTGGCCAAGGAAATCGATCACCGCGCTGTCGCCGCTGTAGTGCAAGCCGTTGCCGTCGGTGCCCACGCGGTTCACGCCAACCACGAAGCACAGATTTTCGATGGCGCGGGCGCGCAGCAGGGTTTTCCAGGGATAGGCGCGTACGGAAGGCCAGTTGGCGACGTACAGGGCCAAGTCATAGTCGGCCTGCCCTGCCTGGGCCGCATCGAAACGATTGCGCGAGAACACCGGGAAGCGCAGGTCGTAGCAGACCTGCAGCAGGATGCGCCACCCCTGCCATGTCACCACCACGCGCTCCTGACCGGCGGCGTAGCGCTCGTGTTCACGGGCAAAGGAAAACAGGTGGCGCTTGTCGTAATGATGCAGCGCACCCTCCGGGGTGGCGAACAGCAGGCGGTTGAACACGCCTCCCGCATCCCGCAGCTGCACACTGCCGGCCACGGCCGCCCCCAGTATTCGGGCCTGTTCGCACAGCCAAGCCACGGTGGGGCCCTGCATGTCCTCGGCGCTGCCAATGGCCTCGTTGGAGAAACCGCTGGTGAAGGTTTCGGGCAGCACCACGAGGTCGGTGGTGCCGTGCAGGGGCGCAATCAGCTGCGCGTAATGGGCGCGGTTGCCGGCGGGGTCGTGCCAGCGGGTATCGCCCTGCACGATGGAAACGCGGAGATTCTGCATGTGGGGTCCTGTAGGAGTCAGGTGCGGGGGGCATCCGGCACGAAGCGCAACACCTTGCCATTGATGCAATAGCGTTTGCCGGTGGGCGGCGGGCCATCGTCAAAGACATGGCCCAGATGGATGCCGGAGCTGGTGCTGCGCACTTCGATGCGACGCATGCCGTGGCTGGTGTCTTCCAGATAGGTCAAAGCCCCGGGCTTGGGCTCGAAGAAGCTGGGCCAGCCGCAGCCACTGTCGAACTTGGCGTCACTGCGGAACAGGGGCACGCCACTGATGGGGTCCACATAGGTACCGGGCCGGTGTTCATCCAGATAGGGCCCTGTCCCCGGCAACTCGGTACCGCTGTCGAAGGCGATTTTCTGCTGTTCGGGTGTGAGCAGGTGAAAGCCCAACCATTGCCAGAATTTCTGCGGATCCCCGGCATAGCCGGTAAAACGCGCGGTTTCGCGCCCCTGCTCGAACAGCACGATGGTGGGCGTGGCCACCAGGGGCTTGGCCAGCGTCCAGCCCACCGGCGACTGCCGTGAGCGCGTCTTCACGATGGGCACATCGGCGGCCCACTGGCGCAGCACATCGGCCTCGAACTTCTCGCAATACGGGCAATCCTCGGCGTCGTACTCCACCAGCTGACGCACGATATTCAGCGTGCTGCCAACCAAGGCCTGCGCAACCGCCGTACCGCCCTCCGTTCCGAAGGCCACCCCGGTTCCACCCAGACCACAGTACCCATCGGGGTTCTTCAACAGATAATCCTGATGGACCTCCTCGGCCCGGTTGTAATGCCGCACCGGCAGAATCTCGGTGGTGATCGCCCCAAACCCGGCCTGACGCAAATTGGCCTGATAGATGGCGCGGCTTTGCTCGGCCAAGGTCTTCTGTGCCTCGGTGGTGACATAAATCGCGCTGCGGTAATTGCTGCCCAAGTCATTGCCCTGCCCGCCCACCTGGGTGGGGTCGTGGTTTACCCAGAAGGCCGCCAGCAGCGTCATCAGGTCCAGCTGCCGGGGGTCATAGCGCACCCGCACCACCTCGGCATGGTTGCGCGCCTGGCTGCGGCCGGCGCGGAGCCGCTTTTCTTCCTCCAGCACGTCCTCATACCCCACCTTCGGGGCATCGCCACCGGCATAGCCCACCTCCACCTCGGCCACGCCAGGCACCGCCCGCAGGCGCTTTTCCGCCCCCCAGAAACAGCCCATTCCAAAATAGATGTCCTGCAAATGCTGCTTGTCCACGGGCTTGGCTCCAACGGGTGAAACGGGCATCGGATGGGCATTGACCGCACGCCAGCCCCAAAACACGGCCAAGGCGGTCAACAGTGATGCCAGCAACAGGGCGATGGCTTTGTCGGTCTGCATGTCGTCCCCCTTGGGGCAGCACGACGGAGGGTGCGGTTACAACTTGGACAATCGTTCGATGGCGCGGTTCACGGTTTCGTCGTTCTTGGCGAAACACAGGCGCAACAGGCGCTGGCCCGGCGGGGGCGCCGCATAGAACGGCGACAGCGGGATGCCGGTGACGCCGTGTTCCACGGTCAGCCAACGCGCAAACTCCAGATCCGGCAGATCGCTGACTGCCGAATAGTCCACCAGCTGGAAATACCCGCCCGGCACAGGCAGCGGCTTGAGCCGGGTGGTCAGCAGCTGCTGGCGGAAGCTGTCGCGGCGCGCTTGATAGAAGGCCCCCAAGGTCTCGTAGTGCGCCGGCTCCTGCTCGATCATCTCGGCAAACGCGTGTTGAACCGGGTTGAAGCTGCAGAACACGTTGTACTGATGCACCTTGCGAAACTCGGCCGTCAGTGCCGGCGGCGCGATCGCATAGCCCAGCTTCCAGCCGGTGCAGTGATAGGTTTTGCCGAAGCTGGAAATCACGAAGGCGCGTTCGCGCAGTTCCGGGTACAGCAAGGCCGACTCGTGACGAACGCCGTCGAAGACGATGTGCTCGTAAACCTCGTCACTGAGCAGCAGGATGTCGGTCCCGCGCAGCAGCGTCGTCAAGGTCTGCATGTCCTCGGCGGTAAAGATGGCCCCGGACGGGTTGTGCGGGCTGTTGATCATCAGCAGCCGGGTTTTGGGCGTGATCGCAGCGCGGATCGCCGCCCAGTCAGGGGCAAAGGTGACGGGGTCCAGCGCCACATGCACCGCAGTCGCCCCAGCCAGCTCAATCGCCGGCTCATAGCAGTCGTAGCAGGGGTCCAGCACGATGACCTCCTCGCCAGCACGCACCACCGCATGGATGGCGTTGAAAATCGCCTCGGTGGCACCGCTGGTGACCGTGATCTCGGCATCCACATCGGGCCGCCATCTATAGCAGCGCTCGGTCTTGTCGGCGATGGCCTGCCGCAGGACCGGTACCCCGCTCATCGGGGGATATTGGTTATGGCCCGCCTGCATCGCCCGCGTCAGCGCATCGACCAAGCGCGCAGGGACGGGGAAATCAGGAAAGCCCTGTCCAAGGTTGACCGCAGCGTGCTCGGCAGCCAACTGCGACATCACGGTGAAAATGGTGGTACCAACCTTCGGGAGCTTGGTCTGGATCTGCATGAGCCTGTCTGCGTGCGGGGGGCTTCCGAGTGTACGAAATCCACTGGCAGTGCGGGCGTCCGTCGGCAAGCCGGTAGAATCGGCCCTCCATGTCCGACACCCCTACTTTCGCCAGCCCCCTGCTCGCCGCACACGGCTTGGCCTTCTCGCGTGACGAGACACCCGTTTTCGGGCCGCTGGCATTCTCGGTGGATGCCGGCGAGGCACTGCTGGTTCAAGGCGGCAATGGCGCAGGCAAAACCACCTTGCTGCGGGTATTGGCCGGCCTGCTGCGGGCCGATGCGGGCACCATCGAAATCGACGGCCAAGCGGCGCAGCCCGCGCTGCGCGCCCGCTTCACCGCCTACTTGGGGCATCTCCCCGGCCTGAAGGCCGACCTGACCGCCTTGGACAACCTGCACTATTTGTGCGGCCTGCACGGACGCCGGGCCCGGCAGACACCCGAGGCCGCCATGGCCATCACCGGTTTGGCAGGCTACGAGGACGCCCCACTGCGCACCTTGTCCGCCGGGCAGAAGAAACGCCTGGGGCTGGCCCGACTGTGGCTGTCCCCCGCCCCGCTGTGGCTGCTGGACGAGCCCTACGCCAACCTCGATCTGGACGGGATCGAACTGGTCAACCGGATGGTGCAAGCGCATCTGCGCAGCGACGGGGCCGCACTGATCACCACCCATGGCGCCTACGCCGCACCGCCGGTCCGAACCCGGCTGCTGGAACTGACGAGGCCAAGGCCATGATGTGGCAAGCCGCACGCGCCCTGATGGTTCGCGACCTGCACCTGCTCTGGGCGCGGCGCGGGGACGCCCTGCAACCGGCGCTGTTCGCCTTGCTGACGGTGGTGCTGTTTGCCCTTGGCTTGGGCGGCGATGCGCGCTCGCTGGCCCCGGTGGCCTCGGCCACGTTGTGGCTGGCCAGCCTGCTGGCCGGGCTGCTGGCCCTGGACAGCCTGTTCCGGGGCGATGCCGAAGACGGTTCGCTGGAGCAATGGATGCTGGCCCCGGTCCCCCTGTGGTGGCTGGTGCTGATCCGTACCCTGATGCACTGGGCCACCACGGCATTGCCAGTCATCGTGGCCGTCCCTTTTCTGGGGGAATTGCTGCACCTCCCGCGCGCCCAGCTCCCCGTCCTGCTGGCCAGCCTGCTGCTGGGCACCCCTATCCTCAGCCTGCTGGGGGCGGTGGTGGCCGCCCTGACCGTGGGCATGCGCCGTGCCGGGATCCTCGTTGCGCTGTTGGCACTGCCGCTGTACGTGCCGGTACTGGTGTTCGGCGCCGGCGCCGTGGCCGCGCACGCGCAAGGGTTCGATGCCGTGGGTGCACTGCTGCTGCTGGCTGCCGGCTTGGTTCTGTCACTGGGGTTGGCCCCCATCACCGCGGCCGCCGCCCTGCGCATCGCCCATTCCTGACCGGGCAGTTGCAGCGCAAGCAAGCCTCGGGCTTGAGATGGATCAATGTTTTCTTCACGACGATCGTTGGACAATACCGGGGCTGGCCCAAGCTGCCAGTCTCAAACCCCCTTACGGAGTCATCCATGAAATCCCGTCAGATCGTCCTTGCCGGCGCCATCGCGCTGATCCTGTCCGCCTGCGGCAACTCGTCCGCACCTGCCGAATCCGCCGCGCCGGCCGATGCGGCGCCGGCAGCGGAAGCCCCGGTTGAAGCCGCCCCGGCCGCCGAGGCTGCGCCAGCCGCCGAAGCTGCGCCCGCCGAAGCCGCCACCGGCAGCAAGCCGGCCACGGTCGAAAACTGCGCCACCACCCTCGAATCCAACGACATGATGCAGTTCAATGCCGATTCGATCAGCGTGCCGGCCAGCTGCACCCAGTTCACCGTCAACCTCAAGCATGTGGGCAAGATGGCCGCCAACGTGATGGGGCATAACGTGGTGATCGCGAAGGAAGCCGACATGGCCGGCATTTCCACCGACGGCGCAGCCGATACCGTCAACCACGTCAAGGCAGGCGACGCCCGCGCCATCGCCTTCACCAAGATCATCGGCGGCGGCGAATCCGCCTCGGTCAGCTTCGACGTGGCCAAGATCAAGGACGGCGGCCCCTACAAGTTCTTCTGCAGCTTCCCGGGCCATCTGGCCCTGATGCAGGGCAGCATCCAGGTCCAGCAGTGACGCATGCCCTGTCACCGCACCGCGGTGACAGGCGCGTCAACGGTACCTTCACCCCCGGCAGCCTGGGAGACCAGGCCCCAGACTGCCGGGTGGTCGGGACGTTCCTGCATTCGGGCTGGTATCCTTGACGGAATATCCGCGGCCATCACTGTCATGCCGCTTTCGTCCAGGCCACGATGTCCCCGCTGATCCGCTGGTTTCACCAACTCGGCTCGCCGCCGTACTTCGACCGTTTCGCCACCCGCTGGACGCCGTGGGCGTATCTGCTGGGCCTGCTGACGATGGCCGTGGGCCTGTACGGCGCCCTGTTTCAGGTGCCTGCCGATTACCAGCAAGGCGACAGTTTCCGGATTCTCTACATCCACGTCCCGGCGGCATGGATGAGCATGGCCATTTTTGGCTTGATGGCGTTCTATTCCGCCATCGCCCTGATCTGGCGCATCAAGCTCTGCGAAATCCTGGCCATGGGCTGCGCGCCCACCGGCGCCGCCTTCACCCTGGTCACCCTCGTCACCGGCTCGATCTGGGGCAAGCCGATGTGGGGCACCTGGTGGGACTGGGACCCGCGTCTGACCACCGAGCTGATCCTGCTGTTCCTGTATCTGGGCGTGATGGGCCTGTACGCAGCCATCGACGATCGCCGCAACGCGGCCCGCGCCGCCGGCCTGCTGGCCATCGTCGGGGTGGCGCTGCTGCCGGTGATCCGCTGGTCGGTGGTGTGGTGGAACTCCCTGCACCAGGGCCAGACCATCCGCCTGTTCGGCGAGTCCAGCATGGATGCCAGCATGACCAGCCCCTTGGTTTGGATGATCATCGGCACCAAGTGCTGGTTCCTGGGGTCACTGCTGTCACGTGCCCGCGCCGACAACCTGCGGCGTGAGGCCGGCAAGGACTGGGTATCGAAACTGACCGGCGGGGGCGCAGCGTGAGTTACCGCGAATACGTCATCGCCGCCTACGTCGCCTTTGCGCTGATGCTGCTGTGGGATTATCTGGTCCCGAAACTGCAGATCCGCGCCGCCCTGCGGGCCGCCCGCCGTCGACACGCCCGCCAGCAGCCCGCCCGCCCAGACGCCCACCAAGCCCCGCTGTCGCGGGACTGAACAATCATGCCCATGCACCCCACCCGCAAGCGCCGCCTGCTCCTGATCCTTGCCTTGCTGGCCGTGGCCGGCATCGCCACCGCGCTGATCGCCATGGCTCTGCAGCGCAACGTCGCCTACCTCTACACCCCGCACGAGATTCTCAGCGGCGCGGCCGGTGACAATGTGCGCGACGGCAGCGCCCGCTTCCGGCTGGGCGGCATGGTGGCCAAAGGCTCCTTCAAGCGCGCACCCGGCTCGATGGAAGCGCATTTCGACGTCGATGACGGCGATGCCCGCCTACCCGTGGTCTATACCGGCATCCTGCCGGACCTGTTCCGCGAGAACCAATCGGTGGTGGCCACCGGCCGCATGCGCGGTGACGTGTTCGTGGCCGAGGAAGTGCTGGCCAAGCACGACGAGACCTACATGCCCAAGGAAGTGGCCGACAAGATGGGCCAGGCGCACAAGAAGCACGGCGTGCAGGATGCGGCCGCACCCGCGGAAGGCGCGAACTGATGCTGGCCGAGCTTGGCCAGGTCGCACTGATCCTTGCGCTGCTGGTCGCCACCCTGCAGGCCCTGCTGCCGCTGCTGGGAGCTTGGCGACGCATCCCGGCACTGATGACCGTGGCTCGCCCCGCCGCCTACATGCAGCTGCTGCTGGTGGGGCTGGCGTTTGCCGTGCTCACCCGCGCGTTCGTCACTGGCGATTTTTCGGTCCAGTACGTTGCGGAAAACTCCAATTCATTGCTGCCGGTCCTGTACCGCTACACCGCCGTCTGGGGCGCCCATGAAGGCTCCCTGCTGCTGTGGGCCCTGGTGCTGGCGCTGTGGACGGCGGCACTGGCGCGCTTTTCCCGTCACCTGCCGCTGCCGGTGGTGGCGCGCGTGCTGGGGGTCATGGGGATCGTGGCGGTGGGCTTTCTCGCCTTCCTGATCTTCACCAGCAACCCCTTTACCCGCCTGCTGCCGGCAGCTGGCGAAGGCCGCGACCTCAACCCGCTGCTGCAAGACCCGGGGTTGATCGTGCATCCGCCGCTGCTGTACGCCGGCTACGTGGGCTTCGCGGTACCGTTCGCCTTCGCCATCGCTGCCCTGATGGAGCGCCGGATCGACGCCCAGTGGCTGCGCTGGACCCGCCCGTGGACCAATGTCGCCTGGGCCTTCCTCACCCTGGGTATCGCGCTGGGCAGCTGGTGGGCCTATTACGAGCTGGGCTGGGGCGGCTGGTGGTTTTGGGACCCGGTGGAGAACGCCAGCTTCATGCCCTGGCTGGTCGGCGCCGCCCTGATCCACTCGCAGGCGGTGACGGAAAAACGCGGCAGCTTTGGCGGCTGGACCCTGCTGCTGGCGATCGCCGCGTTCTCGCTGTCGCTGCTGGGCACCTTCCTGGTGCGATCGGGCGTGCTGACCTCGGTGCACGCCTTCGCCGCCGATCCAGGCCGCGGGCTGTTCGTGCTGATCTTCCTCGCCATCGTGGTTGGCGGCTCGCTGCTGCTGTACGCACTGCGCGCGCCGGATACCGAAAGCGATGCCAAACCCTTCGCCGCCGGCTCGCGCGAGACCCTGCTGCTGCTCAACAACCTGCTGCTGACCAGCGCTTGCGCGATGGTCCTGTTGGGCACCCTGTACCCGCTGCTGGCCGACGCGCTTGAGCTGGGCAAGGTCTCGGTGGGCCCGCCGTATTTCGCCATCATGTTCATCCTGCTGATGGCGCCACTGGTGGCGCTGGTCCCGCTGGGCCCGCTGACCCGCTGGCAGCAGGAGCAGATGGCCAAGCCCTTGCGCCTGCTGCTGCCGTGGGCGGCGCTGGCGCTGGTGGCCGCCGTCGCCGCCTTCTTCATGGCCCCGCAGGGGCAGTGGAAAACCGCCGCCGGCGTGCTGGGTGCGGTTTGGGTGGCCGCCGGCACTTTGCGCTTTGTCTGGCAGCGCCTGCGCTCGGCCGGGGGCCGGTTGACCTTGGAGATGTGGGGCATGACGCTGGCGCATCTGGGCATTGCCGTGTTCCTGGTCGGCGCCCTGCTGGTGGAAGGGCTGAACCTCCAGCGCGAATTGGCCGTCAAGGCCGGCGACACCGTGACCCTGGGGGATTACAGCTTCCGTTTCGACGGCATCACCGCGCAGGACGGCCCGAACTATCACGCCGACCGCGGCACCGTGCAGGTGCTGGAGGATGGCCGCGTGACCGCCACCTTGCATCCGGAAAAACGTCGCTACCGCGCCGGTGGCCAGGTGATGACGGAATCGGGCATCGCTCGCGGCGTGTTCGCCGATGCCTATGTCGCCATCGGCGAGTCGCTGGGCGGCGACGCCTGGGCCCTGCGTGTCCACGTCAAACCCTTTGTTCGCTGGATCTGGGCCGGCGCCCTGCTGATGGCGCTGGGTGCCGTGGTCACCGCCTTCGACAAACGCTTCCGCAAGATCAAGGAGCGCGCATGAAGCCCGCCCGCTGGCTGCCGCTGGCCGCCTTTGCCCTGCTCGCCGCCCTGTTGGCCGCCGGCGTCTGGATGAGCCGCAAACCCAACCGCGACGCCCTGCCCTCGCCCCTGATCGGCAAACCCGCCCCAACCTTCGAGCTGCCGGTCCTGCATGACCCCGGCTACAAGGTGAAACTGGCCGATCTGGCCGGCAGTCCCTTTCTGCTCAATGTCTGGGGCAGCTGGTGCGTGGAATGCCGGGTCGAGCACCCGGTGCTGACCCAATTTGCAGAAACCAAGCGCCTGCGCGTGGTCGGCTACAACTGGAAGGACGAACCCGCCGACGCCCTGCGCTGGCTGGAGCAGTTCGGCAACCCCTACATGGTGGTGCTGTCCGATGTCGAAGGCCGCACCGCGTTGGACTGGGGCGTGTACGGCGCACCGGAAACCTTCCTCGTCGATGGCCGCGGCATCGTGCGCTGGAAACATGTCGGCCCGCTGGACCAAACGATCATCGACGGCGAGCTGCTGCCGCTGCTGACCCGGATCGAGGACGAGCAATGAATCGCTTGCTGCTCGTTGCGCTGCTGTGGCTGGCTGCTGCACTGCCCGCCTTCGCCCAAGCCAATCAACAGGCCGATGCCGCGCCGCTGGTATTCCACACAACGGCCGAAGAAGCCCGTTTCCACGCACTCACCCTGCAGCTGCGCTGCGTGATGTGCCAAAACCAATCGCTGGCCGATTCCAACGCCCTGATCGCACTGCAGCTGCGGCGCGAGGTGCTGGACCAGATGCGCAAGGGCATGAGCGATGCCCAGATCAAGGATTATCTGGTACAGCGTTACGGCGAATTCGTCCTCTATCAGCCCAAGCTGGCAGGAGGGACGTGGCTGCTGTGGCTGGGCCCTGCGCTGGCGCTGCTGGCCGGTGCCGGCGTTGTGATCGTCATCCTGCGGCGGCGCAAGCCGGCAATCAACATGCCGATGGACGAAGGGCAGGAATGGTGATGGCGGCCTTCGTTGCATTCGCGTCCCTGCTGGGCCTTTTCGTGCTGGCCACCGTTCTGCGCCCGCTGTGGCGCGATGCCCGCGCGGTCGCGCTGGGCGTGGCCTGCGTGTCGGTGCTGTCCGCCGCCCTGTTGTACCTGTTGGTGGGCACCCCGCAGGCGCTGGACCCCGCCGCACGGCAAGCGCCTCAGACCCTTGAGGCGGCCATTGTCCAGCTCAAGGCCGCGTTGGAGCGTGACCCGCAACAGGCCGACGGCTGGGCCCTGCTGGGCCAAGCCTATCTGCGTCTGGATGATGCCGCCAATGCCCGTGACGCCCTCGGCAAAGCCGCCAACCTGGCCCCGGACAATCCCGATTACCTCACCGAGGCAGCGCAGGCACGCGCGCTGGCCGACCCCGGGCGACGGTTTGATGCGCAAGCGTTGGGCTTCTTGCAGGCCGCCTTGAAGCGCAACCCCAACCACCAGCGTGCACGCTGGTTCTTGGGCGTGGCGCTACGGCAAAGTGGCAAACCGGCTGAAGCCGCGGCCACCTGGCAGCCCCTGTTGGCCATGATCAGCGCCGACACCGCTGACAGCCTGCGCCGGGAAATCAACTTGGCCCGCAGCGAGGCCGGCTTGTCGCCGTTGCCGGACCAGCCCGCAGCCGCATCGGCACCGCTGTTGTCGGTTTCGGTGCGTCTGGCCCCGGTACTGGCGGAACGCATTCGCCTGCACCCGGGCGCCACCGTGTTCGTGATTGCCCGCCAGCCCGGCTCGCCGATGCCAGTGGCGGCGCAAAAACACGCCGCGTCGGCACTGCCCTTCACCGCCCACCTTGGCGATGCCGACAGCCCGATGCCCACCCTCAAGCTTTCGCAGGTCAAGGACGTGGAATTGGTGGCACGCCTCTCCGTCAGCGGTGAGGCCAACCGGCAAGACGGTGACCTGGAATCCAAACCGGTACGGGTAACGCTGCCCACCGACAACCCGGTGGCGCTGGTGATCGACGCACCGTAAGCATCCACGGCATGCCGGCATACCCAACCGGCATGACCGGCTGGCCGTACAAGGCGGATGATGGCCACATCCGCATTTCACCTTGATCGCCATGGCCGAATTCATCCCGCCCGGCACCCGCTGGTTCGATCTGCCCTCACCGTTTCCGATGAAACGCGGCGGCGCGCTGCATGGTGCGCACCTGGCCTATGAAACCTGGGGCCAACTGGACACGGACGCATCCAATGCCGTCCTGATCCTGACCGGGATGTCGCCGGATGCCCACGCGGCCGCCAACGAGGCCAACCCGGCACCCGGCTGGTGGGAGTGGATGGTCGGCCCCGGCAAGCCCATCGACACCCGGCGCTGGTTCGTGGTCTGCGTCAATGCGCTGGGCAGCTGCAAGGGCAGCACGGGCCCCGCATCGGGCAACCCCGCCACCGGAGCCCCCTATCGCCTCGATTTCCCGGACCTGTCGATTGAAGACGGGGCCGACGCCGTTGCAGCGTTGGTGCACGCGTTGGGCATCGAACGGCTGGCCTGCGTGGTGGGCAACTCCATGGGTGGCATGAGCGCATTGGCCCTGCTGGCCCGCCACTCCGGCATCGCGCGTGGCCACATCAACATCTGCGGCGCCGCGCGGGCACTGCCATTTTCCATCGCCATCCGCTCGCTGCAACGTGAGGCGATCCGGCTGGACCCACACTGGGACAATGGCCACTACGACGATGCCGAGCACTACCCGGAAAACGGCATGCGGATGGCCCGCAAGCTGGGCGTCATCACCTACCGTTCGGCGCTGGAATGGGATGGCCGCTTCGGTCGCGTGCGGCTGGACTCGGAGCAGCGCGAAGGTGACGACCCGTTCGGCATGGAGTTCGAGGTGGAAAGCTATCTGGAAGCGCACGCGCGGCGCTTCGTCCACAAATACGACCCCAACTGCTACCTCTACCTCAGCCGTTCGATGGATTGGTTCGACTTGGGCGAACCTCACGGCGGCGACACCCTGCAGGGGCTGGCTGCCATCACCGGGCTGGAAGCGGCCCTGGTGATCGGCGTCAAGACCGACATCCTGTTCCCCATCCAGCAGCAGGAAGAAATTGCCGCCGGCCTGCGCAATGCCGGCATCGACACACGCTTCCTGCCGATGCCTTCGCCGCAGGGCCACGATGCCTTCCTGGTGGATGAGGCCCGTTTCGGACCCGCCGTCGCCGGATTCCTGCGCAGCCTGCCTTACTCGCAAACCCTGACCAACAAAGTGGCGTGAGGCCAATGTCGGCTCGCCTGCGCAGAAAAATGCTGGTGTTTGCATTTGAGCCGCACACAAAACGTGCAATCACAGGGTCGGTCACGGTAAGATAACGGCATGCCGGTGTGGCGGAATGGTAGACGCGGTGGACTCAAAATCCACTGGCAGCGATGTCGTGTAGGTTCGAGTCCTATCACCGGTACCAACTCGATTTGTGAAAAGCCCGGCCCTGCCGGGCTTTTTGCTGTTCAAGAACGGGAGCAGCACATGCAGCTTGATCTCACCGGCAAACACGCCTTGGTCTGCGGTGCCTCCGAAGGCATCGGCCGCGCCACCGCGCAGGAGCTGGCCCAACTCGGTGCCAACGTCACCGTGTTGGCAAGACGCGAAACGGCGCTGCGCGACGTGCTCACCCAGCTGCCAACCCCGCAGGGGCAGCAACACGGCTTGCTTGCCGCCGATCTGGGCCATGCCGAAACCCTGCATGCGCAAGTTGCCGCGCTGTGTGCAAGGCAGCCCGTGCACATCCTGATCAACAACACCGGCGGGCCGCCGGGCGGGCCGGCGCATGCCGCAAACCTCGACGCCTATCTGGAGGCGTTCCGCCAGCACCTGCTCGCCAACCAGACGCTGGTGCAGGCCGTGTTGCCGGGCATGCGCGCAGCGCGCTGGGGCCGCATCGTCAACGTGATCTCCACCTCGGTGTATGAGCCAATCCCCAACCTCGGCGTGTCCAACACCATCCGCGGCGCGGTCGCGGGCTGGGCGAAAACGCTGTCGCGTGAGCTGGGTGCGGACGGCATCACCGTCAACAATCTGCTGCCCGGCTACACCCG